>JAFTPQ010000008.1 GCA_017463205.1 Clostridia bacterium
CTTGGTTTGGAAACGGCAAGCGAAAAGCCCAACTCGGTGAAGGTTGGTAAGTTGACGAAAGCGCAGGTTGAAGAAATCGCGAAGACGAAGATGCCCGATCTTAACTGCACGTCGTTGGAAAGCGCTATGAGCATGATCGCCGGCACCGCTCGCAGTATGGGCGTTACCGTTGAGGAATAATGCAAGGAGGCGTAGAAGATGAAACACGGAAAGAAATATCAAGACAGCGTAAAAGCGTTTGATTTAACGAAACAATACGAAGCAAACGAAGCAGTTTCCGTTTTGTTGGAAACCGCAAAAGCAAAGTTTGACGAAACGATCGAAATGCACGTTCGTTTGGGCGTTGACCCCCGTCAAGCAGATCAACAAGTGCGTGGCGTGCTTGTCCTTCCCAACGGTACGGGTAAAACCAAGAGAGTTTTGGTTATCGCAAAGGGTGCGAAAGCAGACGCGGCGCAAGCAGCAGGCGCTGACTTTGTAGGTGCTGAAGAATTGATCGCAAAGATCCAAAACGACAACTGGTTCGATTTCGACGTTATGATCACGACGCCCGATATGATGGGTATGGTTGGTCGTATCGGTCGTGTCCTCGGTCCGAAAGGCTTGATGCCTAACCCTAAATCGGGTACGGTTACGATGGACGTAGAAAAAGCAATTGCAGAAGTGAAAGCAGGTAAAGTGGAATATCGTTTGGATAAAACCGCTATTATCCACTGCCCGATCGGCAAAAAGAGCTTTGGTAAAGAAAAGCTTGTGGAAAACTACACCGCGCTTATGGATGCAATCGTAAAAGCGAAGCCCGCATCGGCAAAAGGTACGTATATTAAGAGCGTTACCCTTGCATCGACGATGGGCCCCGGCGTAAAAGTTGCTCCCAAAGCATAACAAAACGCCGAAAAGCGTTGAAAAACGCGGCATTATTTAGCGAAACGTAGGATTTTCGCGGAAAATTGTAAAAATTTTCGTCAAGGGCAGTGAAATTGCTTGACTGCCTTTGACGGGAATGATATAATGATATGGTAAAAATTCAACAGCCGTAGAAAACGAGTATCTTATAAGGTTTGATGGCAACAGCCGCTCGTCGAGGTATGAGAACAAAAGAACGAGAGTGTGATTGTGTCCTTATGCCGTGCGGCGTAAGGTATTTTTTATATCGGGCGAACCGCTGAAGGCTGATGGCGGACGCTTAAAGGAGGTAAAAAAATGTCGGCAAACGTAGAAGCTAAAAAACAAGTCGTAGAAGAGATCAAAGCGAAAATTGCGGCAAGCAAATCGGTAGTCCTTGCGGATTATAACAAGCTCACCGTGTTGGAAGTGACGGCTCTTCGTAACAAATTCAGAGAAGCAAATTGTGAATACAAAGTTTATAAAAACACGTTGGTAAGACGCGCTTTTAACGAATTGGGTATCACGGATTTTGACGCAGACCTCAACGGTACGACGGCGACGGTATTCGGCGCAGACGAAACCAGCGCAGCTGCAGTATTCGCAAAGGAAACGAAAGCAAACCCCGCATTGGCGGAAAAGGTAGTTCCCAAATGCGCTTACGTAGAAAACAAGTATCTTGACAAAGCGGCAGTGAAAGAACTTTCGGCAATTCCTTCGAAAGAAGTGCTTATTGCGAAAATGCTTGGTTGCTTCCAATCGTCCTTGTCCAAATTTGTTGGTGTCTTGGATCAGATCGCGAAGGCAAAAGAAAACAACTGATAGTATTTATTGTATTATCAAACAACTTATTATTTATCAAAAATTAAAAATCATTAAAAAAATTATCGGAGGATTAAAAAACCATGGATGTACAGAAACTTATTGAAGAAGTAAAAGCTATGACCGTTCTCGAATTGAACGAACTCGTTAAAGCATTGGAAGAAGAATTTGGCGTAAGCGCAGCAGTAGCAGCAGCTCCCGCAGCAGGCGGCGCAGCAGTTGACGCAGCTCCCGCAGCAGAAGAAAAGACGGAATTCGACGTTGTTCTTAAGGACATCGGCGCAAACAAGATCGCAATCATCAAGGTTGTACGTGAAGCTACCGGTCTTGGCCTTGCAGACGCGAAGAAAGCTGTTGAAGAAATGGGTACGATCAAAGAAGCTATGCCCAAAGCTGACGCAGTAGCTCTCGTTGCAAAACTTAAGGAAAACGGCGCTACGGCAGAACTTAAATAAGTTTTACGAAGCGAAAGTTTTTACAAAACGCAAACAAAAACGACTTGCAAACGCTTGCAGGTCGTTTTTTTGCACATGTTTTGTGTAAATTACATAAAATATGGAAAAAATATCGTAAAAGCACTTGACGGATTGAAAAATAACAGGTAAAATAGAAGTGTAAAATAATTGGGAGATTATTATGTCTATGAAAAAGATCTTTAAAAAAGTGTTGTGCAGTGTTTTGGCGCTTACCGCGACGGTGAGTTCGGTGGCTATGTTCACCGCTTGCGAAACGGATAATCCCGAAGTGAAAATGCAGATTGAATTTGACGGAGAAACGTATACGCTTCATTATAAATTATACCGTAAAATTGCGCCGGCTACCGTAAAGCATTTCTTGAAGTTGGTAGAAAAGAAATATTATAACGACGTTTGTATCCATGATTACGATGTGGACGGCGGCAAATTGTACACGGGCGGTTATACTTACGTTGCAGGCGGCGAACACGGTGGGATCGTCGAGAAAGATTATTTTAACACCGTTTCTGCGTATGAACACGATTGGACGGTGTTCACCGACGCGGAAAAAACGACGCCCACCTACACCTTATACGGCGAATTTGAAGACAACAGCTTTAAAGTGAAAAACGGCGACCTTTCCGAAAGTTTCGGTTCGTTGACGATGTATTACAGCAATAAAAAGGTGGACGAGGGCGAATATATGGTGTCGGTAGTGCGCGCGGATGGCAGTGGCGTTTCGTCGAAAGATTACAGATACAACAGTGCGACGTCGTTGTTCAGTATTTCGCTTTCCGATTCTTCCACCAACAGCAAGGCATATTGTACGTTTGCGACGTTGCAAGAGGGCAGTGTGGACGATTTGGAAGATTTGAAGGCGGCTTTGGAAGCGTACGAAGGGGACTTCGTGGAAGAATACGTTGTGGATATCGACGACAACGATCCGTTTGTCGGCACGGATAACGCAACGGCAACGTACAGTGTTCCCGTTTCGCCTATCACTATTAAGAAAGTGACGGTGGAAAAATACTGATTTTTGTATCGATCGTCGGATAAACGATCGTGCGTAAGAAGAAGCGATCTAACATAGCGATCGCAAGCATAAAACAAAAGAAAACACGGCCCAGCCAAGTATGGCGTACGGTCGTGTTTTTTGTTTGTAAAATTTAAAAAGGTTGAGTTTTTCGATTGCAGACCGATATCCGTTTTCGCTTACGCGTTTGCTTTCAGCCAAGCGTCTTTCTTTTCTGCGCCCATACGGGTGATGTCTTCTTTTTTGTATTTGGAATCCGCACCGCCGTTGGTGTAAAGAAAGAAATTACCGCTTTCCGTTTGATAAAGGCTTTCTTCATAGCCTGCGGGGTCGCCAAATTCTCCAAACGTTACTTTTTTGATCAAGGTAGACGTTTCCGTGTCGTAAATTTTTTTACAAATAGTTTTTTGCATAATGCTTTTTCACTCCTTTTATTTTTTCAATCTACCATATTATACAATAGGGGGGAATATCTTGTCAAGCACTTGCGTATCGCTTTTCTTGGTAAATTCTGTCGAAAAGGGCTTTTCAAAGGGTTAAATTGCAGTTGTGACGTCTGTAATTTTTCCCTCTTTTGTTGTGACGGTGTAGTAGGTGACTTCATACAACCGATCGGCGAGTTTTTTTACCAAACCGCAGACAGAAGGATTGTCTGTGATCGTAACGGCGCAAAAATCCCCCAAAAAAGCTTTGATTTTATCAGAGTCGGGTTGCAACTCATCGGAAAGCATATCGTTGAAATTTGCCCCGATTAATACGCTTTCAAAGAAGGCGAAGGGGATTAGTTCGTCAAGAATCGTTTGGGTGTTGTCGCAGTCTGTGTGAGAAAGGGGTTGTCGAAGAAGAAATTTGGTTTGCTTACATGCTTCTTGCGAAAGCTCCCAAGAACAATCGGCGACACGTCCCAAGCTGTCCGATAGGGGCAGGGTTGCGTTGAGTGCGTTTTCTTCATAGGAATAACAAAGAATTTGTTCTTGTAACAGGCATTTTCCGTTTAACGCGTACACGGTTAGCACCTTTTTTGCATCTCCGTCGCCTTCCAAAAGGATAAAATTGTTGTGAAAAGACACCTTGCAAACAGAAAATGCTGGGGGCAGGGTTGAGATGAACAAGCCTTTTTGCGTTTCCAAAGAAAGCTGTATATCGCCTTGTTGAAACACGGTGATCAGGTTGTCGTCGAAACGTTGTTGCGTAATGACTTTTAAAGAAAGATCGGTGGGCGGAAAGTCACGCGCGAAAAGGGCGATCCCGTCTTTTAATAGATAAACTTCGCAACCGACGGGCGGCTGAAAACGGATATTTTCCGTCAAAAAGAACCCGATCGGATGTCTTCCTTCGGGGATAAATTGTACGTAAACGTTGTCTTTTAAGGAAATTTCTGCAAAGCGTTCAAACGTGTCGGTGACGCCGAAATAAGCGCCGTTGAGGGTCAAAGCGCAAGGACGCGCGGATAAAAAATAGAGTTTCATAATTTATTGTATATTTTTTTGTTTGGGAAAATGTATAAATACAGAAAAAAGGGTAAATAATCAAAACGAAATTAAAAAATCGGAGGTGAATTTATGAATAAGATCAACGGTTATACGGAAGAAGAAGCAAAAAATTTGGTGGAATATATCAAAGAAGGCAAGCAGGCGGGAAAAACGCTTACGTATTTATTTGAAACGTACGGGGCGCGAAACGGTCGGGCGAAAGGCAGTGTACGCAATTATTATTATGCGTTGATGAAAAACGAAAAGCAGGACGAGCGGATCGTGCGGTTGTTGGACGGATCGAGTTTGTCGGTGGAAAAAATACGAGAATTTACAGAGGAAGAAACGGACAGAACGTTGCGGAGTATTTTGGCAGAAAAAAGCAAGGGTTTGTCCGTACGGCGCGCTATTTTCAATTTGTCTGGCGGAGATGATAAATTGATGTTACGGTTGCAAAATAAATATCGAAATACGTTAAAAAAAGAACCCAAGCGTTTGGCGGAATTGGCGACGGAAATGGGGTTGCGGGAAGAAGCAGCACAGTTGGCGCAAGGGGTTTCTGCGCGATCGGCTGTGAAAAAAAACGAAAAACCTCGTTTGCCCGATCGGGATTTTTTGCGGCGGAGATTGGAAAATGAGATCAATGCGCTTTACGATCGTTTGGCGCAAGCGTTGAAGACGGAAAACGAGCGTTTGCGTGCGGAAAACAAAGCGATGCGAGAAGAAATGGAAACGTACAAAACGCAAAACGTAAAATGTTGATTAGGAAAAACAAGCCTACCGTGTACGCATTTACGGTGGCTTGTTTCGTTTATTTTGATTTTGTCATTGTGAAAAATTCAACGCGTACATGGTTGGTGGATATATTTGTTTCTGCCCACCGTGTATGCGTTGAAAAGTTTATGAAACGGTCGATCAACCGACGGCAGGGGCGGGTGAGCCTTTCGCGCCCGTCGAACCGTTTGCTCCTTCCGCTTTTTTAGTTGCCGTTTTGCGTGCTGAAGGGGACGCCGTTTTCTTTTTGGTTGTTTTCTTTGCGGCGTTTTTCACGTTTTCGACGCTTTCTTTCACCGTTTCTTTTACTTCTTCCACGCCGTTTTTGGTGGCTGTTTTAAGATCTTCGGCTTTTTCTTTCCATTCTTCCGCTTTTTCTTTCATTTCCGTTTTCATTTTTTCTGTGCCGTCCTCAAATTCGCGGATCTTATCGTCCATCAACTGGTCGAGTTTCGCTTGCACTTCTTCTTGGCTTTTTTTCACCAAAGTACGCATTTTATAATTATTGGCGGTGAGCAGCGCGCCCGCAACGCCGCCGATCAACATTCCGATTACTAATTTTTCCATATCGATCTCCTTTACAGGCAGTATGTGACGAAATAAAGAGATTATGCAAGGCGGAAAAAGTTGGTAAAAATGATAGACAGAGCGGTATTTTTGTGCTATAATATCGATATGATAAAGAAGAGAGCAATCGCCTTTGATATAGGCAACAAACGAATCGGGGTGGCGATATCAGACCCCTTCAACGAATATGCTATGCCCTGCGAAACGTACGTCCGCGTCGGGAATTTTCAAAAAGACGTGGCGATGATCGCGAAAATTGCCGAAGACAGGGGCGTGGGGGTGATCGTGTGCGGTCTGCCCTATAATTTCGACGGGACGGAAAGTATTCAAACGGTAAAAACGCGTCAATTTATTGAGGCATTAAAGGAAAAAACCTCTTTGCCGATCGAACTGGAAGACGAACGTTTTACAACGATGCAGGCGCGGGAAACGCAGATTATGGGCGGCGTGAAACGGGAGGATAGAAAAAAGACGATCGATTCGATTGCGGCGTCGTACATTTTGGAAAGTTTTTTATCGCGAGAAAAAAATAAAAATAAAAAATCGGAGGAAATATCTATGTTAGACAATGAAAACGAGTTGAATGAAGAATACGAAGACGAAGAAAACCGTATTTTCGAATTGGAAGCGGAAGACGGAACGGTGGAAAAATTGTATCATATCGCGACGATCGAATATAGAGGTGGGATGTATTGCTGTTTCCAAAAGGCAGAACCAGAAACGGAAGAGGAAGAAGACGAAATTGCTATTTTCAACCTGCAAGGCGAAGGGGACGACGCATTGTTGGTACCTTTGGAAGACGAACAGTTGTTAGATGAAGTGTTTGCGGAATTTTGTCATCAATATGAAGATTATGAAGACGATGGCGACGCTGCGGCGATTGACGGAAAAGAAAATTGATGTAATGGAAAACACCGCTTTTAGAAAAAAATCTAAAGGCGGTTTTCTTTTTTAAACATGCCTGCCGTGTACGCGTTGAAATTAAAATGCCTGCACCATGTACGCGTTGAATTTATTTTCGCAAAAGTGTTTTTGTGGAAATTTTTTGACGATTTGCTGAGTAAAAGACGGCTTTACTACGTTATATAGGTGTAAAACTTCCATCAAGGAGGAAAAATGTGATGAAAAAGATGTTAAAATGGCTGGTGACGATGTTTTGTGGCTTGCTCTGCATTTGTTTTTCGGGGTGCAATTGGCAGGATGTCGGAAAAGTGTTCGTGCCGCCAACACTTGCGCCGTCAACGGATTTTTACGGAGTGGTGCGGACGTTGGAGGAATACGGCGGTTTGGTGGTGGATATTCCGAATATCGGTGTTTGCACGTTGCCGAGCGCCGTTGAAGAAGGTTCAAATGTTTTCAAAGACGGTTTTTATTATAAAAACCCTTTAAAGGAAGGGGATTTGATACGGCTTCGTTTTCAAGGAACGGATATCGCCATTGCCGAAAGTTATCCTGCAAAAATTTGCGCACCGTATATAGAAACTTGGGTTTATCGCGAAAATATCGGGCTGAATTACGACGACGGAGATTGGATGTTGACAATGCCCACTGCCGATTGGCAGGATTCGGATAAGGTGGAAGAAAACGACGTGGTCGTGATGTGGAAAGCTTTGTTTTTAACGGGCGAGGGGCAAGGTTCTTGTGAATGCGGCAGTGCAAAAATAGAAAGTAAAGACGCGGAAAAGCTGATTTTTCGCCTGTATCCCGACGAGGGAATTGCCTTATTTTTAAAATATTTTGCAAGCGGCGCGCTTGTGTTTCGGGCAGATTTAGAAAATCAAGGGTAAATATCGGAAAAATTTACAAAAAAATAGCAAAAACAGTGTAAAATAAGTTGCTTTTGCTTGTTTAATATGGTAAAATGGTAAAGCTAAAAATTCACACTCGCTTATTGTGCGTAATCCGTGTCCGTAAATTTTTTTTCATGCGGACGTCTGTTACGAGCCAAACACAAGGCGGGGAGGTAAAACGGAGGTTTGAATTATGGCAGTTATCACTATGAAGCAGCTTTTGGAAGCAGGCGTACACTTCGGTCATCAGACGAGAAAGTGGAATCCCAAGATGAAGAAATATATCTTCGCGGCAAGAAACGACATTCACATCATCGACTTGCAACTTACCGCACAGTTGATCGAAGAAGCGTATACGTTCGTTTGCGAAAGCGTTAAAGAAGGCAAAACCGTTCTTTTCGTTGGTACGAAGAAACAGGCGCAAGACGCAATCAAAGAAGAAGCAGAACGTTGCGGTCAGTATTATGTAAACAGCCGTTGGCTTGGCGGCTGCCTTACCAACTTCAAGACGATGAGAAGCCGTGTTGAAAGATTGGAAAAATTGGAAGCGATGGAAGCGAACGGCGATTTCGAAGCGTTGCCCAAGAAAGAAGTTATGCTCTTGAAGAAAGAAATGGGCAAATTGCAGGCAAACCTTGGCGGTATCAAAACGATGAAGGCTATGCCCGGCGTTATGTTCGTGGTTGACCCTCACAGCGAAGACATCGCAATTAAGGAAGCAAAGAAACTTGGCATTAAGATCGTTGCGATCACCGACACCAACTGCGATCCCGACGAAATCGATTACGTGATCCCCGGCAACGACGACGCGATCCGCGCGATCAAACTCATTTCGTCCGTTATCGCAAACGCAGTTATCGAAGCAAACCAAGGCGAAGAAGCGCTTGTGGCGGCTGCTCCTGTTGAAGAAGCAGAAGAAACCGTTTCGATGGCTGACGCAGAAGTTCCCGAATCCATTGAAGAAGTGGTTGCGGCGGAAGAAGAAGCGTAAGCTGATTTTGGAAAAGTGTCGGCGCTTTTGTTATAAAAGCGCCGCGTCTTAAAATTTAGAAGAAAAATGATCGAAAATATAGAATAAGGAGAAAACAATTATGGCATTTACCGCAAAAGACGTAATGGCGCTTCGTGAAAAAACCGGCGCAGGCGTTATGGATTGTAAAAAGGCATTGACGGACGCAGACGGCGATATGAGCAAGGCTGCTGACCTTTTGAGAGAAAGAGGCATCGCAAAAGCGGAAAAGAAAGCTTCCCGTATCGCGGCAGAAGGGATCGTTGCTTGCTATATCGAAGGCAATACGGGCGTATTGATCGAAATCAACTGCGAATCCGACTTCGTTGCAAAAAACCCTCAATTCTCGGAAATCGCAACGGAAGCTGCGAAAGTTGTTATTAAGAACAACCCCGCAACCGTAGAAGAATTGCTTGCTTGCACGATGGCAGACGGCGCAACCGTAGAAGATTATTTGAAAGGCAAAATCGCGATCATCGGCGAAAAACTTGCGATCAGAAGATTTGAAAAATATACGACGGAAGGCTTCCTTGAAAGCTATATCCACCTTGGCGGCAAGTTGGGCGTTATGTTGGATATGAGCGGCGAAGCAACCGACGCTGCAAAAGAAACTGCGCACGACATAACGTTGCAAATCGCGTTCACGAAGCCCGCATACCTCACCAAAGAAGAAGTTTCGGTCGAAACGATCGAAAAGGAAAAAGAAGTGTTGAAGCAGCAGGCGATGAACGAAGGGAAGCCCGAAGCGATCGCAGAAAAGATGGTGATGGGCAGAATCAAGAAGTTCTACGAAGAAAACTGCTTGCTCGAACAAGCGTTTATCAAGGACGATTCGAAGAAAGTTTGCGATTTGTTGAAAGGCGCAAACACCAACATCAACAAGTTTGTCTTCTTTGTAATGGGCGAAGGTCTTGAAAAGAAGAGCGAAGACCTCAGCGAAGAAGTTGCAAAACAAGTTGCTGCAATGAAAAACTAATCATTCGCATTACGAAAAAAACCGCGCGGGAAGTTGATTTCTGCGCGGCGTTTTTTTGTTTTTTATAAAAATGAGCCTACCGTGTACGCGTTCACGGTAGATTTTTTCTTTCTGTTTCGTCTTCTAAACCAAGCAGATCGTCCGCGGAAATGCCAAAAATGCGGCACAGCGTGCGCAAATCGTTGACGCTCGGTTCAGCTAAGCATTGTTCCCAACTGGCATATCCTGTTTCCGATTTATTCAGCATTTTTGCCATTTGTTTTTGAGTGAAACCAGCTTCTTTGCGTAATTCTTTTATTTTTTTTCCGATTTGATAACTTTCCATACTTTATTATTTTATCCCAAACTACTAAAAATTAGTTGACACTACTAAAATTTAGTAGTATAATAAAAGAAATCAAAGTAAAGCATTATGCAAATAGTTTTATGAAAAACATAGACGTAATACTTAAAAATTGTGCTGAAAATAATGCGATGCTTTTGGTAAAATTTATAGGAGGCTATATGAAGGGCTTGAAAAAATTAGGGGTTGGAGTGTTGGCTTTTTGTTGCGTTTTGATAAGCGTTACGGCGATATCGGGGTGTTCAATTACGATAGAAACTCCGCAAAATAGCGTTGGAAATTCATCGTCGGGATCCTCGACGACGAATAACGATTCTTCTTTGAGTGGAGAACAAAACGTAGAACCGACTGTGACAGTAAATAGAGGGTTGGGGACTGCGATAAATTTATTGACAGGCGGTTACACTGATTTTGCTTCGGGGACGGTGAGTATTTTTGATGAGGACAAATTTGAAAAACTCGAACGCGTGCGTACAGAAGTAAAAAAACAAAACACAGAGCGCACGTATGAGGAAAATTTGACGTCTTATTTGGATGAATTGGTGTTGGAAGTAAACGGAAAAATCAATAATGGTTTGTCGTTGGGGGTAGAAGGTTTATTAAATGCAACGCAAGGGTTTGATTTTGGAGTTAACACCGCGTATGAAAAAACCTTTTTTGAAGAAACGACGACGGTGTTTTACGATTTAACGTATAATAGGGTCCAGTATCAAGAAGAAATAAAGGGATATAAAAATCCCGACGAGATGATTTCGATTTTGTCAGATGATTTTCTTCGTCATGCGCAAATGGTAAATAATGGAGAAATGACGGCTAAACAATTTATCAGTATTTACGGCACACATATTATTACGGCGGCAATATACGGCGCGAAATGCGACGTGCATTATGAAGTTTACGGGCATACGGATAAAACCGATCAAATGTTTACAATCAACGGAAAAGTGGATGTGTATAACGGGGTTAGTTGTGCAATCGACGGTATTTTCGATTTGGGATTGAATATTGGTGGCGGCGCAGGCGTTGAAGTGGAATATTTAAAAGATCATGTAAGCCAAGAAGTTCAAACGGAATTTTCCGCAACGGCAATTGGTGGTGACGCCGCAAACTTTATTGATTTGAATTCTTTGGAAGGAGCAGGAGCTCATTTCACGCAATGGGTAAACAGTTTAAATAAAGAAGAAAACGTAAATTATGTGTTGATTGACGTTCCGGATGAGAGTTTATATTGCGTGTGGGATTTTTTGGATGATAGATATGCAACGGCAAAGCAGATATTAACGCAGTATCTTTATAATGGTTGCAACGATCAATACGAAGAACTGAAAGTGAAAATGGGGGAATTATATAAAGATGGAACGAACATCGTTTTGGATTGGAACGATGGGGAAACGGTAGAAGTGCGTTACGTGAAAAACGGTGATTCGTTTATTCTTCCTGTTTGCGAAAGAAATGGGTATACGTTTTTGGGGTGGTATGATGAAAACGGACTCAAAAAAGAAGGTGCGGTTTCTCCTACGGAAAGTTATGTAACCTATACGGCAAAATGGCAAGAAAATCAATATGAAATCTTTTATGAAGCTTGTGGCGGTAACATTACGGAGAGTAAAACGGACGTAACGTTTAATAAAAGTTTCAAGTTTCCAATACCTGTAAAAAACGACGCTGTATTTATCGGCTGGTTTACTGAGGGGAATAAACGATTGACAAATGAAAAGGGTTTGTCTTTATCCGATTGGGAAATTGCGGAAGATTGTATTGTGTATGCTCGTTGGGGATATTTGGTTACGTTAAATGCGGATGGGGGAGATAAAGGAGGCGAATATCCGATTGAAGCAGGTGAAAGTTTTTCATTTCCCGAATCCAAAGCCTATAATCGTGTTTTCCTTGGCTGGTACGACGCTTCGGGACAAAAATGCGGAGCAACCGTTGTGCCTACTGCAAATGTGACGTATACGGCAAAATGGTTGTATGCGGCTGATGAATTGGTATCGTTGAATAGGCAAAATTGCGCGGTGGACAATAGTTATAATCCGGCGGTTGCAGGGGATGCTAATGCGACAATAATGCACAGTACGTTCGAATTGATCAATTTAACGGTGAAAGGGTGTGTAAAGACTGACGCAGGTAATTATATCGTTGCAAACGGACAAACATTATCGCTTGCTTTTCAGTTGTTGGCGAATCCGGGCCAATTATCCACTGCCGCCGGTCCTACGTTAAAATGGAATAATTGGTATTGCCATAAGGTGGAATCAAGCGATTATGCAGGGCAAGTATATGGCACAAATATCAATGGTACGCAGATTAAACAAGGTGCGTATTACGTGAAAGTGAATTATACAGACGGCAAATCGACGGAAAGTAAAGCAACGGACATCTTTGCAGGAATGTCGATTAATATGGTAAAAACACTTTCAGTAGACGTCGATACAACAAAGCAGATAGCAAATGTTGAAGTCGTGTTTGTGTACGAATTATATTATGAATATTACAAAATCGGAATGTTCGACGGGAAAGGCGGATTTACCAATTGGAGATGTTCGGCGATATTGAAATTTGAATAACAAGGACGGGAAGGCGCGTAGAGGCAATTTAATTTTGCCTACGCGCACTTTTTTTACAAAAAAATCACAATTTTTACCGACTTTTTTTGTAAATCTTATAGCTTTCTTGGAAGAAATATGCTATAATGGATATAAGTGCGAATGGGCGTTTTTTTACCCGTGGAATATCTGTGGGGAAAAATTCCTTTTCAACGCACGTTTTTAACGGTTTTGGATAAAAAATAATAAGATAAATTTCACTTTCAACGGAGGAAAATATGGAGCCGAAATACAAAAGGATCTTATTGAAACTTTCGGGCGAGGCGCTTGCCGGAGATCAGCATTTTGGGCTCAATCACGAGGTGATTGCGCCTGTGGTGGAACAGATCGTGCAAATTCATAATATGGGTGTGCAGGTCGGTTTGGTGATCGGCGGCGGAAACTTTTGGCGCGGGCGTCAAGGCACAAATATGGACCGCACGACGGCGGATCATATGGGTATGTTGGCGACGGTGATGAACTCGCTGGCGATGATGGACGCGATCGAACAGCGCGGCGTGCCCGTACGGGTGCAGACGGCGCTGGATATGGTGTCTTTGGCAGAGCCGTTTATTTTGCGTAAAGCGTTGCGGCATTTCGAACAAGGCAGAATCGTCATTTTTGCTTGCGGTACGGGGAATCCGTATTGTTCGACGGATACGGCGGCGGCGTTGCGTGCTTGCGAGATCGACGCGGATATTTTGTTGATGGCGAAAAACGTGGACGGGATCTACGACAGCGATCCCAAAACCAACAGCGAGGCGAAAAAATACGAATCACTGAAATATGCCGATATCCTCAATCGCGGGTTGAAAGTGATCGATTTTACAGCGGCGACGATGTGTATGGAAAACAACGTTCCCACGTTGGCGTTTGGCTTGAACGAGGAAAATTCGATCGTACGCGCAGTGTGCGGAGAGGAGTTGGGAACGATCATCACCGTATAAAGATCGGTGGGGGAAACGGCAAACCGACAACGGAAAAAATAGACTTAAAAGGAAACGGTTTGGACAGTTTTTTGTCGATTGCGCGTAAAACTGTTTGAGAAATATAAGAAAAATAAAACATAAGGAGCATAAAACAATGATTGAAAACGAAAAGATTGAAGAAATGATGATGGAATTGGAAGAAAAAGCAGAAAATTCGCTGTTGGCTTTGGAGAGAGATTACGGCGCGATCCGTACGGGCAGAGCAAATCCCCGTATCCTCGACCGTTTGGAAGTGGAAGCATACGGCGGTATGAGCAAGTTGGTAGAACTTGGCAACGTTTCGGCTTTGGACGCAAAATGTTTGCAGATCAGCCTTTGGGATAAATCGCTGTTGAAAGCGGTGGAAAAGGCTATTTTGCAATCGAACATCGGATTGACGCCTTCCAACGACGGCAACGTGATCCGTTTGGTATTCCCCGATATGACGGAAGAACGCCGTCGCGAATTGGTGAAGCAAGCGAAGAAAATGGGGGAAGAAAGCAAAGTTGCGGTGCGTAATCACCGTCGTGACGCGATGGACGTTATCAAAAAGATGAAGACTGCAAAAGAATTGTCGGAAGATGAAGCGTCGGGCTGTGAAGCAGACGTGGAAAAGATGATTTCCGGTTATATGACGAAATTGGAAAGCGTGATCGCTGCGAAAGAAAAAGAATTGATGACGGTTTAAACCATGTCGAAAGGATTTGTTACGGGGGGGGATAAAATCCCCAAACATATCGCCATCATTATGGACGGTAACGGGCGTTGGGCGAAAAAACATTTGATGCCCCGTTCGCTTGGACATAAATACGGCATGGAACGTATGATCGGTTTGATGGAACACGCGTTTGATCTGGGAGTGGATTATATCACCGTCTATGCGTTGTCTACCGAAAATTTGAAACGCCCCAAAGAGGAATTGGAGGGGTTGTTCGATTTGTTCCGTAAATATTTTAAACAATATTTCGGACGCGTGTGCGAAAAAGGAGTGCGGCTTCGCGCGATCGGCGATATCTCTCTTTTGCCTGACGACGTACAGCAGGTGTTGCGCGAGGCGGAAGCGGAAACCGCGCAATATCAAGGCAAGGGGATCAACGTTGCCGTTTGCTACGGTGCGCGCGACGAGATTGTTCATGCGGTGAACCGCGCGATCGAGCGGGGTGAAAAAGTGACGGAAGAAAGTTTTTCGCGGTTGCTTTATACGGCGGAAGTGCCCGACCCCGATTTGATCATTCGCACAGGTAAGGAAGTACGCCTTTCCAACTTTTTGTTGTATCAGGCGGCGTATGCGGAGTTGTATTTTTCCGACAAAATGTTTCCCGAATTTTCCGATAAGGATTTGGAGGGAGCGATTGAAGAATATTCCCGCCGTACGCGGCGTTTCGGGAAGACGGACGAACAATTATAAAAGACGAAACGGAGGGGGCAGGTATGCGTTCACCGATAAGTTCGGTGGCAAAAACCGCCCCTTTGGAGTTTTGCAAGGAAATGAAAACGGACTTATTTTTCAAGTTTGTTTTTTCGGTTTGGGAGTGATAAAAAATGAAAATACGGTTGTTATCGGGGATATGTTATATCGCTCTGTTGGTTGCGTTTTATTGTTTGAAAATATTTTTACCGCAACCGTACGGAGATTTTTGTTTTGACGGAATGTTGTATGTATTCGGTTTAATCGGCACGTTTGAAATGCTGCGCGCGATGGGGGATAGAGTCACCAAAAAACAATGCGGTATTGTGTATGCGTTTGCGGCATTGGCGATTCCCGCCAGCGTTTTATTTGAGTATTGGATCGGAAGCGGTGGCGGTATGTTGGCGCTTTGCGTATGCGTTTTGGCGTTGTCGGTTGCGTTGTTGTCGCTTTTGGTGGTTGCGCACGAGGAAACCAGCCTCGAAAGTCTTGGAGTGGCGTTTTTATCGGCGGTATATCCGACGTTGTTGCTTTGCGTACTTGCGCTAGGAAATCACGCTGCGCCCAATTCGGAATTGGCAAGCATCGGCTTTGATTCTCGATTGTTCGTGCTGTTTGTGTTTATCGTATCGCCTTGTGCAGACTCGATTGCATACGTATTCGGTCGTTTTTTGAAAAAATATTTTCCCAAGAAGATGGCGCCCAAGCTCAGCCCCAATAAAACGGTGATAGGCGGGATCGGCGGTTTGGTCGGCGGTATGTTGGGGGCGTTGGTTTTGTTTTATGTGTACAATGCAGCGCTTGGCGATGTGTATGGTGTAAATTCGATAGATGCAGCCGCTGTTGATAATGCGCAAATTTGGCTGCCGATCTATTTGATAATCGGTTTGTTGGGCGCGGTGGCGACGGCGTTTGGCGATTTGGTGGAAAGCTGTATCAAACGCAAAGTCGGCTTGAAAGATATGGGCAATATTATGCCCGGGCACGGCGGTGTGTTAGACCGTTTGGACGGCACGATGTTTGCATCGCTGATCACATACGTGATCTTTATCATTCTGTATGCGATATTTTAGACGTCGGGCGACGGCGTAGCGACGGACGGGAATACTCAAGGTGGAATATGAAAACAATAGCATTGATCGGTTCGACGGGATCGATCGGACGGCAGGTTTGTTCGGTCGTTCGGCGGTATCCCGAAAAATTTAAAATTGCCGGTATGGTGGCAAATTCTTCCACGGAAACTTTTTTACAGCAAGTGGCAGAATTTAAACCTGCCTTTGCGGCGCTTGCCGATGAGGAAGCGGGGAAGCGTATTGCGCATCTGATCCCCGAAGGCGTAAAATTCGTTTACGGGGAGAAGGCGAGCGCAGAGGCGATCGAATACGGCGACGTGGCGTTTGTAGCGGCGACGGGGTTTGCGGGACTGAAATACAGTTTGAAAGCGATTGAACAGGGAAAAGATATCGCATTGGCAAACAAAGAAACGTTGGTTTGCGGCGGCGAATTGGTGATGGGCAAAATACGGGAAGCGGGCGTCGATCTGATGCCTGTAGACAGCGAACATTCGGCACTTTGGCAAGCGTTGGGCTTTCGTTTAAACGCATCGTTTCGGCGGTTGATCATCACGGCAAGCGGCGGTCCGTTTTATTCGTATACGCCCGAACAATTGGAAGAGGTGACACCTATGTCTGCGTTGAAACATCCAACGTGGCAAATGGGCGCGAAAATTACCATCGACAGCGCCACCTTATTGAACAAAGGGTTTGAAGTGATCGAGGCGAAGTGGTTGTACGACGCGCCTTTGGAAAAGATCCACACGTTGGTACAGCCCGAAAGTATCATTCATTCGATGGTGGAATTTGACGACGGCGGCATTTTGGCGCAACTTAGCTATCCGTCGATGGAACTGCCCATTCAGCTTGCGCTCACTTATCCCGATCGGTTTGATTGCGATTTAAAACCGATGGATTTTGAAAAGCTTGGCGCGATCAGGTTTTTGCCGTTGGAAAGAAAGCGTTTTCCTTGCTACGATTTGGCATTGACGGCGGCGGAGTTGGGGGACAATTATCCTTGCGCGTTAAACGGCGCAGGCGAAGTGGCGGTACGCGCGTTTTTACAAGAGAAGATCGGGTTTACGGCGATCGCGAAAACGATAGCGGCGGCTTTGGAAAGGACGGAACGGATGAAAACGTTGTCGTATGAAGTATTAAAAGAAACCGATCGACAGGCAAGAATGTTTGCGGAGGAATATATCAAGGCAAACGGGCAATAAATATAGATAGGCGAAATTTTAAAATTTCAAGTATAAACAAAAACAGCGAAAGGACGTAACAAATTGGAAACAGCAAGTATGATCAGCACATATATATTATCGTTTGCAGGCGTGATGAAAACGATCGGGGGCGTGTTGCTCGCCGTTGTCGTTTTGCTTGCTATGGTAACGATCCACGAATTCGGGCATTACGTGGCGGGCAAAGCGTTGGGGTTTAAGATCAACGAATTTGCCGTTGGATTCGGCCCCGCCATTTTAAAGAAACGCAGCAGAAAAACGGGGGAATTGTTTGCATTGCGTATTATTCCCTTGGGTGGTTATTGCGCGTTTGACGGCGAGGACGATATGGAAGACGAAACTTCGGACGGTCTGAAACAAGAGGGAGCGTCAGAAGAAAATTCCGCAACGGAAGATGACGAACCTTTCCGTGAGATCCGAGAGGAAACGGAAACAGACGAGGTTGCCTCCAACGTGCAAAAAACGGAAAACGAGGGGGGCATGGTTGAGTTGAATGAGGAAAACTCACCCATTTCCCAAACGGAAAAACAAACGGAAAAGCAGGAGAAAGAGGACACGGAAGACGGATATCCCGAACCGCAGGGCGTTCGATTTAACGATCAGCCGCCTTGGAAACGGATTATCGTATTGATCGCGGGCGCGACGATGAATTATTTGCTTGCGTTGGTTTTATTGCTGATCATGGTGGGCGTTTACGGGCAACCGATGTGTATTGTTTTGCCGATCGGTTACACTTCGGAAATGGAAGTGCCGCACGCGGAATGGGACGATCCGACGTTATGCGCGCGGGATATTTTGTTGGAGATCAACGGTGAAAAAATTTCAATGATCACCGATTGTATCGACGGTTTGAAAGGCAAAAAAGCGGGCGACGACGTTTCGGTGAAGGTGCTTCGCCGCGCGGAAGAGGGCTGGAAAGAAAAAACGGTGACGCTCACGTTGCAAGCGGACGCGGATTTTGAAAATATGGCGGACGTAGAGTTGATGAACCAAGTAATGGGTTTGGAAACGTACACGACGACGTTGAAACGGGGAGGCTGGCATACGGTAAGCGGCGCATTCCGTTATTCGGCGGAAATGGGTACGTCCGTGATCAGGACGTTGGGCGAACTGCTGACAGGGAAATTGGGGATAGACGCCGTGGGCGGCCCGATCACGACGATCACGACGACGGCGCAAGTGGCAACCAACAGCTTTTTCTCCTTTTTATATATTTCTTCTTTTATCGGGGTCAATTTGGCAGTGTTCAATCTGTTGCCGATCCCTGCGTTGGACGGTTGCAAAGTGATTTTTTGTATTATCGAATGGATACGCAAAAAACCCGTCAATCGCAAAGTGGAAACGATCATTCATTTTGTCGGGATCATCGCTTTGTTTGCGTTTGCTATTTTAGTAGACGTATTTCAGCTCTTTCACAGAATTTTTTAAAAAAATTGAAAAAAATTGCAAGTGTCAAGTATTTTTGCTTGACACTTGTGCTTTTATGGGGTATAATAGACGACGGAAAAGGCGAAAAGGTCTGAAAAACGGCGCAAAACGCATTTTTCTCGGAAAGAAAGCGGACGGGAGGAAGGAAATGAAAGACGATTTGCATTTTCTTCAACTTTGGGATCTGTATTCGCCGATGTTGACGGCGACGCAACGGGAGATCACCGATCTGTATTTCAATTACGATTTGTCTTTGGGCGAGATCGCCGAACAAAAAGGCGTGTCCCGTCAAAGCGTTTCCGATTGTTTGCACAAATGCAGAAAACAGCTGGAAAATTATGAAAATAAGCTTGGTTTTTCAAAGGCTTTGGTCGATCTGTCGAGAGAATATTCGGCGTATATGACGGAAGTGGGGCGTTGGCTTTTGATACAGCGCGAAACACATCCCGAATTGCAGGAAGAATGGGACGGATTGCAAAACAAGCTGAACGGCGTGCATCGGGAATTCGGCGCGGAGCTGACGGAGACGGACGACGGCGTGATCGTCGGAAAAACTTTCCGCCAAACGGACGAACGGAACGCCACGGACGAACAAACGGATGCGGAAACGCGGTGAGGAGTGTTAAATGGCTTTATTCGGTGGATTATCGGAAAGATTAAATCATATATTTTCCAAACTGACCAAGCGAGGAAAATTGACGGAATTGGAGATCCGCACGGCGATGCGCGAGGTGCGTGTTGCGTTGTTGGAGGCAGACGTCAATTTAAAGGTTGCAAAACAATTTATCGCGGACGTTTCGGAAAAAGCGGTCGGGCAAGAAATCTTGACGTCGTTAAACCCTGCGCAGCAGGTGATCAAGATCGTCAACGAAGAACTGATCGCCTTGATGGGGTCGAAAAACGCGAAATTGGACGTATCGCCCAAATTGCCGACGGTGATCATGATGTGCGGTTTACAGGGCGCAGGAAAAACGACGCTTTGCGGGAAGTTGGCAATTTTGTTAAAAAAACAAGGCAAACGCCCGTTGTTGGTGGCGGGGGATATTTACCGTCCTGCGGCGATCACACAGTTGCAAGTGGTTGGTAAAAACGCGCAGGTGGAAGTGTTTGAAAAAGGTACGCAAGATCCTGTTAAAACAGCGAAACAGGCGATCGAATACGCGCGCTCGATGAATTACGACACCGTGATCTTGGATACGGCGGGCAGATTGCAGATCGACGATACGTTGATGCAAGAGCTTGAAAATATCAAAAAAGAAGTGGACGTAACGGAAACGCTGCTTGTCGTCGATTCGATGACGGGGCAAGAGGCGGTGAACGTAGCCGAAACGTTTAACACGCGGTTGGACGTGACGGGGGTGATCCTGACGAAGTTGGACGGCGATACGCGCGGCGGCGCTTGCCTTTCGATTAAAGCAGTGACGGGAAAACCCATTAAATTTATCGGCGTCGGGGAAAAATTGACCGATCTCGAACCGTTCTATCCCGACCGTATGGCTTCGCGTATTTTGGGAATGGGCGACGTGCTTTCGCTGATTGAAAAAGCGCAACAGGCGATCACGGAAGAAGACGCGAAAAAGATGCAAAAAAAGATGCTGGCAAACAGCTTTACGTTAAACGATTATCTCGATCAGTTTGCGATGATGAAAAAGATGGGCGGCGCGTCGGCGATGCTTTCGATGTTGCCCGGCGCAGGCAAATTGAAAGTGAACGAAGGAGATATCGACGAAAAACGGATAGAGCGTACCAAAGCGATCATTTTATCGATGACGCCTGCCGAGCGTGAAAATCCTTCCATCATCGAACATAAGAGAAAACGCCGTATTGCGGCGGGTTCGGGGACGTCGGTGCAAGAAGTGAATCAACTGTTGAAACAATACGAACAGACGAAATTGTTGATGAAACAGTTAAAGGGAAATAAAGGTAAATTCCGTATGCCCTTTTAAACGCCGTTGACGATAAGGCGACGAGTCGACGAGAGCAAAGACAAACAAAAGCTAAAAACGGCGAAAGCCGTGGAAATAGAAAAAAATTTTTAGATACTTTGGAGGTATTATTATGGTTAAAATGAGACTTTTCAGAATGGGCGACAAGAAAAACCCTATCTACCGTATCGTGGTTGTTGACAGCAGAAAAGCTGCGACGGGCGAATACATCGATTGCGTTGGGCATTACAGACCCACCTGCGATCCCGTAGAATTGGATGTGAACGCAGATCTTGCAAAAGCATGGCTTGCAAAAGGCGTACAACCCACCGAAACTGTAAAGAATTTGCTTGTAAAAGCAGGTGTTGTGGAAAAGAGCAACAAGCTCAGCCCTTCCAAGACCAAAGGCAAAAAGTCGAACAAATAAGCCGTTTCCCGCAGTGGGAAAAACCGCATTTTCGTGGCTTGCGTCTGCGCCGTTCGTTTGCGTAGACGTTGGGCTATATTGACTATACAGGAAAACAGGAGGCATTGTATATGCTGGATTTAATTAAATACATTGTCGGACAGTTTGCGGAAGACAAAGAAAACGTCGAATACGTAGTGGAAGAAAAAGACCGCATTATCGAAGTGACGGTTGTTCTTTCTCCCTCGGATATGGGTAAAGTGATCGGGAAACAGGGCAAAATTGCCAAGGCGATGCGTACCATCGTTCGCGCGGCTACCCCTGCAAGCAGTAAGAGATACGTGATCGAAATCCGTGAAAAGGGCGGCGACGCGGTAGACGTGGATATGTCAGCCGAATAAAGACGCATCGATACAAGCAGACGCATGTTTTTTTGTTTGCTTGTAGGATATCTTAAGCGCACAATAAAAGGCTTTTTTGCAAAGCCTTTTTTTACGCTATGGGAAGAAATGCGTGGGGCAGGTATGCGTTGAATGTAAAAAATGCAAAAAAACCGTTAGCTTTTTTTGCGCAAAAAGGAGTGCTTTATGGACCGTTTACTGATAGGGGAAGTGTTAAAACCCCAAGGGATCAGAGGCGAATTGAAGGTGAAAACGTTTACGGACACGCCCGAAGACGTAAAAGCGTTTGGGACGGTGTACATCGACGACAAGGCGTATAAAATTTTGTCTTTTCGCGTCGGGCCGGACGGCGCGGCGTATATGGGTTTGCGCGGGATCCCCGACAGAAACGCAGCCGAATTGTTCCGTGGGAAAAAGTTGGAAGGCGATCGTGAAGACGCGCCGCCTTTGGAAGAAGGTCGCTATTATATCGTCGATATCATCGGGCTTTCCTGCGAAACGGAGGAAGGCGAATTTTTGGGTAGAGTGAAAGATATCAAAAATCTTTCATCCGACGTATATACCATTGAAAAAGACGGCAAAGATATTCTTTTTCCCGTTGTGAAAAACGTGATCAAGCATATCGATTTGGAACAGGGCAAAGTCATTTTAGACAAAGCGGTGTTCGACGAAATTGCCGTGATGTAAAAGCAAAAGAAAAACTCTTCCGTAGATGGCTTCGGAAGAGCTTTTTGCCTTTTTTCGGCAGAAGAAAAACATTTTATTTTTTACGTTTCATAAGAGCGGTCAATTTATGCAAGACGCCCGATTTTGTCAAAAATATCAATACCATGGTTGCGATCACCGCATCTAACGGGATATAAACGCATTGATAAATGAAGGAATAAAGCAGAGCGTTTTGCATTGCCCAGCCGGGGAGCGGATCCCATATCGCGCCTTCCAAAAAGAAGATGATACCCGACAGCCAATGGAAGAAAAATCTTGCGCAAAACACGCAGACGCAACCCAAAACGATCGGTTTCAGCGTTGGCTGTTCCTGTTGTTTTTTGCCGAAAAATCCCATCAGCGCAACGGACGCAAACGGCAACAAATAATCGAGGATAAACGTTGCGGGCGTGAGGATATACGGCGATTCGATAAAGTTCAACAAACCGTGTATCAAGCCCACGATCAATCCGTCGGCAACGCCGTATACGTACGCGTAGATCAAGATGGGTACAAAAGACGCAACGGTGATCGATCCGCCAAATTGCACAATTTTAAATTTAAAAATTGCAAGGGCAAACGACATCGCAACGCAAATGCCCGCAAACGCCAGCTTGCGCGCGTCAAATTTTTGTTTGTTCAACAAACCGAGCAAGGCGATTGCGCCAAGTAGCACCGCCACTGCGCCGACGGAGATCCATTTGACGACGTTGGTGGCTTGTTCGCTGACTTCCAGCAGGGAATAAAGATACATAAAAACACCTCCTTGTGTACCGTCGCACGCGTTTTGAAAAAATAACGCCTAACGAAAGGATCAGCCTTTGTAAATCAAGACTTCCCGCGTAGGCGCAAAGATTTTTCTTATCGCAGACGGCAAACAAAAAGGAAAAAATTTTTTTGTCTGTCAAAAGGATATAAAACGGTTATCGATCTCTCGCTCAGGGATTACCCTGCCGATTCAAATGGTATAATCTCAGCCTTTTTCAAGGCACCCACGACGGATACGTTCAATTGTGTTTTTATTATAAAACAAAACGGTACGTTTGTCAAACGTCTGAAAGAAAAAAATTGAAAAATAAGGGAAAAAATTTATGCGTTACGATTTTTACGCCTATATGGACCGAATGAAATATATCAAGCGTTGGCAGTTGATGCGTTCGATGCGAGATGAAAATATTATGGAACATTCGCATCAAGTGACGATGCTGACGCACGCATTGGTCGCCATTCACAATCAGCTTTTCGAGGAAAAAGCGGACGTTACGAAAGCGGTGTTGTACGCGGTTTATCACGAGGTGAGCGAAGTGATGACGGGGGATCTTCCCACGCCTATCAAATATTATAACCGCCAGATCCGCGGCGCGTATAAAGAGTTGGAACACAGCGCGTGCGAAAAGATCGTCCAAACGTTGCCTGAAGAACTGCGAGGGGAGCTTGAACCGTATATTTTAGCGGAGGAAGATTGCATCGAATACGATTTGGTGAAAGCGGCGGATCGTTTGGCGGCATATATCAAATGCTTGGAAGAACTTCGTTGCGGCAACACCGAGTTTGCCAAAGCGAAAAAGAGCATCGAAAAAGATTTGCAGAATAGAAAAATGCCGGAGATCGACTATTTTTTCACGCATTTTATCAAATCGCTTTCCTTGTCGTTGGACGATTTGGAAGGTTTGTAAATTTACGTTGCTGAAAAGGCAAAAAGCGCAAAAAAAACATAAAAAATAAAATTTATCACACAATTTTCAAAAAACGATAAACGAATCAACGAAAACGTTGTGTATAATAGTAACGGCAATAGGAAATAATTGCGTATAGAAGCATCCGAAAAACGCTGTAACGTTGATGACGTTGATCAAAAAAAATCGCGAAGGAGTTTTCAAGGATATGAAGGGATTGAAACGTATTGCTGCGGTGGTAAGCGCAGTGTTGATGCTGACGTCGATGACGGCGTGCGGATTGGAAGACAAAGTGATCAATGCATACGAGATCGCCGTTCAAAACGGCTTTGTCGGAACAGAAGCAGAATGGTTGTCCAGCTTGAAAGGCGCAAACGGTAACGACGCGCCTGCGTTGGATATCGACGAAGTGTATCAAAGCGCAGTGGCGCAAGGTTACGAAGGCACGTTTTTACAGTTTCTGCAAGAATATTTAAAAGTGGACGTTAATGAAGACAACGACACGAAGACGATAGCGGAAAATATAATGTCTGTCGTCAGCATTTATTGCAGTTTTACGCAGACGAAGACGGTCGGCGGTTGGTTGGGTACGCAAAACCAAACCACGTTGTACAGTTCGGCGGGCAGCGGCGTGATCATCGATCTTAACAAAGAGGCGGGAAACGCGCTGATCGTCACCAATTATCACGTGATCTACGACGCAAACAGCGACACGAAAACGCATATTTCCGATTCGATTTATCTTTATACCTACGGCGCGTTGAATATGTTTTCGACGACGACAGGGAAAGATGAAGGCGGCGACGGGATCAAAGCGACGTACGTTGGCGGCGCGATGGATTACGATATCGCTATTTTGAAAGTGGAAGGCAGCGAGTTTTTGAAAAACAACGACGTACGCGAAGCGGAATTGGGAGATTCGGAAACGGTGAACGTCGGTGAAAAAGTGTATGCGATCGGCAATCCCGACGGCGCGGGGATCTCGGTGACAGGCGGCGTGCTTTCGGTGGAATCGGAATATATCACGATGTCGTCTACGGACGGGATCGGCTCGGTGGATTATCGAGTGATGCGTATGGACGCCGCAATCAATCACGGCAATTCGGGCGGAGCGTTATTTAACGCGGAAGGCGAACTGATCGGGATCACCAATGCGAAAAACGTGGAAGACAGCGTAGATAATATGGGTTATGCTTTGCCGATTACGCCCGTGCGCTATCTTTGGGACAATTTGTTGGATAACGGGGGCGTTGTACAACGCGCAATGTTGGGCGTCAACGTAAAAACGACTGATTCCAAAGCGACGTATGAAGACGGAAAATTGACGATCACGGAAGAATTTGTTGTGGATTCGACAAAGATCGACAACGGAGCGGCGGCGTATAATAAATTGCAGTTCGGAGATATATTCAAAACGTTGACGATCATTCCCGCCGGGGAAACGGAAGGGAAAACCATGACGCTTACCCGTCGTTTCCAAGTCAGCGATCTGTTGTTGACGGTTCGCAAAGGGGATACGGTGGTGTTGACGGTGTTGCGTGACGGAACGGAAACGCAAGTGCGTATCGTATACGATAAAGACAGCTATTTTACGCAATATAATTAAATCTTTCGATTAGGTAAACAAGCAAAACAAGCGACAAAACAAAGTCGCAGTCGAAAGACGAAATGCCTTTTGGGGAAATAAAACAGATTATACCAACTTCTCTTTTATGTTTTTTTGTGGAAGGACGCGCTCCGTAACGATCGGATCGCGTCTTTTCGCGCTTTATGGCAATGGACACTTGACATTTGAAAGGAATTATAGTATAATCATAAAGAACAGAAAAGGAGAAACGAGTATGAGATCGGAGGAATTTATCACGTCGATCATGCAGACGGCGAAGGATAATGAGAAATTTGAGGAAGTGCGCAGAAATATTCCTATCGGGAAAGACAGCGTAGGAAATATCGTGGTGGCGCAAAAGCGCAAGGGGGCGGTTTCGTTGCAACACACTTGCGTAACGGGCGCGCACCGCGTCGGTTTTATCAAGCGGTTGTTGATCACGCTTTCTTGTTTGTACGAACCGAGCGACGCTTGTTTTATGGTGTTGTCCCCTCGGCAATCGTACGGGGATTTGCTGCGGTTAAATCATATGGACGTCACTGTGCCTTATATACGTTCGAAGTCCGATCTGGCGTTGGCGAAAGATACCGTACGCGAATTGGCGCAAATGTATGAAACAGGCGCGCAAGGATATCCTAAATTCTTCCTTGTATTAGACGGGCTGGAAGAATTGCCCGAATGTAACGAAAATAACGACTTTGCCGAATATCGGGAGTTTATGGATATCGCAATGCGGAAAAACATCGAAGTGATCAGCGGGATCGATTTGATGAAAAGCATTTTCAGCGGTTATCCGGGGGCGTTTATCGGGATCGGAAATTGTTTGATCACGACGACGGAAAAGGGAAAGGCAGACGTGACATACGTCAGCGAGGATACGTCGCTCACCCGTCCTTTGCCGATGAATTATCCCGATCAGCCGACGGTGGCGGAAACGATTACGTTTTTAAATGCGTTGTCCCATTCTAACGAGGAAGGGGCATAAGGCGTTTATGAAAAAACGAAAAGGGAACTCCCCGCAAGACAAGGCGGAATTTGTGTTTCAACGCATACCTGCCCCCTTGCTTTTGTGGTATAGGCAGCACAAACGGGATCTGCCGTGGCGAAAAAATCCCACGCCCTATCGCGTTTGGGTGTCGGAGATTATGTTGCAACAAACGCGTGTGGAGGCGGTGAAAGAATATTATCGCCGTTTTATGGAAGTCTTGCCGACGGTGGCGGATCTTGCGGCGTGTGAAGAAGAAAAACTGCTGAAATTGTGGGAAGGTTTGGGGTATTACAGCCGTGTACGCAATATGCAAAAAGCGGCGAAGATCATCGTGTCGGAATATGGCGGCGAACTTCCCAAAGATTTGTCGACGTTAAAAACTTTGCCGGGGATCGGCAGTTATACGGCGGGCGCAATCGCTTCGATCGCATACGGAATGCCTGTGGCGGCAGTGGACGGAAACGTGTTTCGGGTTGCGTCCCGTTTGACGGAAGATCCCACGCCTATCTCTGCGCCTGCCTACCGAACGTATTTGGAAAACGCCTTAACGGCGGTGTATCCGTCGGCGGGAAAGGATTGCGCCGATTTTACGCAGAGTTTGTTTGAATTGGGCGCAACGGTTTGCAAACCGCAAACGCCCGATTGTGATAGTTGTCCTGTAAAAGCGTTGTGTCACGCGTATCAAAGCGGTACGCAAAGCCAATATCCCGTGATGCCTGAAAAAAAAGCAAAACGGGTGGAAAACGTTTGTGTTTTTTTGATCGAAACGCCGCAAGGTTTTTGTATTCGACGTCGGGAAGAAGGCGTTTTAAAGGGAATGAACGAATTTCCTTCCCGTGTTTTAGAGGAAGGGGAAACGGCGGAAAATATTTTAAACGAATGGGGCATGTACGAGTTTACGCAAGTAAAACGTAAAAATTATACGCATATTTTCACCCATATCCGTTGGAATATGACGTGTGTTTGGATACGGACGGAAAGCGCGCCGTTTGATGCGTACACGTATGATGAAATTTTGGAAACGGTGTCCTTGCCCACGGCGTTTAAGCAGTGTATGGACATTTTAAAAGAGAGTGTGCAACAGTTGCGGTTGGAAATATAAAAGTAGGGCTGAAAAGAGGTCGATTTATGAAAAAAGAATATAAACTCACTTTTGAAATGGTGCCTGAAGAATGTTGGTATGCCAATCTTCGCAGCGTGTTAAAGCCTGCCGATTGGGATCGGGTACGCCGCGACGCATACGCCCGTGCAAACGGCAAATGTATGATCTGCGGCAGACGCGCCACAAGGTTGGAAGCGCATGAAAAGTGGAGTTACGACGATAAAAAAGCGTTGCAAAAACTGGAAGACGTCGTGGCGCTTTGCCATGCCTGCCACGAAGTGAAACACATCAGCAGAACGCAGTTAATGGGCAGAGGCGCGGAGGCGGAACAACATTTTATGAAAGTGAACGGTTGTACGCAAATGGATTTTCACGCCGCGCTTGGGGAAACGAATGAAGAATACGTCAGAAGAAATAAAATAGAAAATTGGACGACGGATATTTCTTGGTTGGAAGGTCGGTTTGACATTACATTGTTTTAAAATTAATAATAGAAAAGAAGGATAGGAGAAAAAAAGTATGAAAGTATTATTGGTAAACGGCAGTTATCACGAAAAGGGTTGTACGTATACGGCGCTTGCGGAAGTGGCGAAGGCGTTAAACGACAACGGAGTGGAAACGGAAATCTATCAGTTAGCGGGCAAAAAAATAGAGGGTTGCAAAGGTTGTTGGGCTTGTAAAAAGGCGAAACAATGCGTTTTTGACGACGGCACGGTGAACGATTTTGTGGCGAAAGCGGCAGAATTTGACGGTTTTGTATTCGGTTCGCCTGTCTATTACGCATCGGCGTCGGGCGCATTGATCAGCTTTATGGACAGAGTGTTTTACAGCGGCGGAAAGTTGTTGGCTTATAAACCTGCGGCGGCGGTGGTCAGTTGCAGACGCGCGGGGGCAAGTACGACGTTCGACGTGATCAATAAATATTTTACCATCAACAATATGCCCATCGTTTCGTCCAATTATTGGAACGAGATCCACGGCAACACGGCAGAGGAAGCGGCGCAAGACGAAGAAGGTTTGCAAACGATGCGCGTGTTGGGGAACAATATGGCGTGGTTGTTAAAATGCTTGCGGCTTGGGAAAGAAGCGGGCGTCGAACCTGTAAAAGAACGCAAAGTGATGACGAATTTTATCCGCTGATCGACGTAAACGAAAAACTGCGCCCCTAAAGCTTTTGGCGATCGGGGCGTTTTGTTTCTTAATTGGGGCATTGTCCCTTAACCCCTTATTGGGTATTGATAAGGTTACAAGTTCCGATAACGAAAGATAGAAAGTCAAGGTCAAGTGGAACGCTTGCGGAACGTTGGTTGACTGCTGCGCAGTAGTGGCGCAAGCAAAGCTTGCTTAACTTGGGCTTAACTTCGCAAGGGCTTCCGCCCCTGCACCCTGACAAGAAACTGAGTTTCTTGACTTCCTGTTGGGGGGTGATACGGTTACAAGCTTCAGTAACGAAAGATAGAAAAGACATGATCCAACGGAACGTTGGCGGAACGCTTGCGGAACGTCGGTTGGAGAAGACGGAATACGGTTTTGTTGTGCAAGAAAAAATTTTACAAAACTTTAACAATTTTGAAATGATTTAAAAATATCTGCGTAGTATGATAAAAGTGTAGGATAGGGGCAGGTATGCGTTGAAATATAAAACAAGGAGGCAGGTGCGCGATCATGGCAAAAATTTTGGTTGTAGAAGACGATCGGGCGATCAATGGATTGATCTGTTTACGGCTTCGCGCCGAAGGACACGAGGTGACGGCTTGTTACGATGGCGAGGAGGCTCTTTCCGCGATGGAAACGGAGAGCTTTTCTATGATTATCAGCGATATTATGATGCCGAAAACGGACGGGTTTCAACTTGCCGAAAACGTGCGTTTGACGGATAAAAAAATTCCCATTTATTTATGACGGCAAAGGACGACAAGCCTTCTAAATTATACGCCTATCAATTGGGAGTAGACGATTACGTAGTGAAACCCTTCGATATGGACGTGTTTATTTTAAAGGTGTCGGCGATGTTGCGCCGCGCGGGGATCGAGGCAAGCAAGCAACTGACGGTGGGAAATCTGTCGATGAACGCGGAAGAACATACGGCGTATTTAAACGGGGAAGAATTATCCCTCACCGTGCGGGAATTCGATTTGCTGTTTAAATTGTTGTCCTATCCGAAAAAGACGTTTACGCGCTCGGCACTGATGGATGAATTTTGGGATTACGATTCGTCGGCAACGTCGCGGACGGTGGACGTATATATGGCGAAATTGCGCGAAAAGACGTCCGATTGCGACGGGTTCGATATCGTCACGGTACACGGGCTTGGGTATAAGGCGGTGTTGAAATGAAACAAAACAACGGTTGGGCAACGGCGTGGGGATTTTTGCTGTTTTTGCTTACCAGCGCGGTGTCGGTGACGGCGACAATGTTGGTGTACGGCAAAGTGGAAGAAACGGGCGCAGGCTTAACAACGGTGATCGTCGTTATGCTGCTGGTTGTTGTGTTTTTGGCGGTGCTGTTTACGACGGCGGACGTTATACGCCGTCGCATTGCGGTGGAAAAACCCACCGAACAAATTTTGGCGGCTACCGAACGGATCGCAAAAGGGGATTTTAATACGCGCCTTACCGTCGAGCACCGTTACGATCGTTACGATCAGTATGACGAAATAAAGGAAAATCTTAATCTGATGGCGGAAGAATTGAAAAAGTCGGAAATTTTAAAAACCGATTTCATTTCAAACGTTTCGCACGAATTAAAAACGCCGTTGTCGGTGATCCGCGCGTATGCGGCGGAACTGCAAAAAGAAGATCTGGATGACGAAACGCGTAAAAAATACGCCGATATTATCGTAAACGCGTCGAAACGCCTGACCGATCTGGTTACAAACGTGTTAAAATTAAATAAATTGGAAAATGCGAAAATTTTACCCGAAGCGGAAAAGTTTCGTTTGGACGAAAGTCTTGCGGAAACGGTGTTTGCATTTGAGGAGGGACTGGAAAATAAAAATATCTGCTTGGACGTACAGTTGGAAGAATTGTCCGTTTATTCGGTGAAAAGTTATTTGGAAATCGTATTCAACAACTTACTTTCCAATGCCGTAAAATTCACAAACGAGGGGGGCAGGGTTGCGTTAACGTTAAAAAAGCTGGGCAAAAATGCCGTCGTAACGGTGTCGGATACGGGCTGCGGGATCGACGAAGAAACAGGCAAGCGTATCTTCGATAAATTTTATCAAGGGGATACGTCGCACGCGTTAGAAGGCAACGGCTTGGGATTGGCATTGGTGAAAAAAGTCATCGATATCCTCGGCGGAGAAATTACGGTGGAAAGCGAACAGGGGAAGGGGACGACCTTCACCGTCGTGTTAAAAGAAACGGTGGTATAACGTAACGGAAATTTTTGCAAAAAGTTTTGTAAAAATGCGTTGAAAAAGTCAGTGTAACAGGCATAAAGGATCGAAGATGAAAGATACATTTTTGCGTATTTGGCAACAATTAAAAAAGCCGCGCGCGGCAATTTTCGCCTTATCGTGCGTGATCACAGCATTATTATCGACAGGTTCTCTGTGTATCCTTTTGATCGATTACGAAGGCACGGCGCTTGAATACGTTGCCTACGTGTTGTTTGGACTTGCGGCGATATCGCTGACGTACACGGTGTACGGTTTCGTTTTGTATATACCCCGTTGGAAAAAGAGCCTGACGGCATGGCTGAATACCATTCCTTTGACGGCAAAGCTGATGAAAAATTACGGTTTCCGTACGGTGCTGTTTTCTGCGCTGTCTTTGACAATATCGATTTTGTACGGGTTGTACAACGGAGTGATCGCTCTGATTTTCCATTCTATTTGGTACGGCGCATTGGCGGCATATTACATCATTTTGGTTTGTATGCGGGGCGGGATCGTACTCTATCACGGCAAGAAACGGGGCAAAGAGCGGAAGGACGCGACAGAGATGCGGAAATACCGTAACTGCGGCATTTTATTGATCGTTACGATCTTGGCGTTGTCGATCGCTATTTTGCAAATGGTGGCGGCGGGCGCGGGGTTTGAAAAGCAAGGCTTGATGATCTATGTGGCGGCTACGTACACGTTTTATAAAATGACGATGTCGATCGTCAACATTTTCAAAGCGAGAAGATCGCAAGATTATACGGTGCAAACGCTCCGCAACGTAAACCTTGCCGATGCCTTGGTGTCGATTTTGGCGTTGCAAACGTCGATGTTTATCGCCTTTTCGGACGGAACGGGCGTGGCACTGGCAAACGCATTGACGGGCGGCGTAGTTTGCGCGTTGGTGTGTGCGTTGGGTGTATTTATGATCGTGAAAGGAAACCGTGCGTTGCGCAACGAAAAGAAGAAAAATGCATAATGGGAGAGAATTATGAAAGAAACAAAAGATAAATTTGCCTATCAGTACAGCGCTCCGACCGAGCGCGAGCGCAAAACTGCGGAAGAGATTCGCGCAAGATATGCTCCGGAGGAAGAAACCACGGATAAATTGTCGCAGTTGCAACGTTTGGATAAAAAAGCGTCGCAACCGCCTATGATCGTTGCGCTCAGTTTCGGTGTTGTGGGCATCTTGATTTTCGGGACGGGGTTGACAATGATCCTCGAATGGACTTTATTGTTATATGGTTGCCTCGTCGCGCTTTTGGGGTTGTTGCCCGTGGGGTTTGCATATCCCGTCTATCGAAAGTTGGCGGCGCGCGGACGAAAAAAATACGGCGCGCAAATTTTGAAATTGAGCGAAGAAATTTTAAAAGAATCGGAAGAAAACGACGAAAACTCTTAAACGAAAAATAAAAACGCGACCTTTTTAACAGGTTGCGTTTACTCTTTTATCGGTTTGTTTTTTCTATGCTTGCAGGTATGTGTTTGTCAGCAATTCGTCAACGGAAACATGAAAGATTTGGCAAAAATACAGCAATTCGATATCCGTAACGAACCGCTGACCGCTTTCGATGCGCTGAATGGCGTTTTTATCTATGTCCAATCCCAACAGTTGGCATTTCTGCGCCAACGATTGTTGCGACATTTTCGGGGTCGCTTGTTTCCGAAGTTGACAAATCGCGTTTCCGCAAACGTTGTTTTTTCCACTTTTTGCTCTGTTTTTAAACATTTTTTTTCCTATATATACGTTTTTTGACATTTTGTGCTTGACAAATTATATGATAGTATGTTAAAATAATAAAAATGACATTCACTAAATGTCAAAAAAATAAAACAGATCACACTCCTAAAAAATTTTTAAAAATACACTTTTGCGAAAAAAAGCCGCAAGAGTGTATTTTTTGTTGCGACCTAGGGGCTTGGAACGTGTTTTTAGGGTGAAGTTTTTTATGTTGAGTGAAGTTCGCTTTGCGAGTGAAGTTTTGTCTTGCGACAAAGTTGTAGCTGGGATTTATAACGGGCAACGACAAGCGTTGCCATAACTGCTTCGCAGTAGTGGCGCAACCTTTCGGTTGCTTAATGGGGGCTTTACTTTGCAAGGGCTTCCGCCCCTGCACCCCGACAAGAAACTGAGTTTCTTGACTTCCTGTTGGGGAACGACAAGGTTATTAATATCAATAAAGAAAGATAGAAAGACAAGATCCAACGGAACGTTGGCTGCCCACACCCGTAAGGGACAATGCCCCTTAACCCCTTATTGGGTGTCGATACGGTTACAAGTTCCGATAACGAAAGATAGAAAGTCAAGGTCAAGCGGAACGCTTGCGGAACGTTGGCGGTTTTACAAAACTTTAACAAAACCTTTTCAAAACGTTTACCAAATTTTATTTTTTTGGAAATATATTCGGCGTATAATAGTGGTATCAAACAAAACCACGGAGGACGTTATGGATAGAACAATAAAAATAGCGACAAACATTCGCGATCAATATACGGAAAAGCCCAAAACAAAATTGGACGAATTGATCGAATTAAATAAAAAGGCGAAACGCCCCGCGGAAATTTTCGCTTACGGGTTTGGTACGGTCGGTACGTTAGTGCTCGGTGCGGGAATGTGCTTGGCAATGGAAGTGTTGGGCACGGGACTGATGCCGATAGGAATTGCAATCGGGCTGGTGGGGATCACAATGGTGGCGATAAATTACACGTTGTATAAAGGCTTGGAAAAGAAGGGAAAAGCCAAATACGCAAAAAAGATATTGTCGCTCAGCAACGAAATTTTACACGAGTAAGAAAAAAATAATATTATATCGGAGGATAAAAACAATGGCAAACTTTTTCAAAAAAGCATTTCAGGACATGAAGGACAACGCAAAGGCGCAACATGAAGTGGACAAAGCGAATTTCGAGGCGGTGAAAGCCGAATCGAAAGCAACGCGGGAAGAAGCGAAGATGACGCCCGCGTAACGACAGGCGATGATGCAACAAGAACGCGACGAACAGATCGCAGAAGCAAACGTGCGCAAAGAGGCGGCGGAAGAACGCATCGAAGCGGCGAAAAACGGGCGTAAATAAGTCGAAAAACGGGGAACGGAATACAGTTCTCCGTTTTGTCCTATTTCAACGTACAAGGGAGGGACGAATGAAGAAAACGTATCGGTATAAAGTAAACGATAAACAAATAGAACGGGAATATAATTATATCCCCGTTCGGTATATTTTGGCTGCGTTGATCACGCTGATCGAGATCGCGGCGATCATCGGCATTGTTGTGGCGTTGTGCTATTTTGTGCCCTATTTTTATTTGGCGGCGTTTGCAACGCAAGTGTTTTGCGTCGTGCGGATCATCGCATCCGACGACAATCCCGATTATAAAGTGCCTTGGTTGCTGTTTGTGATGATCTTGCCCATCGCAGGGTTTATACTGTATTTCTTATTTTATTCCCGCAAACTGCAAAAAAAGTTTGTCAAACGGTTGAACGAGTTGAAAAACAACGCCTATCAAAAGGAAGACGAGAAATTGTTTGTTCAATTGAAAGAAGAAAACATCGTGGCGTATAACCAAGCGAAAGCATTGTGCGCCGTATCCGAAGCGCACCTGTTTTCCGATACGAAACAAACATATTTTGCGAGCGGCGAGGAAATGTTTGCAAGTATGTTGACCGATCTGCGCGCAGCGAAAAAATTTATTTTTATGGAATATTTCATCATCGAAGAAGGGAAATTTTGGGATTCGATTTTAGAGATATTAAAAGAGAAAGCGGCGGCGGGATTGGACGTACGGGTGGTGTACGATGACGTGGGTTGTATGTCCACTTTGCCGGGAGATTACGATCGGCAGTTGCGGAAATTCGGCATTGACGCCACGCCGTTTTCCCGTTTGAAAGGACAAGCCGACGGCGAATTTAACAATCGAAGTCACCGAAAAATTACCGTGATCGACGGTTTCATCGCGTACACGGGTGGGGTGAATATCGCAGATGAATATATCAACCACGTAGTGCGGTTTGGGCATTGGAAGGACGTGGGGTTGCGTTTGGAGGGCAACGCCGCGTGGGAGATGACGAAGTTGTTTTTGATCGATTACGGGCTGAACAGTAAACCCAAAAAGCGGAAAAAGAAAAAGACGGCGCAAGAGGAAAGCAAGACGGAGTATTATCCCGTATGCAGTACGCGCGCGACGGGATACGTGATCCCTTTCGGGGACGGACCTCGTCCTATTTACGAACGGCGGGTGAGCAAGATCGCGATACAAAATATGTTGGATCAAGCGACGCGGTACGTGTATATGTTTACGCCTTATTTGATTTTGGACAACGAAACGTGCGGTGCGATCGAAGGCGCAGCGTTGCGCGGAGTAGACGTTCGGATCGTCGTGCCGCATATTCCCGATAAAAAACTTGTTTTCGGTATGACGCGCAGTTTTTACTCCCGCTTGATGGACGCAGGGGTAAAGATATACGAATACACGCCCGGTTTTATTCATGCGAAGGTGTATTTGGCGGACGACGAGCTGGCGATCGTGGGGACGGTGAACCTCGATTATCGCAGTTTGGTACATCATTTTGAAAACGGCGTATGGATGTACGGGTGCGAATGTATCCGCGATATTAAGCAGGACGTACAGGAAACGTTGGCGAAAAGCGAATTGGTCGAAAAAAAGAATTTAAAAATCAGTATGTGGCAAAGAATGGTACGTTCGGTGGTGAAAATTTTTGCGCCGATGCTGTAACGATGCGTAACAATGCCATAAAAAAATCGTTTTTTAAGAAAAGTGTATAAAAAGGGCGACGAGTATGAGCTCGCCGCCTTTTTCAAAGGGTATTCAATCAAATTTAGATCACACGAAGGGGTGTTCTACGCGGATCACGCAAAAACAGTTGGGACGTTGCGCGCGTATCTTTTCCACCACTGCGTTTTCCGCTTCTTCCGTATTCATATTGCAATCGGGGGGCAACAGTAAGTCGAAGATTAAATTGATATTCGTTTCGCCCATCGTCATACGGAAATCGTGAATGGAAAATCTGTCGTCCACCTCTTTTGCCGCTTGTTGCGCAAGCGCGCGCAATTCGTTGACGAGGGGATCGTTTACCACCAACGGATCGAGGTGTATCGTCACGATACAGCCAAAACGCGCGTTCATATCCCGCTCCATTCGATCGACTTCCTCGTGCGCGATATTGATATCGGAATCGGAGGGGACTTCGGCATGGAAAGAAACGATTTGCCGTCCGGGACCGTAATCATGTACCATAACGTCGTGGATCCCCACGATGCGCGGATAGTCTTTGGGAAAATCGTAAATAGCTTGGATAAAAGCGGGGTCGGGCGTCGAACCCAACAGCAGATCGATGGTTTCTTTTGCTGCTTTCATGCCTGTAAAAAGAATGAAGATCGCCACCAAGATCCCTGCCCAACCGTCAATGCCGATTTGAAAATATTTGGCGACGATCGCAGACGCCAACACCAACGTTGTGGCAATGCAATCGGTGAGGCTGTCGGCGGCGGAGGCTTTTATCGGCGCGGAATTTGCCGATTTACCGATCTTGCGGTAAAAGAAAAACAGCCACACTTTCACCAAGATCGCCACGCCCAGCAAAACCAAAGTCACCGTTCCGACGTCGGGTAAAACGGGGTGTAAAATTTTATCCAAAGAGGATTTAAACAGTTCAAACCCGACCAAAATGATCAGCATATCGACGATAAAGCCGGATACGTATTCTAATCTGCCGTGTCCCAAAGGATGTTCTTTATCGACGGGTTTGTTTGCCAAACGGCAGCCGATGAGGGTGATCACGGACGAACCTGCGTCCGAAATATTGTTAAAAGCGTCTGCGATAATAGCAACGGACGCAGACAACAAACCGACGGTCAATTTTCCCGCAAACAGCAAGATATTCACCAAAATCCCCGTGATCCCCGCAAGGGATACGTATTTACTGCGTACGGCAGAGTCGTTCAAGTCGTTGTTTTTGCCTATAAAAAGGCGAATAAGAAAATGGATCATAAAACACCTATCCGATCGAGCATTTATCTAATGAAAAGGAAAGAAAAGACCGACTTTGAAAACAACTTGTCGGTCTTTCTGTTTTAAATTTTAAGACGGTACGCAGATCAATGCGTTAAGATTTAAGCGTTTCCGTCATCGCCGCCTTGCGCTTGGCTTTCGCGTTCTTGTTTTGCTTTTTCCGCTTTTGTGATGATCGCAGAAGCGATTTTCACGGAAACGATGATCAAACCGATCACGACGAAAATAGCCAAAAGCCCTTGCCAAAGGAAGTTGAGCGCAGGTTTTATCGTTTCCCAATTCATCGGAGTTAAACCTTCAAATACAGCCAATAACATAGTCAACATAATCGTTCCTCCTTATAAACCGCAGAACGGGCCTAAAATACCGATGATCAAACCGCCGACGATAGCGGAAGCGATTTGTCCGGACACGTTTGCGCCGACGGCGTGCATCAAAAGATGGTTGGAAGGATCTTCCTTCGTACCCATTTTTGCAACGACGCGGGCTGCCATAGGAAATGCGGAAATACCTGCCGCACCCAACATCGGGTTGATTTTTTCTTTGCTGAACAAGTTGATGAGTTTCGCGCACATAACGCCGCCGATGGTGTCGAATACGAATGCGAACAAACCAAGCAACATAATAATCAAAGTTTCCACTTTTACAAATTGATCGGCTTGCATTTGGAATGCAATGGTGATGCCCAAAAGCAACGTGATCGTATTAGAGAAAGTCGTTTGCGCCGTTTCGGACAGCGATTTTAATACGCCGCATTCGCGAAGCAAATTACCGAACATCAACATACCGACAAGGGAAAGAGAATCGGGCGCGATCAACCCCGAAATGATCGTAACGATGATGGGGAACAAAATACGCATCAATTGCGGAATTTGTTTTGCGCTATACTTCATTTTGATCAAGCGTTCTTTTTTCGTTGTGCACATTTTAATAACGGCAGGCTGTACGATGGGTACAAGCGCCATATAAGAATAGGCAACTACCATGATAGGCCCGACGTATTTCGACGCTAATTGAATCGCGACAAGGATCGCCGTAGGGCCGTCTGCCGCACCGATGATACCGATCGCCGCCGCGTCGTTTAAGGGGAAACCGATCATTGCGGCAAAAATAATGGTGATGAAGATACCAAGTTGCGCCGCGCCGCCCAAAATAAACAATTTGGGGTTGGTAAGCAAGGGACCGAAATCGATCATACACCCGATGCCGATAAACAGCAACAAAGGCATAGCCTCGCTGGCCTCGATCCCCACTTTAAAAAGGGAAGTGATGATACCCAAATGTTCTCCGCCTTCGCCGCTGCCGATAACAGGGGAGAGGGGCAGGTTGACCAAAATGGCACCGAAGCCCATAGGCAAAAGCAAGGCAGGTTCCATATCTTTTTTGATGGCAAGATAAATAAGCAGACCGCCGATTATCCACATCACAACCTGTTGCCATTGCAGGGCTTGAAAGCCTTGTAACAAAAAGTCCATAAAATCCTCCATTTTATATAATGACAATACTATTATAAAAGAAATGGAAAAGGTTGTCAAGAAAAATGCGACAAAAGATTTTTAAATAAATAAAAATTTTTTTCATAAACGATATAAAAACGCTTGCAAAAGAATGAAAAATCGTATATAATATTTGCTGACTTCGAGCGTTCCGCTGCCTTTTTGGGCGTGATGAGGAATCACGCAGCGGGTTATGAACGTTTCGTAAATAACGGAGGTAAAGTCTAATATGAAAGGTATCATCGAAGCTATCAACGCTGAAAGTATGAAACCCGAAGTTCCCGCATTTGAAGTAGGCGACACGGTTAAGGTCGGCTTTAAGATCATCGAAGGCGGCAAGGAAAGAGTTCAGAACTTCGAAGGCATCGTTATCGCCAAGAAAAACGGCGGTATTTCCGAAACTTTCACCGTTCGCCACATTTCTTATGGCGTAGGCGTAGAAAAAGTTTTCCCCCTTCATTCCCCGAAGATCGCATCCATCACGGTTGTTAGAAAGGGTAAAGTGAGAAGAGCAAAATTGTATTATTTGCGTTCTCGTACGGGTAAAGCAGCGAAAGTTAAGGAAAAAATTTAAGTTATCGGAACAAACCGAAAAGGATAAGTTCGCCCAAAGTCGGAGGCGAATTTATTTTTTGCTTTTTATCATTCGATATTGTGTTTTATATACAAAAAGCCGCCTTTATACAGGGCGGCTTTCACTATTCTACCTCTAAATGTTCCGAACGGAAAATTTCGTCGTCTAAAAACTCGGTAAGAGGCATATGAAACCCTCTTGCAAGCATGATGACGGTACTCAAAGTTACCGTTTTATTCCGTCCATTCATAATACATTGCATACTTCCGTGTTGTATTCCCGATTCTTGTTCCAAACGATATTGGGACATATTCTTTTCTTGCAACAGCTTGGAAATACGCTTTGCAACAGCGTCATTTACAGTCAAGTTGGACACTCCTCATAAGAAGATTTAACTCCGTAGATTTACCTACATATATATTTTATCAAAAAATTAAAAAAATATACGAAGGTATACCTACATATGCTTGATTTTCTTGCAAAAGCGTGATATGCTATGTAGGTATACCTACGTAAAAGCAAAATAGAGTGAAAACTGCGCTTTTGCGGATTTTAAAGAATAGAATCTCCAAAATAAGTGAAATTAGTTCACGTAATATTGGTATCGCAACGCCAACACATAATTATTTTTGTGAGCAACAATAGCGGGTTCGTAACATCGGCAACGATGATAACAGTTGGGCAATAGGCTATTGTTTCAGCCACAGCTTGATCGGAAAATGGCGTTAGCTGATATAGGCGTAGGCTTTTACCTACGCCTTAAATTTTTGACAAATCTTATTTATATCCTTAATAAAGCACTTAAAATTATAGGCGGCAGAGAGAAAGACGAAGAATAACAAAGACAATTTAAAATGCGTAATCACATGGGTATTCCCGAAGTGGATTTCAGCTTCGGGTGTATTTTTATAGGTTTTACAAAAAAATATATAAAAATCTGTTTACATTTTTGTTTTTTTGGGTTACAATAGAAAGGAGCATATATAATGTAGGCGAAAACCAAAGAAAAATAGGGAGGTGCGCGCTATGATTGCAAGAGTACAAAGCTATGCTTTGTCGGGTTTGGAGGGCGTTTGCGTAACGGTGGAGGCAGACGTTTCCCGCGGCGTTCCGTCGTACGAAATGGTCGGGTTGCCCGATACGGCTGTGAAAGAATCGAAAGAACGGGTTCGCAGCGCCGTGAAAAACAGCGCGTTGGAATTTCCCGCGCATAAAATTACCATCAATCTTGCGCCTGCGTACGTAAAAAAAGAAGGTTCGTCGTTCGATCTGCCCGTCGCCATCAGTATATTGCTTGCGTACGGCACGTTGCAAGCAAACGTAGACGACACCATCTTTTTGGGGGAATTGGCTTTAAACGGCGATCTGCGTCCCGTTACGGGCGTTTTGCCGTCTATCATTTCCGCGCGGGATAAAGGATTTACCAAATTTATTCTTCCTAAAGGAAACGAAAAAGAAGCGGGATTTATTCAAGGCGTAGAAGTGTACGCCGCGGCGTCGTTACGGGAAGTCGTCGATCATTTATCGGGTTTTTCGCCCTTGACGCGTATACCTGCCTCTGCCTTTTCGGCCGGAAAGAGCGAAAAAACAAAAACGTACGATTTATCTTTTGTCAAAGGGCAAGCGATCGCAAAACGAGCGTTGGAAGTGGCGGTTGCGGGCGGACACAATATTTTGTTCGTAGGGCCTCCGGGCAGCGGTAAAACGATGTTGGCGAGGTCGATCCCGTCCGTGCTTCCCGATATGGCGTTTGACGAGGCGCTGGAGATCACGAAGATCCATTCGGTGGCAGGGACGTTGGGGGAAGACGGTATCGTATCCGAACGCCCGTTTAGAAGTCCTCACCACACGGCAACCACCGTATCTCTTTGCGGCGGCGGTAATAAATCGGTGCATCCGGGAGAAATCAGTCTTGCGCACGGCGGCGTGCTGTTTTTGGACGAATTGCCCGAATACAAACGTTCGTCGTTGGAAGCGATGCGACAGCCCTTGGAAGACGGCGTTATCACCATTTCCCGTTCGGGCGGTACGGTTACGTATCCTGCGTCGTTTATGCTTTGCGCCAGTATGAACCCCTGTCCTTGCGGGCATTACGGCAGTGCGAAACGGCGTTGCACGTGTACGCCCAACGATATTCGGCGGTATCGCGCGCGGATATCCGGGCCGCTGATAGACCGTATCGATATCCAAGTGGAAGTGGACGGCGTGGATTATGACGATCTGGTTTCCGAAACGCAAGAGGAAACGAGCGCAACGGTGAAAGAGCGCGCGGACAGCGCAAGAAAGATCCAACGCGAACGTTTTGGCGACAGCGCCGTGAAAACGAATGCGGAAATGGGCGAAAAGGAAACGCGGGAATATTGCAAGCTGGATAAAGAATGTGAAGACGTTTTACGGGAAGCGTTTGAAAAATTGCATTTATCGGCGCGCGCGCGGGCACGGATATTAAAAGTGGCGCGGACGATCGCCGATCTAGATTTATCCGAACGTATTTTGCCCGAACATTTATACGAGGCGATCTCCTATCGCACGTACGGCGCGGAACTGCACGAAGTGGATTAAAGGGAGCGGTCTATGTACGTATACTTGATTTTTCTTTTGATCATGTCGTCGATCACGTTTTGCTTATATGCGGCGGATAAGAAGAAGGCGCAAAAGGGACAGTGGCGTATTCCCGAAGCGACGTTGCTTTTGGCGTCCTTTTTGGGCGGCGCGATCGGCGGCGTGTGGGCTATGTTTTTGAAACGGCATAAAACCAGGCATTGGTATTTTACCGTCGTTAATTTTCTTGGACTTACATGGCAGTTTGGGTTGCTTATGTATTGGATGATTAATAATTGAGTATGTTTATCGATTTGAAGAACAACTTAACGGAAATAGAATTTTCCTCGTCGGAGTATCCTTTGGAATGGAAGGCGCTTACGGACGCGCCGAAACGGTTGTACGCGCTTGGCGACGTTTCGCTGTTGCGGAAACGGAAATTCACCGTTGTCGGTTCGCGCAGGACGCCTGCAAACGCTTTGAAGATCGGCGCGCAGATCGTCAAAGACGTATCGGAAGCGTTTGTCATCGTAACGGGTACGGCGGACGGCGGTGACAATGCGGCGATCGAGGGCGCTTTGGCGGGCAGCGGCAAAATCATCTGCGTATTGGCAGGCGGTTTTTCGGCGTTGCCGCAAGCGAATTTGTCCTTGTTACAACGAGTTGCGCAAAAAGGTTTGCTGTTATCCCCGCACGAATTTGAAACGCCCGTACGCTCCTTTTCCTACGAATACCGCAACAAATTGTTGGCGGCGCTAGGAGAAGGAACGTTGGTGCTTGGCGCGGCGGAAAAGAGCGGTGCGCTGATCACGGCAAGATACGCCGAAAGTTTCGGAAAGAAAATTTTTGCGTTGCCGTACGCGCCGGGCAGTTCGGCAGGCGGCGGTTGCAACGCTTTGATAAAAAAAGGCGGATATTTGACGGAAAATTCGGTTGACATTTTAGGTCGGTTTGGTATAAACTTGATAGAGAAAAAATCGACGGTGTCGTTGACGGCGGACGAAGAAAAATTGTACGAAGCGTTGAAAGACCTGTCGGAAGGGCATATCAACGAATTGGCGTCTAGATCGGGCGTGCCTGCCTTTAAGGCGCGAGGCGTGCTTTCGGCGTTGGAAGTGAAAGGGCTTGCGGTATCGCTGGGCGGAAACCGTTATTCGGTTTGTTGAATCAAAAAACAACGGCGAAAACAGATGGGCAGGCAATAGAAAACAGTAAAAAATTATTTTAAGGATAGATAGAATGGATTTAATTATCGTAGAGTCGCCTTCCAAGGCGAAAACCATCACCAAATATCTCAAGGGCAAATATCGGGTAGACGCTTCGGCGGGGCATATCCGCGATCTGCCCGTGCATACGCTTGGCGTGGACGTGAAAAACAATTTCGAGCCGAAGTACGTCAATTCCGAAGGGAAAGAAGACGTGATCAGACGTTTGGTAGACGCGACGAAAAAAGCCGATCGCGTTTACCTCGCAACCGACCCCGACCGTGAAGGAGAAGCGATCGCGTGGCATTTGCAGACGGTGTTGGGGCTGGATACGGAAGGGGAAAACCGTATCGAATTTAACGAAGTTTCCCAACGCGCGATCGAAGCGGCGTTAAAAACGCCCCGTCAAATCAATTACAGCCTTGTAGACGCGCAACAGGCACGCCGCGTGTTAGACCGTTTGGTGGGGTATAAACTCTCGACGCTGTGAAATCATAAAATCGAAGATAAAAACGGCAACGGCAAGCGCACGCTTTCGGGCGGACGGGTGCAATCGGTGGCGCTTCGCTTGGTGGTGGAGCGAGAACGGGAAATCACCTCGTTCGTGCCGCAAGAATATTGGAATTTGACGGCGGAATTGCAAGATCTGCCCAAACAATACGCGCCGTTTAAAGCATTGCTTGAAAAGAAGGGATCGAAAAAATACAAGCCGTCGTCTGCGGAAGAAACCGCGCAGGTGTTGGCGGCGTTGGAACAGGGGAAATTCGTTGTTTCCAAAGTGAAAAAAGCGATTGCAAAATCGCACGCGCCCGCGCCGTTCACCACAAGTTCGTTGCAACAAGACGCTTCGACGAAGCTCGGATTCACCGCGCCGGAAACGATGACGCTTGCGCAACATTTGTACGAAGGTATCGAAACGGAAAACGGCGATCATATCGCCTTTATCACCTATATGCGTACCGACTCCGTTCGCGTATCGAAAGAAGCGCAGGAAAGGGCGTTAGAGCGTATCCGCGAAGTGTACGGTGCGGAATACGCCCCTGAAAAGCCCAATTATTATGCGTCGAAGAAGGGTGCGCAGGACGCGCACGAAGCGATCCGTCCCAACGATCTTTCGATGACGCCCGAAAAGGCGAAAGGGTTGTTGGATAAAAAGCACTACGCTTTGTACAAATTGGTGTACGAGCGCTTCTTGGCGTCGCAAATGGCGGAAGCGAGATACAACAGTATGCAAATGGAAATCGACAACGGCGGCTACGTGTTTAAGGCGAGCGGAAAGGTGTTGCTGTTTGCAGGGTTTACGGCGGTATATCAAGACGCAAGCGCGCAGAAAAAAGAAGATGAAGACGAGATCAGCAGTGAAAAGTTGTTGCCCGATTTAAACGAAGGGGACGCATTGGATCTGGTTTCGATGAAAAAGGAACAAAAATTCACCAAACCGCCCCTGCGGTATACGGACGCGTCGCTGGTAAAAGCGATGGAAGAAAAGGGGATCGGCAGACCGTCTACGTATGCGACGATCATTTCCAAATTGACGCAAAAATACGTAAAAAAAGACGGAAAATATATGCTTCCCACGCCGATCGCTTACGACGTAGTGGATATGTTGGTGAAATGCTTTGTGGACGTAATGGACGTCGGGTTTACGGCAGGCATGGAAACCAAACTGGACGACATCGAAGAAGGGGACGTAGATTGGCGCAAAGTGATCGGGGATTTCTATCCCGGATTTGAAAAAAATTTGCGTCAGGCGTCGGCATACGGGGACGAATTGACGGAAACGACGTGCGGCAAGTGCGGTCATTTTATGATCCGCCGTATGGGGAAATTCGGCAAATATTTGGCTTGTTCCAACTATCCCGAATGTCACAATATTTTAAGTGAAAGCAAGGAGGAAATTTCTGCGGTGCGCTGTCCGAAATGCGGCGAAAATATGGTGGTGAAAAGTGGGAAATTCGGCAGATTTTTGGCGTGTCCCAGCTATCCCGACTGTAAATCGACGATGTCGATGCCGACGGATGAAGAACCCAAGCTGGCAGGGAAATGTCCCGAATGCGGCGCGGCGATGACGGTGCGCAAATCGAAGAAAGGCAAAGTGTATTACAGCTGTTTGGGCTATCCCGATTGCAAATTTATGAGTTGGGACGTGCCGACGGGGGATAAATGTCCCGAATGTCAAGGCGCTTTGGTACAAACGGCGCGCGGAAACGTGAAATGCAGCAACAAAGATTGTTCCTACCGTATCAAAACGGAAAAACCAAAAACGGACAAAGCAACGAAAAAGAGTAATCCGATCCCGATGGACGACGATTTTGCGCCGCCTCCCTTGATGGACGAACCGATGTATTTCGATTTTAGCGACGAAGAATAACGATGGGTATGGAAAAAGAAGTGTTGGTGATCGGCGGCGGTTTGGCGGGCAGTGAAGCGGCGTATTATCTGGCTTCGCGCGGCATCAAAACGACGTTGGTGGAAATGAAACCGAAAAAATTTACTCCCGCGCACGAAAGCGCTTGTTACGGCGAATTGGTCTGTTCCAATTCGCTGAAAAGCAACGACGCCTATGGCAATGCTTGCGGCTTGTTGAAAGAAGAAATGCGGCGGTTGGGTTCGATGATCATCGAGGCTGCGGACGCGACGAAAGTGCCTGCGGGCGCGGCTCTTGCCGTCGATCGGGAAAAATTTTCGGCGTATATTACGGAAAAATTGCAAAATTGTCCCAACCTCACCCTGCTTTCGGAGGAAGTGAAAACTCTGCCCGAATTGGAAAAGGAAGGGGGCAGGTATGCGATCATCGCTACGGGGCCGTTGACGGCGGAGGATCTCAGCCGCGATATTTTGGAAAAAACGGGCGGCGGTTTACATTTTTACGACGCGTCTGCGCCTATCGTGTCCGCTGACAGCGTGGATATGCGTTATGCGTTCACGGGCGATCGTTATGGCAAAGGTACGGGCGATTATATCAACTGCCCGATGAACAAAGAAGAATATTATGCGTTTGTAGACGCCTTGCTTTCGGCGGAACGCACGCACTTGCACGATTTTGAAAAGGGGGAAATTTTCGAGGGGTGCATGCCGGTGGAAGTGATGGCTTCGCGCGGACGGGATACGTTGCGGTTTGGAACGTTAAAGCCCGTCGGGCTGGAATATGAAGACGGAAAACGGGCGTACGCAGTGTTACAGCTCCGCAAGGAAAACAACGAGGGAACGACGTATAATTTGGTGGGCTTTCAAACCAATTTGAAATTTCCCGAACAAAAACGAGTGTTTTCTATGATCCCTGCGTTGCAAAACGCCGAATTTTTACGCTATGGCGTGATGCATAGAAATACGTATATTCAATCGCCCGATGTTTTAAATCGCGATTTTTCGTTTAAGAATAATAGACGAATGTTTTTTGCGGGGCAGATCACGGGTGTGGAAGGGTATGTCGAAAGCGCGGCAAGCGGACTTTTGGCGGCGATCCATATAACGGACGAAATTTTAAAACGCCCCACCCATGTATTTGATGAACGCACAATGTGCGGCGCTTTGGAAACGCATATTTCCACGCCGACGAAAGATTTTCAGCCGATGAATGCCAATTTTGGGATTCTCACGCCGATGTCCGTGCGCATACGGGATAAAAAAGAACGTTATCGCGCCATGGCAGAACGTGCGTTGGCTGTCATTGACGAAATGAACGGACAAGGCGTTTTCGATCAAAGTCAAACGGCGAAGAAGGAAAAATAACGGCGTTTTGAACGTGCGGCAATCCGCAAAGGCAGGAAACAGAAGGAAAGAAGCCGCCGACGAAGGTTGGCGAGAGGAGAAAACAGGTTATGGAATTTAGAGGAACTACCATTTGCGCGGTTAAGCGCAACGGCGTTACGGCGATTGCCGGCGACGGGCAAGTGACGATGGGCGAATCGATCATTTTCAAAAATACCGCCATAAAAGTACGCCGTATTTTCGGCGGAAAGGTCATTCTCGGTTTTGCAGGCTCGGTGACAGACGCATTTGCGCTCACCGAACGTTTCGAGGGAATGTTGAATAAATTCGGCGGTAATTTGATGCGTTCCGCCGTGGAACTTGCCGAACTGTGGCGCAGTGATAAAATCGGCAGAAAGTTAGACGCAATGATGATTACGGCGGATGAAAACACGTTGCTTATTTTGTCGGGAACGGGCGAAGTGATCGAACCGGACGAAGGGGTTTGCGCGATCGGCAGCGGTGGAAATTATGCGTTGGCGGCGGCGCGAGCGTTGTATCAGGAAACCGATTACGACGCGGAAACGATTGCAAAAAAAGCGTTGAAGATCGCTTCGGAAATTTGTGTGTTTACCAACGATCAAATTCGTTGCGAAGTTGTGGGCAATACGGAAGAAAAACCGAAAAAGAAACGCGCGCCTAAGGCAAAGGAGGAATAAAATATGGATCTTTCCCCCAAGCAGATCGTTCATCGATTGGATAAATATATCATAGGACAAGACGAGGCGAAAAAGGCTGTGGCGATCGCCTTGCGAAACCGTTATCGCCGCGCGCAGTTACCTGCGGAGATCCGCGAGGAGATCACGCCGAAAAATATCATTATGAAAGGCCCGACAGGGGTTGGGAAAACGGAAATCGCAAGACGGCTTGCCAAGCTTGTAAAAGCGCCGTTTGTAAAAGTGGAAGCGACGAAATACACCGAAGTCGGATACGTCGGAAAGGACGTGGAAGGTATGATCCGCGATCTGGCAGAGTGCGCCTATCGGTTGGTGAAAGCGGAAAAGGAAGAGGAAGTGAAAGCCAAGGCGACGTTGGCGGCAGAGAAACGTTTGGTACGTGCTTTGGCGGAAGCGAAGAAAGAGGAAAAAGGGGACACGGCGAAAGAAGTGTTTGAAGCTAACCTTTTAGACGGACTCCGCAAAGGCGCATACGACAATTTTACCATTGAAATGGAAGTGATCGACAATCCGCAACCGATGGAACTTGTTCCCGGCGGAGCGGCGATCTCGATCGGAAGTATTTTCGGAGATATGTTCCAACAAAAGAAAAAGAAACGCCGTTTCACCGTAAAAGAAGCTTTCCAAATCGCATTGGAAGAAGAATCTTCTAAATTGGTAGACGACGATGCGATCAAATCGGAAGCGATCTTCCGCGCGGAGAACGACGGGATCGTATTCATCGACGAAATCGATAAAATTGCGGGTAAGGGCAACCGCGGCGGCGCAGACGTTTCGCGCGAAGGCGTTCAGCGGGATATTTTGCCCATCGTGGAAGGCAGTACGGTGGTGACGAAGTACGGCCCGATCAAAACGGATTTCATTTTGTTTATCGCGGCGGGCGCGTTTCACGTGGCGGCTGTGGAAGATTTGATTCCCGAATTGCAAGGGCGTTTCCCCGTTTCGGTGGAATTGCACAGCTTGACGAAAGAAGATTTTGTCCGCATTTTGACGGAAACGGAAAACTCGCTCACGTTCCAATACGGAAAATTGTTGAGCGTGGACAACATCGATCTGCAATTCGATCAAAGCGCAATCGAACGGATCGCAGAGATTTCCGTAGAACTCAATCTGACGTCGGAAGACATTGGGGCGAGAAGACTGCATACGGTGATGGAATATTTGTTGGAAGATATTTCCTTTAACGCAGGCGGCGATTATCCCATGTTTACGTTGCATATCGACAAAAAATACGTGGACGAGCATTTGCGGAAATTGACAGGCGACCGCAATTTACGGAAATACGTTTTATAAATTTCGTATAAGAGGCGCGCTATGGATAAAGCAATAAAAAACGTTTTGATTTTCGGGGATAGTTATTCGACTTTTGAGGGCTATATCCCCGAAGGATATGCAACCTATTATGCGCCGGTAAATATAAAGCCGACAGACGTATGCAGAGTAGAAGAAACTTGGTGGAAATCGTTTATTGACAAGATCGGCGGAAATTTGGTTTTAAATAACAGCTGGTCGGGATCGACGATCGGGTATACAGGCTATGGAAACAGCGATTGCTCGCAATCGTCTTCCTTTATTTATCGTTTCAGAAAACTGTTAAAAGAGGGATTTTTCAAAGATAACGCCGTGGATACGGTGATCGTGTTTGGTGGAACGAACGACAGTTGGTCGGATGCGCCGCTTGGAGGAATGAAATTTTCCGATTGGCAGGAAGGGGATCTGTTTTCCGTTTTGCCTGCGATCTGCTATTTGGCTTACGGTTTAAAACAGGAATTGCCAAATGCAAACGTAATTTTTTTGGTGAATACGGAAATTAAAGAAGAAATCCGAACGGCTTTGCGGGAGGCTGCGGAACATTACGGCGCGCAAGCGGTTATGTTACAGGATATAGATAAAGCAGGCGGGCACCCGACGGTGAACGGAATGGCTTCCATTTGCGAGCAGTTGTTGAGATCCGTTATTTTAGAAAATAATCAATAAATCAGAGAAGGTATAAAAATTATGATCAATATTCCAAAGGGCACAAAAGACGTATTGCCCGTTGATTCGTATAAATGGCAATATGTGGAAAGTACGGCGCGTGAAACGGCGAAACTTTTCAATTTGAAAGAGATTCGCACTCCCGTTTTCGAGCATACGGAACTGTTTTTGCGTAGCGTAGGCGATACGACGGATATCGTGACGAAAGAAATGTACACCTTTAAGGACAAAGGGGATAGGTCGATCACGTTAAAACCGGAAGGGACGGCGGGCGCGGTGCGTTCGTTTGTGGAAAACGGCATGGGCAGCGGCGTATTGCCGGCAAAAATGTATTATATCACGCCTGCGTTCCGTTACGAGCGTCCGCAAGCAGGACGCTTGCGCGAATTTCATCAATTCGGCGTCGAAATTTTCGGGGCAAGCGGCGCGCAAACGGACGCGGAAGCGATTTTAGTGGCGGATTCGCTGTTGAAAAACTTGGGTTTAAACGTGCAACTGTATATTAATTCGATCGGTTGTCCCACTTGTCGCGCGGCGTTCAACAAAGGGTTGAAAGAGTTTTTTGCGCCTCATTTGGACGAGCTTTGTTACGATTGCAAAACCCGTTACGAAAAGAACCCGTTGCGGCTTCTCGATTGTAAAGAGGAGGCTTGTAAAAAGATCAACGTGTCAGCACCGTCCATTTTAGAATATTTATGCGACGATTGCGCGGCGCATTTCGAGGCGTTGAAAGGATATTTGGCGTCGGCGGGGGTCGCATACGAGATCAATCCCCGCATCGTGCGCGGATTGGATTATTACACCCGTACCGTGTTTGAGTTTGTATCGACGTCGATTGGCGCGCAAGGCACGGTTTGCGGCGGCGGTAGATACGACGGTTTGATCGAGGAATTGGGCGGAAACAAAGTGCCTGCCGTGGGGTTTGCCGTAGGGATCGAACGGCTTTTGATGGTGATGGAACAAACGGGTGCGGAAATTCCTGCACCGTCTGTGCCGACGGTATATTTGGCGGGTATGGACGCGGAATGTCGGAAAAAAGCTTTTGAAATGGCGACAATATTGCGCAAAAACGGAATTTTTGCCGAAATCGACCACATGGAACGTTCGGTAAAAGCACAATTTAAGTATGCAGACAAAATCGGGGCGAAATACGTTGCGGTGATTGGCGGAAACGAATTGGCGGAGGGGAAAGCCAACGTTAAGTGCATGGCAACGGGAGAAAGCGAAGCGGTGGCGTTTGCCGATATGTTGGCGTTTTTTCAAAATCAATAAAGAACGGCAACAAAAAGAAAAATAAGCGAGGTGAAAATTATGGTGAAATATGTAAATGCAAAGGAATTGGAAGAATTGATCGCAACAAGCGAATTGCCTGTATTTTGCGATTTTTGGGCAAATTGGTGCGGGCCGTGCAGAATGTTAGCGCCTGTGTTTGAAGATTTGTCCGACGCATACGACGGCAAAGCGGTGTTTGTGAAGATCGATATCGACGAAGAAGACAGCGAAGCGGCTGCGATCAAATACGGCATCACGTCGATCCCCAACGTGATCGCGTTTAAAAGCGGTAAGCCCGTAGCAAACAGTTTGGGGTTTAAACCGCAAGCCGTTTTAGAGGAATTTGTAAAAGAAAATTTATAAACGTTACGAAAGGAAAAACGCCTGCCCCGCAGCAAAAGCTGTGGGGCAGGTATGCGTTGAAGTCGATTTTTTTAGGTTGACAGTGCAATTTTTAAAAATAAAAAAAGGCTATCCCTCGACAAGGAGGACGTCGAGGGACAGCAATGGAATTGTTTAATAATTGTAAGCTGGATCAATAGGAAAGCGAAATTAATAATTTTCCGCTCTCACTTGGAAATATGCTTGCGGATGCGCGCAGATGGGGCAAACTTCGGGCGCTTTTTTGCCAACGACGATATGACCGCAGTTCGAGCATTGCCATACAGCATCGCCGTCTTTCGAGAAGACCAAATCACCCTTTACGTTTGCAAGCAATTTTCTGTATCTTTCTTCGTGTTCTTTTTCGATCGCCGCAACGCCGTCAAACAATTTTGCGATGTCTTCAAAACCTTCCGCACGCGCTTCTTTTGCGAATTCTGCGTACATATCCGTCCATTCGTAGTTTTCGCCTTCCGCTGCCGCCAACAAATTGTCAGCCGTGGAGGAAATGTCGCCGCCGTTCAACAACTTGAACCAAATTTTTGCGTGTTCTTGTTCGTTTTTCGCCGTTTCTTCAAAAATTGCCGCAATCTGCACAAATCCTTCCTTTCTTGCTTTGCTTGCAAAATAGGTGTATTTGTTTCTTGCTTGCGAGTCGCCTGCAAATGCGGTTTGTAAATTTGCTTCCGTCTTCGTGCCCTTCAAGGGGTTGATCGCTTCAAATTTACCGCTTTGTTTGCAAACGGGGCAGACTTCGGGAGCAACGTCTGCTTCTGCTACATAGTGACATACTGAACATTCGAATTTTTTCATAAATTTTACCTCATAATGCCCTTAATAGGACTTAGTTTTATTAACTGATTATAGTATAATATAAAAAAATATATTTGTCAATAGTTTTTTCAAAAAAAATTGTGAAAAATGGAAAAAATTTTAAAAAAAGTTTTTCACAATCGAAAAAAGGGCTTGTTTCACAAAAATTTAACCGAGTTGTCGTTTTTTTATAATGGAAGGAGGGTATACTGTAAGAGAAAAATTCCCATATTCTGTTAAAAAACGAAGGACGGGAATTGACAAACGAGGAAAAAGCTGATAAAATAAAGTTGTATTCTTTATATATGTTATAAGGAAGGAAATAAAATGAAACGTTTAAGCGAGCGAAAAAAGAAATGGATCGAACGGACGGTGGCAAACGACCGAAGTTATAAACTGTTTTTATACAATCGTTTTTTTATATTTTTGGTGCTTGTATTGATACAAGTAGTGTTACTGATCGGTTTAACGTATCTGATCGTTTACAATTCGACCATCGGTATTTTGTTACAACTCGTCATCGGTATATTAGAGTTGGTGATGGTGTTATATTTGGTCAATAAAACCGATCGGCCGTCATCCAAACTCAATTGGATACTGTTTATCGTGGCGCTTCCTGCGGTCGGCGTGCCTACCTATCTATTGTACGGAGAGGGCAGACCGACGCGAAAAATGCATAAAAAAATCCAACGTTCCAAAACGGAGAACGCAAAATATATGCAAAAAAGCGGGGGAACGGACGCACTGCCGCTTTCCAAACCGATTTCGCCATTATGCGTAACGCAAGAACAAAGCTTGAACGATCGAGCAGAGGGGCTCAGTCGTTATTTGGAAAAGTATGCCGGATATCCCGTTTTTTACGATGGGGACGTAACGTATTATAAGAGCGGGGAAGAAATGTATCCCGAACTGTTACAGGCATTGGAAAGCGCCGAAAAATTTATTTTGGTCGAATATTTCATCATCGCCGGTGGCAAGATGTGGGGAAACATTTTAAAAGTGTTGTTGCGAAAAGCGATGGAAGGGGTGCAAGTGCGTATCATTTATGACGATTTCGGTTGTATGATGACGTTGCCGCCTCGTTACGATCGGTATTTAAGCAGTCTGCATCCCAATATGAAATGCCTTTCTTTTAATAAAGTAGTGCCGTTGTTTGCGTTGCGTATGAACAATCGCGATCATAGGAAAATTTTGGTCGTGGACGGCAAAACGGGCTTTACGGGCGGCATCAATCTGGCGGACGAATACATCAACGAAAAACGTCGGTTTGGGTATTGGAAAGATACGGGAGTCAAGATCACGGGCGGCGCAGTGGATTCGTTTACGAAAATGTTTTTCTATATGTGGAACGCTTTCCACGGAGAAAAAGAAGATTTGAGTAATTATCTATTTTGCGGGGACGGTCGAGCGGAAACGCCGTCGCCGTCGGCAGGTGAGAGCGAGGATAAAACGCCGCAGAAAAACACGGCGTTTCGGTTGCAACCGTACGACGATTCGCCGCTTGATAAAATCAGTGTGGGAGAAACGGTGTATGCGGATATCATTCACAGAGCGTCAAAATACGTATGGATATTTACACCGTATTTGCTGCTGGATGATTATATGCGTTCGGCATTGGCTATGGCGGCGATGCGCGGGGTAGATGTGCGGATCGTGACGCCCGGTATTCCCGATAAAAAAACCACCTACCGTTTGACGCGCGCCAATTATGCGGTTTTGATGAAATCGGGTGTAAAGATATACGAATATACGCCCGGATTTATCCATGCGAAAAGTATGCTTTGTGATGACGAGTATGCCGTAGTGGGGACGATCAACTTGGATTATCGCAGCCTCTATCTGCATTTTGAAAACGCCGTATATTTTGCGGGTTGTGACGCGGTTGCGGATATGAAACGGGATTATGAAGAGGTGTTTTCCGTATCGAAAGAATGTACGCAGAAAGATCCGAAACGCAGTTTGTTGGGGCGTTTGATCGATTCGGTGTTGCGATTGTTTGAAACGATGATGTAGTAGGAGAATAGTATGAGCGAAAACAAAAACGAAAAAAGAGAAGAAGTAAAACAAGAAGAAACACGCGCAAAAAGCAGAGATTTTTACGATTCGACTATGCCGCAAACGTTACATTGCCGAAAATGCCGTACGGAAATGAAGGACGGCGTTTGCCCTACGTGCGGTTTTAAAATGTACGTGCCGATGGATCCCAAAAAACGGGATAAGATCCGCTTGATCTTAACGGCAGTGATGATTGCGGCATTTGTGGTCATTTTCGTTGCGATGCAGATTGCGAAAAGTTGAATTTTTTCAAAACGGCATAGGCAGGTATGCGTTGAGATAAAAAATATACAGTTACTAAACACGTTGAGGAAAAGCTCGGCGTGTTTCTTTTTTGAAAAATGCAATTGTCAAACAAGTGAAAATATATTTTACGAAAAGTTTTAAAACACAGTTTAAGATGCGTTCGATATGTTTACAAATATATTGAAAACAAACAAGAAAGGAGGCATTTTATATGGATATGAGAAAGTTTACCGAAAAATCGGTGGCGGCATTACAGAAGTCGCAGGCGGTTGCGCGCGAATACGGCAATCAGGAAGTGAAACAAGCGCATTTGCTGTACGCTTTGGCGTCTGATCGCGACGGGTTGATCGCGCAGTTGTTGCAGGGCATGGAAAAAGACGTAACGGCAATTGAAAATGCGGCGTTGGAAAGTATTAAAAAATTGCCCAAGGTAAGCGGGGGAGAGCAATACGTTGGGCGGAGTTTGGCAGACGCATTGGAAGCGGCGGAAGCGCAGATGACGAAAATGGGAGATTTGTATTTGTCGGTAGAACATCTGTTTTTCGGTTTGACGGAAAAGGCGGACGGGGATTTGAAAGGGTTGTTCAAGCGGTTTTCTATCGAACAAAACGTGTTTATGCAAGCGTTGGCAGGGGTGCGCGGAAACCGTACGGTGCAAAGCGAAAACCCCGAAGATACTTACGACGTATTGCATAAATACGGCACTGATTTGGTGGAAAAGGCAAGGGCGCAAAAAATCGATCCCGTCATCGGCAGAGATGAAGAGATACGAAACGTAGTGCGGATATTGTCGAGAAAGACGAAAAACAATCCTGTGTTGATCGGGGAAGCGGGCGTCGGGAAGACGGCGATCGCAGAAGGATTGGCGATTCGTATTATGCGCGGGGACGTACCCGATTCGTTAAAGGACAGAAAGGTGTTTTCGTTGGATATCGGCGCATTGATCGCGGGGGCGAAATTCCGCGGTGAATTTGAAGAACGTTTAAAAGCGGTGCTTGCCGAGGTGAAAAAGAGCGAAGGGGGCATAATTTTGTTCATTGATGAATTGCATACGATCGTCGGGGCGGGGAAAACGGACGGCGCGATGGACGCAGGTAATTTGTTAAAACCGATGTTGGCTCGCGGAGAGCTGCATTGTATCGGCGCGACGACGTTGGACGAATACCGTAAATATATCGAAAAAGATCCTGCGCTGGAACGGCGTTTTCAACCCGTGCTGGTGACAGAACCCACCGTCGAAGATACCATTTCCATTTTGCGTGGCTTGAAAGACCGCTATGAAGTGTATCACGGCGTAAAGATACAAGACAACGCGCTGATCGCGGCGGCCACGCTGTCTAACCGTTATATCACCGATCGTTTTTTGCCGGATAAAGCGATCGATTTGGTGGACGAAGCGTGCGCGATGATCAAAACGGAAATGCAATCGATGCCGTCGGAAATGGACGAGATCGCGCGGAAAATTATGCAACTTGAAATTGAGGAAAACGCCTTAAAAAAAGAAACGGACGCGTTATCGAAATCGCATTTGGAGGAAATTGAAAAAGAACTGTCCGTTCTTCGCGCGGAATATTCGGAAATGAAAGCCAAATGGGAGAACGAGAAAAACGCCATCGGAGAATCGCAAAAATTGCGCGAGGAGTTGGAAACGGCAAACGCACAACTTGAAAAGGCGCAACGGGAATACGATTTGGAAACGGCGTCCAAATTGAAATACGGCAAAATCCCCGATCTGATCAAGCGTATTGAAGCGTGTGAAAAACAAGAAACGACGGGGGCAGGTATGCGTTCAACGGAAAATTCATTGTTGCGCGATCGGGTGACGGAAGAGGAAATTTCTCGGATCGTAGCCCGTTGGACGGGAATACCCGTTTCCAAATTGATGGAGGGCGAACGCGAAAAATTGTTGCGTTTGGACGAAACGTTGCACGCGCGCGTAATCGGGCAAGACGAAGCCGTGCAAGCGGTGGCGGACGCCATATTACGTTCTCGCGCGGGGATCGCAGATCCCAATCGGCCGATCGGTTCGTTTCTGTTTTTAGGCCCGACGGGGGTAGGGAAAACGGAGCTTGCCAAAACGCTGGCTCGTTTGTTGTTCGACGACGAAAAAAATATGGTGCGGATCGATATGAGCGAATATATGGAAAAATATTCCGTTTCCCGTTTGATCGGCGCGCCTCCGGGATACGTTGGTTATGACGAAGGCGGACAGTTGACGGAAGCGGTGCGCAGAAAACCGTACAGCGTTGTGCTGTTCGATGAAGTGGAAAAGGCGCATCCCGACGTGTTCAACGTGCTGTTGCAGGTGTTGGACGACGGCAGGATCACCGACGGGCAGGGCAGGACGGTCGATTTTAAAAACACCGTCATCATTCTAACTTCCAATTTGGGTTCTACGACCATTTTAGAGGGAATCGAATACGATGGGAGTTTGTCGGAAGAAGCGAAAGAGGAAGTAAATCGTTTATTGAAAGCCTCTTTCCGTCCGGAATTTTTAAACCGCTTGGACGAAACGGTGTTTTTTACGCCGCTGACGAAGCCGCAAGTTCATCAAATCGTGCGGTTGTTGGCGGAAGGTTTGATCAAGCGTTTGGAAGAAAAACAGTTGTATCTGACGTTGACGGATGCCGCGGTAGAATTGATCGTGGAAAAGGGATACGATCCTGTTTACGGGGCGCGGCCGTTAAAACGGTTTATTCAGCACAGTTTGGAAACGATGTTGGCAAAAAGCATTTTGGCGGGCAATTTTACAGCCGGCGACAGGTTGACGGTGGACGCGCGGCAGGGCGAATTGTCGGTGAAAAAAGCATAACGGACTTTGATCGGTGAAAAACCTTTTATCGAGGCGTGCAAGGGCAAACTTTTACGGTTTGCTCTTGTTTATTTTTTGAAAAAGCGAACAAATTTTCTTTTTCTTGTTTACAAGAAAAAGAAAGTATGTTATAATAGAAAGTAATAAAACGTACGCAGGGGAGAAAACTATGAAGATCATACACACGGGCGACGTGCATTTGGGTTCTACGATGAAAAATTTGCCGCCCGAAAAGGCGAAATTGCGGCAGGCGGAATTGATGGATACGTTTGCACAACTTGCCGTCTATGCAAAAAACAACGGAGTTTCCGCCGTGATCATCGCAGGGGATCTGTTTGATGAAAATAACCTGTTGCGGCGATATAAGCAAGACGTGTTCGCTGTAATAAAGGACGCCGCGCCCGTGGGATTTTTTTACGTTTCGGGCAATCATGACGACGAATTTGATTACGAAGACGAACTGCCGCCCAATTTATTTTTGTTTTCCAAAAGTCGGGGCTGGCAAAGTTACGATTTTCCCGAAAATATCACGCTGACGGGCATGGACAGTAAATTTATGCGCGCGGAAACGCTTGCCGCATTGTCGTTGGATAAAACGCGGTTTAATATCGTGGTTTTGCACGGCGATATCGCAGGCGGTAAAACGAGTTTTGAAACAATTCCCCTCACGGCGTTGCAAAATAAGTACGTCGATTATTTGGCGTTGGGGCATATCCATAAGCCGATGGCGGCGGCGAAACCTTTAGACGGACGGGGGATCTACCGTTATTGCGGTTGTTTGGAAGGCAGAGGGTTTGACGAATGCGGTCAGCGGGGATTTTTCCTGTTGGATATCGAAAATGGGCGGTTGGTTCGCGAACAGTTTATTTCCATCGCCAAGCGAACGGTGGTGGAAGCGCATGCGGATATTTCCGATTGCGGCAGTTATTACGACGTGGAAAAAACGGTGGCGGCGGTATTAGGGCAGATCCCGACGGGCAGTATCGTAAAATTGGTGCTTTGCGGGCGTTGCGTTGCGGGATTGCGCAAAGAATTATCCTTGTTGGAAATGCGTTTCGGACAGCAATTTTTTCATATTCGGGCGGAGGACGAAACGAAAACGTTTATCGATTATCGCGCCTACGAACATGATCACACCGCGCGCGGAGAATTTGTCCGCGAAGTGGGCAGGCGTGAAATGTCGGAAGAATTGCGCGCCGAAATTTTAGACGTGGGGTTAAAAGCTCTGGCAGGGGAGGAGATCGATTTATGAAATTGTTATCCTGTTATATTGCCGGGTTTGGGAAATTTGTCAAACGGCAAATTCCATTTGACGGCAACCCTGTCGTGATCAAAGAGGACAATGGCTGGGGAAAAACGACGCTTGCCGATTTCATTAAATGTATGTTATACGGCATGGAAAACAGCAGAAGCCGCGCTTTGGAAACAAACGAACGAAAAAAATACGAACCGTGGCAAGGCGGCGTATTCGGCGGTTCGCTTACGTTTTTATACGCAGGACGGAAATACCGCATCGAGCGGACGTTTGGCAAAACGGCGAGTATGGATACGGCGCGGCTGTTTGACGAAAACGAGATGCAATCGTACGCGTTTGGCGATAAAGCGGAGCATTTGGGCGAGGCGTTGTTTGGCGTCGATCGCGACAGTTATCAGCGCAACGTGTATGTTCCGCAAGGGGAGATCCCGACGGGGAATTTGCCCGACGATATGAAAAACCGCTTGCTTGCGTTGCTTGGCGGCAACGGGCAGGGCGGCGGTTCGGAAGTGGCGTTCGAGCGGCTGGAAACGGCAGAACGGGCGTTGCGCGCAAAGCGAAAACCCGCCAAAGGGAAGTTGGACGCGATCGACGAGCGGTTGCAAGAAATTTCACGGGAAAAAGCAAATTGCGAACAGTGTCTTGCACAAGCGCGTTCGTTGCGCGCGGATATGCAACGCAAAGAGGAAGAAATCGGCTTTTACAATCAACGTTTGGAAGGTTTGTCGGCGGCAATCGAAAAGCTCAGCCGTCAAAACGAATGGCAGGCTCGGCAAGACGCCTATCGTCAAGCGCAAACGCAACTGCGAGGGAACAACGCCACGCTTGGCGAGTTGCAGGCTTTCTTTGGCGACGTTGCGCCTGCTTCCGTCAACGTGGACGGCTTGCAAACGGCGGTTGGAGAATTTTATTCCTTGAAAGGCGCGCTGGCGGATACCGAACGGGAATTATCGCGCGCGGAAGACGTTTTGCGTGAAAAAAAGAACTTGGAAACGCAATTTTCCGCCTGTCAAAAAGCGAAGAAAACGTACGATCTGTTTATGGCAGGAAAAGGGGAAAGGACAGGGGCAGGTATGCGTTCACCGTCTGAAAAGCGAGCAAAAGTCGGCGGCATAAAAGGCGTGTTTTGGTTTGTTTTTTTGCTGATCGCGGTTTTGGGCGGCGGACTTGTGAAAACGCAACCCGTTTTGGGCGGTATCGCATTGACGATCGGGGCAGTCGGCATATTGACGATGACGGTTATGTTGCTTCGCGGAAGAAAACGCAATGCCAAACGGTCGAATAAAGAAGAAACTGCGACGGAAGAAGCTTTAAAAGGTCTTGCGGAAACAGAAAAAGAATTGGCGGAGATCAGCCGTCGTTTGTCGGCGTTCCCTTCCGACGCCGAACAGATTTGTCAACGCTTGACCGCGCAAAAAACGCAACAAAAGCAGCGTTTGGACAGCGTGGAAAAGGGGATCGCCCGTTTTTTACAAAAATTTGCATTTCGGGAAATATACGATTATCGGGTGGCATTGTCCACGTTAAAAGAAAATATTGCCTCTTACGCGCGGCTCACCCACTCCGTAGCGGAGCTGCAAACGCAGGTAAACGCTTGGGCGGACGGCTTGCAGGGGCAGGACGTTGCGCCGCAAGAGAGCGCTTTGGGGGATATTTCGGCACTGAAAAACGAAAAGGCGCAGATGGAGCGCGCAAAAGAAAGTTCGGTTGCCGAACACGCTCGGTTGGCGACGAAGGCAGAACAGTTGGAAGAAGCGGCGGACACGTCGGGTTTGGACGGGGAGGCGGACGCGCTAAACCACGAAAAAGAACGTTTGGAAAGGCGATTGTACGCAATCAAGGCGGCGAAAGAAATATTGCTTCGCGCGGAAGAAAATATAGCGTCTCGGTATTTAGAACCGGTGGGGTTGCGTTGTCGGGCATATTTGAAAATGTTGCAAGGCGAAACGGGCGCAACGTTACGTTTTTCCGCCGACGGCGCGCCGTTCATTGAAGAAAACGGAGGGACGCATGAAGTGGATTATTACAGCGTCGGCTCGAAAGAATTGATCGGTTTTTGCACGCGTATCGCATTGGCGGAAACGATGTTTACACGTGAAACGCCTGTATTGATTTTAGACGATCCGTTTGTGAATTTGGACGATGAAAAAACGGAAAAAGCCAAACGGCTTGTCAAAGAATTGTCGAAAAAATATCAAATCGTATATTTTACTTGCAAAAACGAACGGCGCTTGTGAAAATAGCGATGAAAAAAATGAAAATTCAGTGAAAAGGGGAATTTTTTCATTGAAATCATTGACATTCGTTTTTAAGAAAAATATAATAGATATTGTCATTTGTTTTATTGTAGATTAAGGTCGCCCGCGCGCGAAAGAAAGGAGTGGGTAAGACGATTGAAACGAAAACAGAGAAAAATAACGAAAAAGTTCGGGAGGTGAAAAGCCGAAATGAAAAAAACGATAAAAACGTTGTTAAAAAGCGTTCGACAGTATAAAAAACCGTCGCTGATCACGCCCATTTTCATGGCGTTGGAGGCGTTTTGCGAGTGTTTGATCCCTTTTGTTATGGCAAAATTGATCAAATCGATCGACGTAGAGGGGATCGACTCAGCTTTGGCGATGCAAAATATTTTAAAATACGGCGCAATGTTGTTGGGGTTGGCGGTTTGTTCGATGTTAACGGGCGCATTTGCGGGAAAGTTTGCTGCGACGGCAAGTTGCGGATTTGCGCGCAATTTACGGCACGATCTGTTTTATCGAGTGCAAAAATTTTCGTTTGCCAACGTAGATAAATTTTCCACGTCTTCCCTCGTCACCCGTTTGACGACGGACGTCACCAACGTACAGCAATCCTATCAAATGTGTTTGCGTATCGCTATCAGAGTGCCGTTGCAATTTTTATTTGCGATCATCATGAGCTTTACCATCAATCCTCGCCTTGCGTGGATATTTCTTGCGGTTGTACCCTTCCTTGGGCTGGTGATCATTTCGATTATGCGTTACGTAATGCCTTTCTTTCGTCGTATTTTCAAAAAGTATGACGCGTTAAACAATTCCGTGCAAGAAAACGTGGGCGGTATCCGTGTTGTAAAATCGTTTGTACGGGAAGACTTTGAAAAGAAAAAATTTGAAAAAGCGGCAGGCGAAGTGCGTGACGATTTCACGAAAGCGGAAAAAATTATGGCGTTAAACAACCCGATGATGACCTTTTTCATCAATTTTGCTTCGGTGTTGATTTCGGCGTTTGCGGCGTATGCGATCATTGATAAAACGCATTGGGCGGCGTTTGACGGGTTTGGCAAAGGCGAACTGTCGGCGCTGATCTCGTACGGGATACAAATGTTGTCCTGTTTGATGATGTTTTCGATGATCTTCGTTATGTTGTCGATGTCGTTGGAATCTGCCCGCCGTATCGGCGAAGTGTTAAATGAAGAATCGGATATCGTCAGCCCCGAAAACGGCGTAAAAGAAGTGAAAGACGGTTCGATCCGTTTTGAAAACGTCAGTTTTAAATATTCGGCGAAAGCCAACCATTACGCTCTTTCCGACATTGATTTGGAAATAAAATCGGGGGAAACGGTGGGGGTTTTAGGCGGAACGGGTTCGTCGAAAACGACATTGATTCAGTTGATCCCCCGCTTATACGACGCGTCCGAAGGCAACGTGTTTGTCGGTGGCGTCAACGTGAAAGAATACGATTTGGAAACCCTTCGCAAAGAAGTGTCCGTCGTGTTGCAAAAGAACGTACTGTTTTCGGGTACGATCAAAGAAAATTTGCGTTGGGGGGACGAAAAAGCTACGGATGAAGACATCGTGCGCGTTTGTAAATTGGCGCAAGCGGACGAATTTATCACGGCATTTCCCGACGGTTACGACACGTATATCGAACAGGGCGGGACGAACGTTTCGGGCGGTCAGAAACAACGTCTTTGTATTGCCCGCGCATTGCTTAGAAAACCCAAAGTGTTGATTTTGGACGATTCGACGTCGGCGGTGGATACCAAAACGGACGCGTTGATCCGTCACGCGTTTAAAATGGAAATTCCCGATACGACGAAAATTATCATCGCGCAGCGTATCGCTTCCGTCGAACATGCGGATAAGATATTGGTTTTGGAAGGCGGTAAGATCATTGCTTGCGGCAACCACACGCAGTTGATGGAAACCAGCGATATCTATCGCGAGATCTACGACGCGCAAACCAAAAGCCGTTCGACGGAAACGGAAGAAGAAAACGCGCAAGGAGGTGAGGCATAATGGCTGAAATGAAAACTTCGGAAAGAAGACCTGTAATGCCCAAAGGTCCTATGCGCGGACGCGGAATGCCCGTTCCCAAGGGTGCGATCAAGAAAGGCACGTTAAAACGTTTGCTGAAAATGGCGTTCCGTTATTATAAATGGCAGTTGCTTTTGGTGTTGATCTGCATCGTATTCAGTTCGGTGGGCGGTTTGGTGTCCTCGGTGTATATGCAAAGCCTTGTAGACGATGTGATCACGCCTGCGCTGACGGGCGTCGGCGGTTTTACGGCGGAATTGCAAGGTAAATTGATGGGATTGATCATAATGATGGTGGTTGTGTACGGCATCGTCGTCATTTCCTCCTTCCTGTATACGCGCATCGGCGCGGTCGTGACGCAAGGGATGCTGTATCATTTGCGTACGGAAATGTTTGCAAAAATGCAAAGTTTGCCGATTAAGTATTTCGATACGCATGCGCACGGTGATATTATGAGTAGTTACACCAACGATACGGACGCGACACGGCAATTGATCGGGCAGAGTTTGCCTACGATTTTAAGCAGCTCGTTGACGCTGATCGTTTCGTTGACGTTGATGTTGACGTACAGTTTTTGGTTGTCGTTGGTGGTGTTTATTTGCACCTTTTTTATGACGTTTGTCGTAAAAAAGATCGGCGGCAACAGCGCAAAATTCATGGTATCGCAACAAACTTCGTTGGCGCGCGAAGAAGGTTTTGTCGAAGAAATGATGAAAGGCCAAAAGGTGGTGAAAGTATTCACGCACGAGGAAAAGTCGAAAGAAGATTTCGACGCGCTGAACGATCAGTTGTTTAAAGACAGCGAACGGGCGCATATTTTCGGTAATATTTTAGGCCCGATCCTTGGCAATATCGGCAATTTCACGTACGTGTTGATTTCGATCGTCGGCGGTGCATTGTTTGCGTTGAACGTACCCAACCTCAGTTTTACCTCGTTGTTTGGCGGCGCGAAAACGTTGGGGATCGGCGTGATCATTGCCTTTTTGGGGATGTCGAGAAACTTTACGCAGGTCGTTAATCAAATGTCGCAGCAAATTTCGATGATCGCGATGGGGCTGGCAGGCGCAAGCCGTGTGTTTACGCTGATGGATGAAACGCCCGAACAGGACGACGGATACGTAACGCTTGTCAACGCCAAAGAAGACGAACAGGGCAATTTGACGGAAACGGCGCAACGTACGGGGATTTGGGCTTGGAAACATTATCATAAAGCGGAGGACGTTACGACGTATACCCGTCTTCGCGGCGATATCGTGATGGATCAGGTGGATTTTGGTTACGTACCCGAAAAGCAGGTGCTTTCCGACGTAACGCTGTATGCAAAACCGGGGCAAAAGATCGCTTTTGTCGGCGCAACGGGCGCAGGAAAAACCACGATCACCAACCTCATCAACCGTTTCTATGATATCGCGGACGGAAAGATCCGTTACGACGGTATCAATATCAACAAGATCCGCAAAAGCGATCTGCGCCGCTCGTTGGGGATCGTATTGCAAGACACCAATTTATTTACGGGTACGGTGATGGAAAATATTCGTTACGGGCGCTTGGATGCGACGGACGAAGAATGTATTGAGGCGGCAAAACTTGCCAACGCGGACGATTTTATCTCCCGCCTACCCGACGGGTATCAGACAATGTTGACAAACAACGGCGCTAACTTGTCGCAGGGACAGCGGCAGTTGTTGTCGATTGCCCGCGCGGCAGTTGCAGACGCGCCTGCGATGATCTTGGACGAAGCAACTTCCTCCATCGATACGCGCACGGAAGCGCTTGTCAACGACGGTATGGATAAATTGATGAAAGGCAGAACTGTGTTCGTCATCGCCCATCGATTGTCTACCGTGCGCAATTCCGATGCGATCATGGTGCTCGATCACGGCAAGATCATCGAACGCGGTACGCACGAGCAGTTGTTGGAACAGAAGGGGACGTATTATCAATTATATACGGGCGCATTCGAGTTAGAATAAAAACGACGTATATACTTCGCAATACTTCGTCAAGCTTACGTTTTTTCTTGCTCACGTACTTCTATGTACGCTCCCGGCGAAAAATCCGCGCTTTCCTTGTCTTGCTCGTATCTACGCCGTTTTTCCAAAAAACAATGTTGAGCGAAAAATGTACAATTCAAGAAAAACATCCTACCCAGGTATGCGTTGAATAAGAAAACAGGCTGTTGAACGATCGTTTAACAGCCTGTTTCTTATTGCAAAATTATAAGAGTTTTTCCACGATATGAAAACCTAATTCGTCTGCCCATTGTCTTGCGGTTTGTTCGGAAGCGGGATCGAATACGATGTCAGGGCTGTGTGCGTCTACACCCAATACGATATCGTTGCCCACTTCTGCGGCAATTTTAAAAAACCGCCGATCGGGATAATGCCGATTCGAACGCACGCCCAAAAAGTTAAGCTCCAACGGGATATGCATGCGTTTTGCACCTTCGCACAAGCGTCGGTATTCTTGTTGCATAACTTCTTCCGAATAATCGTATCCGGACAGATCGGGGTGTGCCAAATATAAAAAATCGCCCGTAGCCAACCCCGCCAACACCTCCGTCACGTACATACACAACGTCCAATCTTCGTTGGATCGCGGCGATATCCATTTTGTCAGTTCACTGTTCAGCACGTGTTGCCCCATAATCAGATAATCGGGGGACACCTGCTTTAAAAACGCCATTTCTTCAGCATGAAAATCGGGATAATATTCCAATTCGAACCCGCAAAGGATACGGATATCCTTTTCGTATTCTTTTGCCAACGAGCGCACGCTTTCTGCATATTCGAACAAGAGATCCGTCTTCATGCGAAAGGACGATTGATAATCGGTGTTCGGAAACAGATAGGGGGCGTGATCGGAAAATCCAAGCGTTTTCAAACCGTTTTTGACGGCGTTTTCTACGTATTCGCGGTCTTCCCCTTGGGCGTGATTGCAACGTTTCGTATGAGTATGATAATTGTGCAGCATTTAAAAACTCCTTAAAATAAGTGCCGGTTTACAGTATTTTCGATAAAAATTCTTTTAACCGTTCATCTTTGGGATTTTCGAAAAATTCTTTGGGCGAATTTTCTTCTTTGATCACACCTTCGTTCATAAAGATGATCCGCGACGCCACTTCTTTGGCAAATCCCATTTCGTGCGTCACCACCACCATCGTCATGCCTTCGTTGGCAAGCTCGGTCATGACTTTCAGCACTTCGCCCACCATTTCGGGATCGAGCGCGGAAGTCGGCTCATCAAACAGCATCACTTCGGGTTCCATAGCAAGGGCGCGCACAATGGCGATACGTTGTTTCTGACCGCCCGAAAGCGTTGCGGGATACACGTTTGCCTTATCTTCCAATCCGATTTTTTTCAACAGCGCCATCGCTTTTTCCGTCGCCTCTTTTTCGGGCATATTTTTCAGTTTCATCGGCGCAAGCGTAATGTTTTTTAATACGGTGAGGTGGGGGAATAAATTAAATTGTTGAAAAACCATTCCGATTTTTTGTCTGTGCAGATTCACCTGTTTCGTTGCGGTTTTTTCTATTTGCTTTTCCGATTCGCGCAAAGCGTTATATTCCGCTTCCGTTTTTTCATATTCCGCGGCGGCGGTTTCGTCGAATTGCCCGTATTTTTTCAACACTTGCAATTCTTTCATTTTTTGTTTGAGGTAAATGCGTTCGTTTTTAAATACGTATTCGCCGTCCAACAAAATTTCGCCTGCGGTGGGCATTTCCAATAAATTCAAACAGCGGAGAAAGGTCGATTTTCCGCACCCCGACGGACCGATCACGGCGACGACGTCGCCTTTTCGTATCTCGACGTTCACCCCTTGCAAAACGTTCAATTTGCCAAAGGACTTATGCAAATTTTTTACGGAGATCAACGTTTCCCTTTTTTCGTTTTCCATCTTTTTATCGTTCATTTTTCGCCAACCTCTTTTCCATGAATTTGATCAATAGGGTAAACACCAGCACCAATACGATATAAACAATGGCAAGCGCCAAATAGCAGATGATGGGATTATACACCGTATTTTGCAATTTAAAAGCAACTTGCAAATCGGTGACGCTGACGAATCCGGCAACGGACGTTTCTTTTACAATGGCGATCAATTCGTTGCCAATGGACGGCAAACAGTTTTTAATGGCTTGCGGCATAATAATTTTAAGCATAGTTTGCGTATAATTAAAGCCCAAACTTCTGCCGGCTTCCATTTGCCCTTTATCGACGGATAAAATACCGCCGCGAATGATCTCGGACATATACGCCCCCGAATTTAAACCGAAAATAACCAACCCCCACAATAATGCGCTGGCTTGCGTAATGCCCAAAATGGGTTTGATGACGTACCAACCGACCAGCAGTTGTACAACAAGAGGGGTCCCTCGAAAGAGACCCACGTATAATTTAGATATATTTTTTAACAGGGTTGTCACTTTGTTTTGCGGCAATAATTGCATAACGGCGAGAATAATACCGAGGATCAATCCGATAACAAATCCGCCAAGCGCAATAATCAACGTGTTTTGCAAACCTTCCAAAACGGTTTTATATCCACCGTAACGGAACATTTGATTTACAAAGCTCTCCCACAAATAATTCCAATTGATCATTATATCCTCTTGTAAGATCGAATTTTAAGCAGCCGCATTGATTTGCGCAACGATTTGCGCAGCAACGAGGTTATCGACGATGCAAAGGGAAACTTGCCCGTTTACCATATCGCGTACAGCGTCAGCGTGCGTGTCGTAGGGTTTTAAGGTGAGGTTTGCATATCCGTTAAATCCAAACCCGTCGGGATCGTCTTTGTCGCCGCTGATATATTTTGCGCCTGTCGTACCCGTTTGGCTGCCGACTTTCGTGCCGTTTGCCAATTCAGCGAGTTTCGCTTCGATTTCCGCCGTCGTCTTGCAATCGTCAAATCTGGTATCGTTTTCTTTAACAACGATCACTTGATAAGCTTCGTTGTAGTAAGGGTCGGAAAACGTAACGGTGTTTTGACGAGCGGGCGTAATGGTAAGACCTGCCAAACCGATATCGGCGTCGCCGTTATTCACTGCCATACAAATCGTATCGAATGCAGTTTGTTTCACCGCAAGGGTTTTTCCCAATTCTTCAGCGATCATCTGACCGATTTCAATGTCGATACCGCCCCAATTTTCTCCAACTTTATATTCCCAAGGAGCAAAAGGTGCGTCGGTTGCCATCACCAAATATGCGTCGTTGTTGCTCATGCTTTCTTGATAGGTTACAACGCCTTCCACATAGCTGTTGTCGGTAGGAACGTCATCTTCATAATTTTTGCTTTCGTACACGTCGATCATCGCTGCGATCTCGTCTGCGTTTTCCGTAAGAACTTTATTTACGCTTTCCAACAAAGCAGCGTCGCTTTTATTGACGGCAACGCCGTACGATTCGGAAGAAAGAGAAACGTCGATCAATTTCACTTTGTTTGTATCGTTGTTGTTGTCACCGCCGCAGGAAGCCATACCGATGGTTGCCAGCGCTGCCACTGCAGCCAATGTTGTCGCAATTAATTTTTTCATAACTTGGTTCTCCTTTTATAAAAAATATTTTTTGTTTGCTTATATAATAATGAAATTATTTATATGGCTATTGTAAACCTAATTTATACGAAAGTCAACCTTTTTTTTGTGTTAAATGCAAAATTTTTTACATTTTTAAAGTTTGAAGTGTATAAATGTATAAAATATGTGAATATTATGCATAAACTTATTTTTGCGTTTTTTCGGCAGAAAGAATTGCAATTTACGCGAAAGTATGTTATAATCATAAGCGTTGTAAGACAGATAGGACGGAAGTAATTGTGAATAACGAATATTTTTCATTTGAATTGATCAAAACAGATCCCGAAACGGGGGCGCGGGCAGGGATATTGCACACGCCGCACGGGGATATCGAAACGCCCGTCTATATGCCCGTTGGGACGCAAGCGACGGTGAAAGGGGTGTTCCCGCGTGATTTGAAAGAAGCGGGTTCGCAAATTATTTTGGCAAACACCTATCATTTGTATATGCGTCCGGGCGACGATATTGTACAAAAAGCAGGCGGATTGCACAAATTTATGAATTGGGACAGACCCATTTTAACGGACAGCGGCGGATTTCAAGTGTTTTCGCTGGGGAAATTGAATAAGATCACCGATGAGGGGGTGGAATTTTCTTCCAACATCGACGGCAGTAAACACTTTTTTACCCCCGAAAAGGCGATGAAAGTGGAGCAAAACCTCGGCGCGGATATTATTATGGCGTTTGACGAATGCAGCGAATACGGGTATAATCACGCCCAAGCGGAAGCGGCGATGAAACGTACGGCGGCGTGGTTAGAGCGTTGTTATAAATTTCACGATAAACCTCAACAGGCATTATTCCCCATCGTGCAGGGCAATATGTATAAAGATCTGCGCTCGGAAAGTTTGGCGCGCACGTTGCCCTTTGTCAAGCACGGCATCGCCATCGGCGGCTTGTCCGTAGGCGAACCCAAACCGTTGATGTACGAATTGCTCGATCATTTGCAACCCTTGTTGCCGACGGACGTACCCCGCTATTTGATGGGGGTAGGTTCGCCCGATTGCCTTATAGAAGGGACGCTTCGCGGCGTGGATATGTTTGATTGCGTATTGGCGACGCGTATCGCTCGAAACGGCACGGCGATGACGTCGCACGGGCGTGTGGTCGTTCGTAACGGGAAATGGAAAGAAGATTTTACGCCGCTTGACGACGAGTGCGATTGTTATTGTTGCAAACATTATACAAAAGCGTATCTCCGTCATTTGATCAACGTCAACGAAATGTACGGGGCGATGTTGCTCAGTTTGCATAACATTACGTTTTTGCATAAATTGATGAAAGGCTTGCGGCAATCGATCTTGGGCGGTTACGTCAAAGAGTATACGCAAGAATTCTACCGCAAGTACGGCGGCGAAGGCAAATGGTGATAAAAAATGACAAAAAACGGCTCTCTTTAAAAAGAGGGCTGTTTTTTTAAAATCTTCCTGCAAACGCTTGACAACGGCTGAAATATATGATATCATTTTGATATCAATACAAAAACACGGAGAGCAGTATGTTAAAAATAGAAAATTTGACGAAGCGATATGGGGAGAAAAGCGCGGTAGATAACGTTACGTTGCATATTCGCGCAGGGGAAATTTACGGATTTATCGGGCATAACGGTGCAGGAAAAACCACGACGTTGAAGGCGTGTTGCGGCATTTTGCAATTTGAAGAAGGGGAAATTTTTATCGACGGCGCGTCTGTGCGAAAAGAACCGCTTGTTTGCAAACAAAAAATTGCGTACATTCCCGATAATCCCGATTTGTACGCCTTTATGACGGGGATACAGTATTTGAATTTCGTGGCGGACGTATTTAAAGTGCCGTCGGCGGAGCGTTCGGCACGCATTAAGAAATATGCCGACGCCTTTGAATTGACGTTTGCTTTGGCGCAACCCATTTCCACCTATTCTCACGGAATGAAACAAAAATTAGCGGTAATTTCCGCTTGGATACACGCGCCGAAGCTTATTTTAATGGACGAACCGTTTGTGGGGCTCGATCCCAAGGCGGCGCACACGTTGAAAGAAATGATGCGGGAAGTTTGCGACAACGGCGGCGCAATTTTCTTTTCCACGCACGTATTGGAAGTGGCGGAAAAATTATGCGATAAAGTGGCGATCATCAAAGACGGAAAATTGATAAAAGAGGGTACCATGGACGAGGTGAAAGGGGATTCCACCCTCGAAAACGTCTTTTTGGAATTGGTGGAAACGCCCTCCGACGTCGCAAAGGAGTGAGTATGCTGAAAACGTTGTTGAAAAAAGAACTGTTGGCGATTTTGGCGTTTTTCACGATAGGAAAAAACGGAAAACGCCGTTCCGCAGGTGTGATGGCAGGGTTTGCGCTGTTGATGTTGTATGCGTTCGGCGCAATGGTTTTTATGTTTTGGGAAATGAGCAAAATGCTGTGCGCGCCGTTGGTCACAACGGGGCAAGCGTGGATATATTTTTCCGTAATGGGGTTGATGGCAACGTCGTTGGGGGTGATCGGCGGCATTTTTATGGCAAAAAGCAAATTATACGAGGCGAAAGATAACGATTTGCTGTTGTCGATGCCGATTTCCGCGTGGAAATTGTTGGCGGTGCGTACAATCGGCTTGTATGCGTTCACCTTTGTATTTGAAGGATTGGTGTTTTTGCCTGCCGTTGTGCAATATTTTACGGTAGTCGGCGCGCAGTGGCAAGCCGTTATCGGATGCGTCGTTGTCACTCTATTGATGCCGTTTTTGGCATTGGCGGTTTGTTGTCTGCTCGGTTTCGTTATGGCTTGGATGCTGGGGAAATTGCCTTATAAAAATTTGTTTGCGATCCTTGGATTTTTAGCGTTTATGATCGTCTATTTTCTGTTATACAGCAAAATATACGACGCTTTAAATTACGTAATTATCAATGGGGAAGCGGTGGGCGCAATGATGCAAACGGCGCTGTTCCCCTTCGCGCAACTTGGCAAGGCGGCGATTGGAAACGGCGTTTCGCTCCTTTGGTTTTTGTTGGTGTTTGTGGGAGCGTTCGCCGTGGTGTACGGCTTGTTGTCCGTCACGTATTTGCGTATCGTGACGGCGAAAAAAGGTGAACGTTACGCCAAATATAAAGCAACGGAGCACAAGGTGTCTTCTCCTCGAAAGACTTTGTTGAAACGTGAGTTTTTGCGTTTGTTCAAAAGCCCCGGCTATTTTTTGAACGCGTCTATGGGTACGTTTATGACTCTGTTGGTCGTCATTATGGCAGTGATACAGGGGGATGTGTTTGGAATGACGGCGGAAACGTTGCAGACGAGCGGTTTCATCAAAATCGCGTCGATGATCCTTCCGCTTGCGCTGTGTTTTTTGGCATCTTCCAATACGTTGACGGCAGTATCCGTGTCCTTGGAAGGGGAAACGTTGTGGCAGTTACGTTCGTTGCCCGTAAAAACACAAGACGTGTTAAATGCAAAACTTTTGTTGCATTTTATCATGACGGCGGTTCCCGTCGCTTTGTGCGGTTGTGGAATGGGAATCGTGTTGAAACTTGCTTGGTATCACGTTGTATTTGCGGTATTGACGGGAATTTTGGCGTCGGCTTTTTTTGCGGAAATGGGCTTGATGATCAATTTAAAATTCCCCAATTTGCATTGGACAAACGAAATGGTTGCCGTGAAACAAAGTCTGTCTGCCGTTTTCGCGATGTTTGGCGGCTGGGGCGTATCGTTATTGCCGCTCGGCGGATATTTCCTCTTTGGAAAATATATGCCCGCGTGGGGGTACGTCGCCCTTTGGCTGGGGATATTCGCATTGGCAACGACGGTGTTGTGGCTGTGCATAAAAAAATGGGGAACTTTGTTGTTTGAAAGTTTGTCATAATGAAAAACGAGCGGGGCAGGTATGCGTTGAATTGCAAAACCTGCCTTTCTTTTTTTAAAAAAACAGATCGATAAAAAAAGACAAAAACCGCGTGAAAAACGGGTGAAAAATAAAAAAATGAAAAAACGGGCGAAAAATCGCTTGCAAAAATGGTAAAAAAAGGATATGATATAGGCAATAAAATATTTACGCGTGAAAAACGCGATGAAAAGGAGAAAATTATATGCTTTGGAATTTATTGAGCGCAACATCGGACGTTGGTTCGTCTTCGGGCGCAGGTGCAGGAAACAATATGGGTTCATGGTTAATGATCATTGTTTTGGCGTTGGTGATCATTGTCTTTTCGGTGTTCAGCAGACGTTCGCAAAAGAAAAGACAGGAAGAAACGCAAAATATGTTAGACGCGATCAAACCGGGTACGAAAGTGATGACGATCGGCTGTATTTGGGGCGTGATCGTAGAGGTTTGCGACGACAATACGTTCATTATGGAAACAGGTTCGGAAACGACGGGCAAATCCTATCTTAAATTGGATAAAAGAGCCATCTATCAATCGGACGCAACGGTAGAAAAAACGGAAAACGCCGAAACGCAGGAAGCGGAAGAGGTGAAAACGGAAGAAACGTCGGAAGAAAGTCCTTTTGAAGAAGTTGTAAACGCAACGGAAGAAAAAACGGAAGAAGTTGCGGAAACCGCGGAAGAAACCGTAGAGGAAACGGCTGAACCTGCCGAAAATACGGAAACGGAAGAAACAAACGAATAATATACAAACAAATAATATTCTAAAAACACAACGCCTTCGCATAGGATAATGCGGAGGTGTTTTTATATGCGAGACGAAACGAATTACGGAAAGGGATTTTTCGGAGTGTTGAAAGGCGCGGGCGCGGCGTTGGGCTTTTCTTTTTTGGCTTCGGTGTTGTTTGCCGCATTGTTGCAGGGGACGGCAATTTCGGACAAAGTGATCTATCCCGTCAATCAAACGTTGAAAGTGTTGGCGGTGTTGCTGGGCGCGTTGTTGTTTGTGCGAGGCGAAAAGGGTTGGTTGCAAGGTTGCGCAATCGGTTTGTTGTTTACGGCGTTGTCCTATTTGGCGTTTTCCGCGATCGGCGGCGATTTTTCCCTGTCGTGGTTGATTTTTGCCGAATTGCTGTTGGCGGCGTTTGCCGGCGTAGTGGGAGGCGTGATCGCCGTCAATATCAAGCGATAAAATAAAAAAACGGCGAGGTGGCGTTGAAAACTCGAAAAAAGTGTGATAAACCGCTTGCAATTTATCAAAAAGTGTATTATAATAGTAATACGAATTTTTGAAATCATAACAGGAGGACGCTAAGCTATGATTAAAACGATTGCGAAACCCGCAGATAAAAAGGTGACCGCTTGCGGCGAATGCAGAAGCACCTGTCAATCCGCTTGCAAAACGAGCTGCACGGTAGGTAATCAATCCTGCGAAAGAATCACGCGCGAAGAAAAGATCGAACGCAAATAAGCAAGGCGGGGCTGAAAAGCCGAAAACGAAGAAAGAAAAATCGCAGAAAACGGCGTATTTATGCAAGTACGCCGTTTTTAACCGAGTTTTGCGATTTTTCGCGGAAAGGAGTGTAAAAACGTGATTCACGTATTTTCATACAGGGATAAAAATTACATTTATGACGTGGGCAGCGGCTCTTTGCACGAATGCGACGGGGCGACTGCCGATTATTTAAAGGCAAAAGAAGAAGGACAAGCCGTAGATATCACGTATATCACGGATGAACAGATCAAGGAAATTTTGTTCGACGTGGAAGGTCTGAAAGAACAAGGCTTGCTTTTTAAGGACGAAATGAAAACGTATCCGATGAAAAGCGACGAGGTGAAGGCACTTTGCATCCATATTTGCCACGATTGCAACTTCCGTTGCCGCTATTGTTTTGCCGACGAGGGGGCATACCACTCGAAACGGGAATCGATGACGCTGGAAACAGCGAAAGCGGCGGTCGATTTTCTGATTGAAAACAGCGGGAAGCGCAAAGTGCTGGAAATGGACTTTTTCGGCGGCGAACCGTTGATGAATTTCGACGTATTGAAACAGACGGTGTATTATGCGAAAGAGGCGGGGGCGAAAGCAGGCAAAAAATTCCTGTTCACCACAACGACCAACGCGTTGCTGTTAAACGATGAAGTAATTCGTTTCTTCAACGAAGAAATGGAAAACGTAGTGCTTTCGTTGGACGGACGGAAAGAAGTGCACGACGCCATTCGCAAATCGATCAACGGCAAAGGCACGTTCGATCTGATCATCGACAAAATTAAAAACTTTATTTCCTTGCGCGGCGAAAAAAGCTATTACGTGCGCGGTACGTTCACGGCGAAAAATCTCGATTTTGCCAAGGACGTACTCTTTATTGCCGATCAAGGCGTCGATTCCATTTCGATGGAACCCGTCGTGACGGAGATCGACGATTTGCAAATCAAAGAGGAACATTTGCCGACGATCGAAAAAGAATACGAAAACCTCTGCGACGCATATCTACAACGTTTTGCCGAAGGGAAGGGCTTTAATTTCTTCCATTTCAACGTCGATCTGGAAGGCGGGCCTTGCCTTTCCAAGCGTGTATCCGCTTGCGGTACGGGCAACGAATATTTTTCCGTCGTTCCCAACGGAGATCTGTATCCCTGCCATCAATTTGCAGGGGACGAAAACTACCGTATGGGCAGCGTGCACGAGGGGATCGTTCGCCCCGATATCAGAGAGAAATTTAAAAATTCTTGCCTGTTTACACGGAAAAAATGTGAAAATTGTTTTGCGAAATTTATTTGTTCGGGCGGTTGCAGCGCAAATAATTATCATTTTAACGGCGACATTGACGAGCCGTATGAAACGACTTGCGCGATGATGAAAAAACGCGTAGAATGCGCGATGCATATTCTTGCGCAGAAAAAAATCATGCAATAAAACTAAAAAAAAGCGATTTTTTTGTCGTTTTTTTTAAAAAAATCGGATATGGTCCTCGTTATGGCTTGACGAGCGGTCGTAAAATAGAGTATAATATTTGGGTAACATTGTCACTCGGAGCAAATCCGAGACAAACAGGAGGCTTTAAATGGGCAAAAAGAAATCGATGGTATTGATGGTTTTGCTTACCATCGTCATCGTCGTATTGTGCGCGATCACGGTGTTCCCGACGTTCGCTCTTGGCGGAGTGAAGAAGTGGAATCCCGCAATCAAACAATACGATTTGGGCGCTGACCTCGGCGGGGTGTACTATGCGTACTATTATCCGGAAGGGGTAATTTCCGAGGCGGAATATGAAGACAACAAGAAGATGTTGGAAGGCGACGAATTGGCAGATTACGAAGCGTCGTATCTTCCTCACGGCGGATTGTATCTCGAAAGAGAGAAAATCGTAACCGGCGACACGGCTACGCCCGATTTCGAAGAGGCGTTCAATGCGGCGGCGGCAGAAATTGCGGCGCGCTATGCGGCAAACGGCTATTCGGATTATCGTGTTTCCGTAGTGGACGATTATGCGTTGAAAGTGGAACTTCCCGTATCGGATAGCAATGCGGGTACGGCGTTTACGTATTTTTCGTACACGGGTGAAATGACGCTTGCAAAAGGCGGCGAATTGGTGGACGAACTGAAAGGCAAAGAAGCGGATATCAAAGATTTGATCAAAGGCTTCTCGGTCGGCACGCAATACGACGTAGCTTATATCAAGGTGAACTTGACGAAAGCAGGCAGAAAGATGGTAGACGAACTCAAATCTTCGCTTACCGAATCGACGGCTGCTTCCGAATCGGAAAGCGCAACGACGTTAGACGTTAAGATCGGCGATCAAGTGATCGTATCCATCTATAAAGATCATATCGACACGGATAACGAAGTGAAAGTTCCCCTTGCATATAAAGAAAATAAAGCATTGGTGAACATGATCGAAGTGTTGCTCGATTCCGCATTGGAAAAGGGTGGGTTCGACATTGAATTTGCGGCGGTTACCAACGGGGAAATCCGTGTTGCGGAACCGGTTGCGGGTGAAAATGCAAGCACGGTGATCTACGTAACGGTGGGCGTTGTGATGTTGTTGCTTATCGTATTGGCTGTTTTGAAAATGGGCGGCTTTGGATGGGTAAACGCATACACCACTCTTTCCTATCTCATCATCGTTGGACTTTGCTTTGCGTTTATTTCCAAGGGCATCTTTGAAATTACGCTTGGTTCGGTGCTTATTTTCGTGGCAGGTTTGGTGCTTACCAACGTTGTACACGCGTTTATTTACAATGCGATCAAAGAAGAAGCGGCAACCGGTAAAACGATGGAATCTTCCGTAAAAGGCGGTTATAAAACCACGCTTTGGGGGATCGTCGATTTGTACGCAGTGTTGTTGCTTGGTAGCCTTGCGCTTTTGATCGGCGCAGCAGGCGTACAAACGTTTGCGTTGCAAGCGATCATTGTTGTGGTGACGGCGGCGTTCTGCAACTTGCTTTGGGGGCGCGTGATCAACTACGTTGCAATGTCCGCAAGCAAAGATAAATTTAAATTTTTCCGCCTCGTAAGAAAGGAGGATGAAGACGATGACTAAGATGATTAAAAAAGGTACGCTTTGGTCGGTGATCATTGCGGTGATCCTTGTGGCGGCTTGTGCTTTGGGGATCGTGTTCGGCGGTTTCAACGGCGACGCATCGATGAAAAATGCAAACACCATCACGGTTACGATGAATACGTTTGCTTATAACAATCAGTTGGACGAAGTACAAGACGTATGCGACGATGCGTTTGCATCGTTCGACGTTGTAAAAGTGATTAAGGGCGGTATGTCCGGTGACGAATGCGAACTTGTTTACGTATTTGACGAAGACGTTGATTTGACGGCTGTTAAAACGAATTTGCGTAACACGTTCGATGCAAAAACGGCAGACGGCGCTGAATGGGACGGTACGTTTATCACCGTTTCGTCTGCAAAAGAAAACGTATCGGCAGTGCTTGCGCAGCATTACGTGCTCCGCGGTGTGATCGCAGGCGTTGTGTTTGCAGTGCTTGCATTCGCTTACGTGGCGTTGCGTTATAATCTTCGCGTAGGTATTGTATCCGGTATCGTTACGTTGGTAGGTATGGCAGTGACGGCGGCGCTGGTGATGCTTGTCCGCATTCCCGTAACCGCATCCGTTGCATACGCTGTTGCGGCGTCCGGTTTGTTGTCTGCGGCAACTGCTTTGCTCACGTTTGCAAAGATCCGCGCAAACGAACAGATTGGCGAAAAGGCAGAAGACGCGATCGGCAACAACGTAGCCGTAAAAGAAATCGGTTTGCTTACGTTGCTCGGCGTAGTAGCGTTCGTATTGATCGGCGGCGCGTCGGCGATTTTCGGCGGTTTGACGGCGATCGTTTGGTTCTCGGTTGCAGTTGTAGTGGCTTTTGTGGTTGCGGCGTTTATGGGTATGGTATATGCGCCCGCGCTGTATCTTCCTTTTAAGAAAGCGGTGGATGCGAAGAATGTCGGCCGTACGAAGTCCGATTACGTTGGCGCAGTGAAAACCAGCACCAAAGTGAAGAAGACCTACGAAAAGAAAAAAGCAGCTCCCGTAGAAGAAAAGAAAGCGGAAGACGTGAAAGAAGAACCCGTAAAAGAAGTTGCGGAAGAAAAGGTTGAAGAAGTAGTTGAACCCGAAGCGGAAGAAGTTGCAGAAGAAGTAGCTGAACCCGAAGCGGAAGAAGTTGCGGAAGCAACCGAAGAAGAAAAAAAGGACGAAGCGGAAGCGTAAGTTTGCAAAGAAAAATTCTTTGCGTATAGTTCAATAACAATGGGCGGGAGGAGGTTTCTTCTTTTCCCGCTCAAATTATTATATCTATAAAGAACATTACAATATAAATTAAAGAAAGAAAACAGAGAAAACAGAGAAAACATGAAAAGGATCATACCCGAATATTCCTTTACGGAAGAACAACTGAATACGATTGCCCTTCTCGCTAAAGAATCGGGGCTGACGGAACAGATTACGCGTATTTTGTATGCGCGTGGGATCGATGACGTGCAAAAAATTCATCGGTTTATGCATCCGTCGGAGAAGAATTTTCTGTCGCCCTATCTTATGCGCGGCATGCAAGAAGCCGTGGAAATGATTACGCGGGCGCGGGACGAAGGAATGACGGTGGCGGTGTTTGGCGATTATGACGCCGACGGCGTTTGCGCTTCCGCCATTATGTTTCACGCCTTACGCGATTTTGGGATCGACGCTCACGTATACGTGCCCGAACGCGCAGACGGTTATGGGTTGTCCATTGAAATGATCGACCGTATTTTCGAGGAGTGCAATCCCGAATTGTTTATCACGGTTGACTGTGGTATTTCTTGCGCGAAAGAAGCGCAATATATTTATGAGTTGGGTTCGGACGTGATCGTCACCGACCATCACGAATTGCCGGAAGTTTTGCCCGATTGCGTTATCATCAATCCCAAATTGAAAGACGATTATCCCTACGACAACCTTTGCGGTGCGGGGGTGGCGTTTAAAGTGGCGTGCGCGCTGATCGGAAAAGACGCCTATCAATATCTCGATTTTGCAACGTTGGCGACGGTTGCGGACAGTGTGCCGTTGTTGGGCGAAAACCGTGATATCGTAACGGAAGGGTTAAAAATTTTCAATTCGCATATGCGATCTTGTTTTTCGGCACTGATCGGAAAAAATTACGAAGCGGTAACGGCGCAGACGTTGGCGTTTACGGTTGCTCCTCGTGTAAATGCGGCGGGCAGAATGGGTGACGCGCAAGCGGCGTTCCGTCTGTTTACAGCGGAAAATGAAAGCGAAATTTATGATTTGGCAACCAAACTTTGCCTGTATAACACCGAACGCCAAAAATGCTGTGAAGAATTATACGTTTCCGCAAAGAAGAAATTGACGGAAAAGGGTGCGTACGGCAATGTGATTATGTTGTCGGACGAAACGTGGAACACGGGCTTCATCGGCATAGTGGCGGCGCGGATTTCGGAAGAATACAATCGTCCAACGTTGCTATTCGTGCACAATGGCGATATGTTGAAGGGGAGCGCCAGAAGTATCGAAAATATCAATATTTTTACAATGCTGAAAAATTGTTCGCAGTACATCGAAGAATTCGGCGGTCACGCGCAAGCGGCGGGGATCAATATACGTTTTGAAAATTTCGACGTATTAGAACGCGCGTTAAACGAGGAGATCGCCCGTGCGTATACAGGTGCGGATTTTGAACAGGCAATTCCCGTCAGTGAGGAGATCGACGCGCCTTTTTCGGAAAAATTTGCACGCGAACTGATGGCGATGGAACCTTACGGCGTTGGACACCGCCGTCCCTTGTTTTCCATTTCGGCAGGCGCGTGTGCGGTGAAACCCGTCAAACCGATGTCCCAGCATTTATCGGTGCGCAGCGATTATATCGATTTGATCTATTTTTCGGGCGCAAGACATTTAAAAATCATCGAAAGCGACGTTAAAAAGCAGTTTATTTTTGAAATCAACGTGTCGCATTACCGCGGCAGAGAATATATAAAAGGTCAAGTACGCGATCTGTTGTATGACGGGCGTACGGGCAAAGGCGCAGCAGACCGCATTTTTGCCAATTCGGTGTTGCGCGCCGGCAGAGAGGATATCGCGCAAGAGCGCACGGCGCTTTCCACGTCGGAAATCGTCGAACTGATCGAACGGAAACGCCAAGAATGTCCTTACGGATTGTGTTTGATCGCTTCCGATCGCCGCACGTTACGTTTTTACGAGGGCTTGGAAGAATTCGGTTGCGATCTGTTTCATCTTTCCTCACGAGACGTATCCAATGCACTGATCGTATCGCCTGCGGCAGATGCCGATCTTTCGGGGTTTCGAGATTTTATATTTTTGGATACTCCGTCCGATTTCCATATTGCGGCATTGGAAAACAAATCGGTGTATTACAACCGTGATATATGCGGTTATAAAATGTTTGAAGCGCTGGACGTTACGCGCGAGGGACTGTTGGAAATTTTTGCCGCGCTTCGTCGCGAAGTCAACAGTTTGATGGGACAAACGGCGGAAGAATTGGCGATCTCCTGCGACGGGCTTGGTTTTGATAAGCGAGAATTTATGTTCGCTTTAAACGTGTTTGAAGAATTGGGCTTGGTGTCGTTTGGTGACGGACATTTAACCGTATATCGCGGGGTGAAAGCAGAATTGGGAGATTCGGCATTGTATCGCAAGGTATGCGCGTTACAAAAAATTTAAAATTCATTACGAAACAAAGAAAACAAAAGCAGTAAGTAACGCAAAGCAAAAGAGGCAGACAGATGGAAACGACGCTTAAAAAAATAGAACAGACGTATGGAGCGGGGGATAGAGAAACGCTGATCAAGGCGTATAACTATGCCGAAACCGCGCATGCCAATCAAAAACGCGCGTCGGGAGAACCTTATTTCATTCATCCCTGCGCCGTAGCCGATATTTTGATGGAGCTGGGCTTAGATGCCGCGACGATCGCCGCGGCGCTTTTGCACGATGTGATCGAGGACACCGATTCGACGGCGGAGGATATCAAACGGGAATTCGGCGACGAAGTGTTAGATCTGGTAAGCGGCGTTACAAAGCTGGAAAAAATAGAATTTAAATCGAAAGAAGACGCCGAAGCGGAAAATTTCCGTAAAATTTTCGTTGCGATGGCAAAAGACGTGCGCGTGATCATCATTAAGCTTGCCGACAGATTGCACAATATGCGTTCGCTCAACTTCCTTTCGTACGAACGCCAACAGCGTATGGCAAGCGAAACGCTGGATATTTACGCACCGCTTGCGGGCAGATTGGGTATTTCGCAAATCAAGTGCGAATTGGAAGACTTGTGCTTGAAATATCTCGATCCCGAAGCGTACGAATCGTTGGTGTATAACATTCGCGAAAAATTGTCGGAAAGAAAAGAATTTGTCAATACCATCGTCGAGGAAATTAAAGAATTGATGAATGCCGACGGAATCGACGGCGAAGTGTTCGGACGACCCAAACATTTTTATTCTATCTATAAAAAGATGAAAAATAAGGGCAAGACGTTAGATCAAATTTACGATTTAACGGCAGTCCGCGTGATCGTTAGCGACATCAAAGAATGTTACACGATTTTGGGGCGAATCCATGAAAAATGGAAACCCATTCCCGGGCGGATCAAAGATTATATTGCCACGCCCAAACCCAATAAATATCAATCGTTGCATACGACGGTGATGACGAGATACGGTCAACCGTTCGAAATTCAGATCCGTACGGAAGAAATGCACCGTATCGCAGAATTCGGTATCGCGGCGCATTGGAAATATAAGGAAGGCAGAACGGAAGAGGAAAGCAGCAATTTCGAAAGCCGTTTAACGTGGTTGCGCGAAGTGATGGAATGGCAAGGGGATCTGAAAGACTCGAAAGAGTTTATCGATGCCTTGAAAACGGAGCTTTACAGTCACGAATTGTTGGTGTTTACGCCGCGCGGGAAGGTCATTTCTCTGCCGCCGGGGGCAACGCCGGTCGATTTTGCGTATGCGATCCACTCGGAAGTGGGCAATCATTGTACGGGGGCGCGAGTCAACTCAAAAATCGTGCCGTTGACAACGACGCTGGAAGTGGGGGACGTCGTCGAGATCATCACGTCGCCAAATTCCAAAGGCCCTTCGCGAGATTGGCTGAAATTTATCAAATCGTCCAGCGCAAAAGCGAAGATCCGTCAATTTTATAAAAACGAACTCAAAGAAGAAAATATCCGCATCGGGCAGATCAAATTGGACGAAGAAGCGCGGAAAAAAGGCTTTTCGCTGTCTACGTTACTTACGGAGGAGAGTTTCAAACGCATTTCCGAACGGTTTTCGTTTGGGGAAATGGAAGAAATGTTTGCGGCGGTGGGATACGGTTCGGTCAGCGTCAATCAAGTATTGTTTAAATTGATCGATTTCTACCGTAAAGAAAAACCGTTGGCGTTTGAAGTGCACGCAGGTGATGGCGGCGGCAGAACGCCGGGCGGCGTGCTTGTCAACGGGCAGGCGGGGCTGTTGGTGCATTTTGCGGGGTGCTGTTCGCCCGTTCCCGGTGACGAGATCATCAGTTACACTTCTCGTGGTCGCGGAACGGTGATACATCGTGCCGATTGCCCCAATATACGCGGCGTCGAACAAATGCGTTTGTTGCCTGCGTCGTGGCAGATCGCCGCGGGCGCAAAACAACGTTATAACGCCAATATCGCGATACGCGCCAACGATCAAGGGGCGGCGCTTTCGGTGTTGTCGTCGGTCGTTTCGGAAATGAAGTTGTCGATCACGGCGGTAAACGGCAGAATCGACAAAAATCATGACGCGGTGTTGGAGGCGTCGATTTCCCTGACGGATATTTCGGAAGTCGATCTTTTGATTAAAAAAATGCAAGCGGATAAACGCATTTACGAAGTGCACCGTATCACTTCATTGTCGTAAACGAGGAAAAGTTATGCAGATCATTACAATATTTCCGCGTGGGTTCGGCGCAAACACGTATATTTTGACGGAAGACGGAGAAAATGCGTTGGTGATCGATCCCGCCGATACGCGGATCGCGGATGAATTGAAAAAGCGCGGTTTGAAATGCGCATACGTTTTATTAACGCACTGTCATTTCGATCACGTCGGCGGCGTGGAAGTTTTGCAGGAACAGGGCGCGAAAGTGGTGTGTTCCGCGGAAGAAAAAACATTGGTCGGGACAAGCGCGGCGCTGTTTGCATTGGCGGGAATGCCGCCTGTGGAATATACGGTGAACAAAACGTTGACGGACGAAGAGGAATGTTTTTTGTGCGGCATACAGTTGAAAATGTTATTGACGCCGGGGCATACGAAAGGGAGTTGTTGCTATCTCATTACGGAAAAGGACGGGGGCAGGTATTTGTTCACGGGCGATACACTGTTTGCCGACAGTATGGGCAGGACAGATTTTCCGACGGGGGATTTGGAAGCGATGCGCAAGAGTTTAAAACGCCTCGCCGCGTTGGATGATATGCCTGTTTATCCCGGTCATAACGAAGAGACGACGATCGAGCGGGAGCGCACCTACAATCCTTTTGTTCTTGATGCGTAAAAAAATGCAAAATCACAGGCAAAATAGGGAAGTTATGTTGACAACCGATTGTAAATTTTTGGAAAATGAATTAATGGATATTGTGCGGTTGTTTCGCCGCCGATCCGATTTCATCACGCACTCTTTCACCTATGAAGAGGGCGTTTTTTCCAACACTTTCACGGTGGACGGAAAGGAATATTTTTTCAAAGACGGGGGGCAGGTGTGCGACGAATTGGAATTTAAACGGTTCGAGCGTCGTTTTGCCAAACTGCGTTTATACGAAATTTTAAGCGAATTATATCAAGAAAAAATGCCTTGGGGGGCATTGACGGGGATCCGCCCGACGAAATTGGCGTATATGGAATTGGAAAAAGGTCGCAATTTCCGCGATTTATTCCAAAAAATGCAGGTGCGTGAAGATAATATTCAATTGGTGGCGGAAATTTTAAAAACGCAAGAGGAGATTTACGAAAAGAAAGACGGCAACACCGACTTGTTTGTATCCATTCCGTTTTGCCCCACGAAATGCGCCTATTGCTCGTTTATTACCGCGCCGATTGAAAAGACGCGGCATTTTCTGCCGCAATATTTAACGTGTTTGGAAAAAGAATTGTCTGCGGCAGGCGACTGCGTGGGGAATTTGCGCAGCGTCTATATTGGCGGCGGCACGCCGTTTGCCTTGGATACGCCCGATTTGGAAAGAGTTTTAAAAGGGATCGCGCCACTGCGTCAAACCTATGCGCCGAATTGCGAATACACGGTGGAGGCAGGGCGGCCGGACGTGTTTACGGAAGAAAAATTACGGCTTTTGAAGGAATACGGTGTGACGAGAATTTGCATCAATCCGCAAACGTTTTCAGACGAAACGTTGCAAAAGATCTGCAGAAAACATACGGTTGCGGATATTTACAAGGCTTTTGAACTGTCGGAAAAATATAATTTTATCATCAACGTCGATCTGATCGCGGGTCTGACGGATGAAACGCCCGACGTTTTTGAAAAAAGCGTTGAAAAAGCGGTGGCAACGGGTGTGGACAATATCACGGTGCATTGTTTGTCGTTAAAATCGGGCGCAAAGCTGAAAGAAGATATGTTGAAAGAGGAAAACGTATATTTGGAAAACGATTTCATCTCGTACATGGTGGCGTCTTCCCGTCAAATTTTAAGTCAAAACGGATATTTGCCTTATTATATGTACCGCCAAAAATATCAGGTGGGAAACAACGAAAACGTGGGCTGGACAAAGCCGAACAAAGCGTGCGTATACAACGTGGATATTATGGAAGAAACGGCGGACAATCTTGCTGTGGGTGCAAACGCCGTGTCCAAACGGGTATATACAGATCAAGGCTTGATCACGCGCCTTGCTTCGCAAAAAGATTTAAAAACGTACATCGACGGCGTAGACGTCACCATAGAAAAGCGCAGAAAATTTTTTGAAAATCCATAAAAAATAATCAAAAACGAGGCGAATTTGGTTTACATTATAGAAAGAATATGTTAAAATAATAATAACGGCTGTCTGAGCGGCTCGATTCTCCACGGTCTGCGCAGCGGTACGAGATAACATTTCAATAGGAGGATAAAAAATGGAAAAGAACGAAATTATTGCGAAATTTGCTACCCACGAAGGCGACACGGGTTCTCCCGAAGTGCAAATTGCACTGCTCACCTTCAGAATCAACCACCTCAACGAACACTTAAAAGAACACAAACAGGACAACCATTCCCGTCGTGGTCTTTTGAAGATGGTAGGTAAACGTCGTGGTTTGCTCGATTATCTGAAAGCGAAAGATATCGCAAGATACAGAGCGATCGTTGAAGCATTGGGTCTTAGAAAATAATGCAAGCACGAAAGGGCGGGTTATTTTAACTCGCTCTTTTTTGTGATATAGGCAGGAAAGAACCAAAACGGGCGTTGAAACAAGCGGACAAGCCTTGGCATAAGCTTTGTTTGCGATTCAGCGTCGAACCCCCCCGCCCCCGTCGGGCGACGGCGGCGGACAAGAACAAAAAAGAATTAAAGAATAAGGAGATTAAAAAAATGCCAGATTTAAGTAATTACAAGATGTTTAAAATGGACTACGCGGGCAGAGAACTCACGGTTGAAATCGGTAAATATGCCGAACAAGCAAACGGCGCGTGTTTGGTTCGTTGCGGAGATACGGCAGTGCACGTATCGGTGTGTATGTCGGAAACGGCAAGAGAAGGAATGGATTTCTTCCCTCTTTCCGTCGATTATGAAGAAAAGATGTTCGCTGTGGGTAAGATCCCCGGCGGTTTCAAAAAACGCGAAGGCAGAGCGTCGGATAAGGCGATCCTCACCAGTCGTTTGATCGACCGTCCCATTCGTCCTCTGTTCCCGAAAGGGATTTTTAACGATGTAGTGGTTGTGGCAACGGCTTTGTCTGTTGATCCCGACGTTTCGCCCGAACCTTTGGCAATGGTGGGCTCGTCCATCGCGCTTTCCATTTCCGATATTCCTTGGGCAGGCCCTACGGGTTCGGTTGTTGTTGGTTGCGTTGACGGACAATACGTTATCAACCCCGACGTGGAACAACGCGCAAAGAGTACGATCCACCTCAACCTCGCAGGTACGTCTGATGCGATTTTGATGATCGAAGCGGGCGCAAACGAAGTGACGGACGCAGAAATGGTCGGCGCGATCATGTACGGTCACGAAGAAATTAAAAAAGTTTGCAAGTGGATCGAAGAAGAAATCGTTCCCGTTGTCGGCAAGCCGAAGAAGGAAATGGAACTCTATCATATTCCCGAAGAACTCGACGCGGCTGTTAAAGAATACGGTTACGATAAATTGTACGCAGCATTGGATACGTTCGATCGTCAAGAACGTCAAGCAAAACAAGCAGAGGCGGAAGCGGAAATCATCGAACATTTCACCGAAATTTATCCCGATCAGATCCGCGAAGTGAAAGATTCCATCTACTATATTGTAAAAGGTATCGTTCGCGCGAAGATCTTCGACGGCGTTCGTCCCGACGGCAGAAAATTGACGGAAGTTCGTCCTATTTGGTGCGAGCACGGCGTATTGCCTCGCGTGCACGGCTCGGCTGTGTTCACCAGAGGTCAAACGCAAGCGCTCACCACCTGTACGCTTGGTATGCTTGGCGAAGCGCAACGTATGGAAGGTCTTGACGAAGAAGAAGAAAAGAGATATATGCATCAATACAACTTCCCCGGCTATTCGACGGGCGAAGCAAAACCTTTGAGAAGCCCCGGCAGACGTGAAATCGGTCACGGTGCGTTGGCAGAACGCGCGCTCGTTCCCGTTATTCCCGATCCCGCAGACTTCCCTTATGCAATTCGTGTCGTATCCGATATCATGTCGTCCAACGGTTCGTCCTCGATGGCGTCCGTGTGCGGTTCGACGATGGCGTTGATGGACGCAGGCGTTCCCATCAAAGCACCCGTAGCAGGTTGCGCAATGGGGCTTGTAAAAGATCCCGAAACGGGCAAATACGTGATCATGACGGATATTCAAGGCTTGGAAGACTTCCTTGGCGATATGGACTTTAAGGTTGCAGGTACGGATAAAGGTATCACGGCAATCCAAATGGATATCAAGATCAAGGGCATTTCCGAACAGATCATGTTGGATGCGATCGCGCAAGCGCAAGAAGCAAGAAAATTCATTTTGGGCAAAATGTTAGAATGTATCCCCGAAGTGAAAGACGAATTGTCCGTATATGCGCCGAAGATCGTAACGTTTAAGATCAATCCCGAAAAGATCGGCGACGTAGTCGGTAAGCAAGGCAAGGTGATCAATAAGATTATCGAACAAACGGGCACGAAGATCGATATCGAAGAAGACGGCACCGTATGTATCGCATGTTTTGGCGACGTTGCAAACGCAAAACGCGCGCAAGCGATCGTTGAATCGATCGCGCACGATCCCGAAGTGGGCGATATGTTTGTCGGCGTAGTTGTTCGTATCCTGTCGAAAGTTGGCGCATTTGTCGAATTTGCACCCGGCAAAGACGGTATGATCCACATTTCCAAGCTTTCCGAACAGAGAGTAAATCAAGTGGAAGACGTATTGAATATCGGCGACAAGGTGAAAGTGGAAATTATCAAGA
>JAFTPQ010000048.1 GCA_017463205.1 Clostridia bacterium
GTCAAGAAACTCAGTTTTTTGCGGGTGTGGGCAGAGCCCACGAAAAGAGTAGCCCCAAGTTGAGCAACCGTTAGGTTGCGCTCTACTGCGTAGCAGTTAGGGTAACGCGTGTCGTTACCCGTTTTAAAATCCAGCCACACTTATTCACTTTTCACTTTTACTTATTACTTTTTAGATACACTCCACTCGCTTCGCTCGGGACGCTCGCAAGCTCGCTATTCCGTCACTCCGTTCCTTACGATATGACATTCTGTAACCGTCTTAATATTCCCACAACTTTGCCGTTAGGCAAAACTTCACTCGCCGCAAGGCGAATTTCACTTGTCGTTAAACAAACTTAACTTGCCATAGGCAAACTTCACCTTTCAAACGCCGCCGTTATACAAAACCGCAAAGAAAAAGAGCCGAGGGGTTGTCCCACGGCTCTTTTCAAAAGGTTGATTTAGTTGTTGATCATGTCTTTGTAAGCCTTACCAAACTTCATAACGGGCTTCTTGCATGCAGGGATCTGCACGGGAGCTTTCGTTTGAGGGTTGATACCGGTTTTTGCAGGAACGTCTTTCACTTCAAACGTACCAAAGCCAACAAGCTGAACTTTTTCGCCGTTCTTCAAAGCTTCCGTAACTGCTGCTACGAATGCTTCATAAGCTGCTGCTGCGTCTTTTTGTGTAAATTGAGCCTTGTCTGCAATTGCTTTAATCAATTCGCCTTTGTTCATAAGAGTTAAATCCCCTTTAAAAAATTTTATTCTTAAAAACCTGATAATTTCTAAGTAATTCCATTATATCCTATTACGTTGCATTTGTCAAGTGTCAAAAGCAAAAAAATTGCGGAAATCCTTGAAAAATAAAGGTTTTTTTCAATTTTTTTATAAAAATGCGGCAAGAAAGGGGAAAGAAGGTCGAAATAAGGAAGAAAAAAGAGCGGAAACGGCGTTCCGCTCTTGAAATGATCAGGAGATAAAAGGGATTGCGATGAAAAAACGATTGTGTTTTATTGCAAGTCGCTGTTGTGGAAACCCAATCCCAACACCTGCGAAGCGTTCGACATAACGGCGAAAGAATTGGGATCGACCGATTTGACGATCTTTTTTAACGTAGGCACCTGTCGGCGGCTGACAACGCAAAGCAACATCGTGTGCGTAATTTTGGTATACATACCTGTTGCGGGCAACGCCGTAACGCCGCGGCTGAGTTCTTTCATCAGCGCTTGCGCCATTTCTTCCGGCTTGTCGGTGATGATGCGGAATTCTCGTGCGGAATGTAATCCGTTGGTGATCGCTTCATTTATCTTGCTTTCGACAAACGATTCGAAGATTGCCATAATGATGGGCATAAGCAACGCGCCGTAGTACAGTGCGCTCGATTTTTCCACGGGGGGCTCAAAAATGAAAATAGACGCGCCGATGACGATACAGTTGATGATAAACAACATCCAAGCGATAGAAGTGGCTTTAAATTTCTTTTGAATGATAACGGCAACGATATCTGCGCCGCCCGTGCTGCCGCCTGCTTTAAACGCCAAGGCGATCGCAACGCCGATACAAAGCCCCGCGGCAACCGCCGCAAACATTTTAGAAGTTTCTCCGCCGGGGAAGATCAGTTTTAACGTCGGCAACAGTTTCTCGATGATCAAAAGAAATACCGATTGTGTGGCGATGCTGAAAACGGATAAGATGGCAAACCGACGTTTTACAAAGAAAAACGCAATGATCACGAGGGGAAAATTGATGCAAAAGGACATAATGCTTTGCGGAACTTTTCCGTTGGATGCAACGTTGATCAAAATGGAAATGCCGGCAGCGCCGCCGATGGTGAAATCGTTGGGAGTGATGAGGCTGTACGATGCAAACGCAATCAGCAACGAGGAAAGCAACATCAATAAAACAGAACGTATCCACGAATAAACGATGCTACGTTTCGTGCCTGCCAACGGATCGATATTCTCCTTTGTGATCTTGGGCGGCAACGCGGTGGATTCTTCCGTGTTTACAACTTTTTCTTCTTCCATAATAAAAGACCTCAATATATACTATATAATATGTATTCAAAAATATTGTATCATATTTTTTTATTCTCTGCAAGGGTTTACAAGAAAAAATACGGAAAATTTTATTACAGCGTAAATAAATAACGTAAACACGACGTTTTAAAATTGTTGAACCAACCAATTGTGCCATTCGTAGACAAAATTTTCAAATGTTTTGCCGTTTATATTGACAGATGAGGCTTTTCTATTGATTTCCATAAGCGTATCGAATCCATATGTTTCATAAATATAACCGACGAAAGAATAACCGAACAAAACGGGCTGTTCCGTATCGCGGTTATAAACGTAAGCAAAACTTTGTATCCATTTATGTACGTCGAAACTGGAAGCCGTGCATTTGCCGTACGTTTTATCGTATTGCTCGCGTACGTTTTTTATAATTGATTTAGATTCTTCGCTGTAATATTCGGTTACAAAACGATTTTTGAAACGCAACGAATAATCCAAATATTCCATTTTAGCGGCATAACTTGAATATTTTAAAGAAAAATAAGCATTGATGTGCGGGTGGTAAGTGTAACCGGAAAGGTCGGCTTCATAAGCGATCCGATCGACAAGGTTTAAAGCAAGCCTACCTACAGTATAACAAGCGATTGCATTATGTGCTAAATTATGATAGCATAAGTTGCCGAGGTTGAATTCGTCCGCGTTGCCGAAAAAGCAATTTATCGGGGTCGGAAATTCGTGTATCTTATAAATGGTGAAAAGCTCGTCAAGCAACATTTCGTTTTCTTTTATAAAATCAGTCACGCTGGAATAGCGCAAAGAAAATTCTTCGTCGTTAAAATCGGAATCGTTGTAATTATAGGAAAAGTAGTAATGCAACCGTTTGGTTTTTA
>JAFTPQ010000049.1 GCA_017463205.1 Clostridia bacterium
GGCAAACTTGCCGCAGCGATACTTTGTCCCACACGACGGTTGTTTTCATCGGGCAAACCGATATCGAGCGTTGCAAATTCGGGATATTCCGCAGCCAACGTTTCTTTGCAAGTAGCCAAAATCACGTCGCCGCCTTTGCCTCCCATAACTCGCCCAAGCAAAAGCATATGCTTGATATCGTAGAACTTCGCATAGAACGGAATGGTATGCGCCAAATATACGCCGATATCTTCGTATATTTGTTGCGCCAACTTGTCGCCCTTGTCCATCATCGCTTGCACCACTTTCAATTTTTGCGCAGGCGTTAATCCTTCTTCAAATTTGTATCCGCCGTATTCCGCAAGCTTGATCACCGCGTCTTGCGAGAAATATTTACAGCCTACCCCGAAATCGCCGCTCCATTCATCTTGCATAGCATTTTCGTTGAAATCCACGGGCGCAAATGCAAGTTCCGAAAGCCAGCCGTTGATACCGCCGTTCGTATTGATATAACCAACCGCTTCGCTTGTACCCATCGCGATACCCAAAACGCCGTTGTCATCGAGATCGATCGCACCTGCCAACGCAGTTACGTCGCCGTCGTTTGCCACTTCCAAAGGAATGTCTTTGCCGTAAGCCTTGCTGATTTCCTTCGCTACGTTGATATACATATTTTTTACGTAATCGCCGTGTTTTTCCTTGTCCACCTTAATAAACAACGACGCCACCATAATCTTATTATCCACGTATACGCCTGCGGAAGAAACGCCGATCGCATCAACGGTGGGCATTTTGCTTGCCGCCGTCTTCATCGCCGTCAAAATTTCGTTATAATGATAGGTGGGATCTTCCGTCACTTTCGGATTCCAAACCACTTCTTCGCTGTACACAACTTCGCCGTCGATCACTGCGCTCACTTTTCTGTCCGAACCGCCTGCGTCGAAACCGATACGGCAACCGTTCAAATACCCGCCAACGCGAATAGACGCGTTTTTCTGTTGAGGAATTTCGCTTTCTTCCAGCCATTCCACTTCAAAAGGTCTTTCGTAAACGCCGCTCATAAAATCCACGTCGAACGCACGAAGCCCCTGCAACGTGTACGCTTGTTTTAAATATTCATAAATCGATTTACTGCCGGCAACGGAAATTTTAAATCCGCCAACCACCCAAAGAATGGTTTTTGCCATACGTTCCGCAATACGGAAATTGAGCGCGTCGTTTACGCCGTCAGCCAACGCGTCGTATTGATAAACGTAATTATAACCGTTGGTACGTTCGGCAACAAGCGTCACCTTCACTGCGCTACCGCTTTTTTTCACTTCTGCGTCGAAATCGTTCAACGCTTTGATCATAGGATAAAAATTCTTGTCCAATACAGGCAATCTCATAAGTAGTTATCTCCTCTTTATTAATTTTTTCACTTTTATTATACACAAACTGCGAAAGAATGCAATAGAAAATCTTTCGTTCTTTTGTGATATTCTTTCACAGAAAATTTTTGTGAAATTTTATACACCTTTACACCGTTTCCCGACGTGCCATTCCGCGCGGAGCGACAGCGTAGCCGAACTTTTGGAATTTATCCCAAAAGCACGAAGTGAGCCCCGTCGGATAATATCGCAGAGTTTTCGTCCGAGATCCCAAACGCTGTTTCCCACCGTTTGATCCTCTCTTCGTTCGGATTTCGACCGCGTTCAGGATGACACAGACGAAAAAGTCCCCGAAGTGGAATTTTCAGCCGCTTCGGGGGGTGCATTTTTAAACAAAATACATAATCAAATGGAATACGAACAAAAGGGCGAACAGACATAAACAAATGATATTCGATTTCTTCTTGTTCATAACGTTTTCTACTTTTTTCTTTTTGAGTTTGGGATTTTTTTCCAATATGTATTGCACAAAATCGACGTTTTCCGTTTTTCCTTTTACGTCTTTTTGCACAACCAGATACAAGTTATATTTTAATCCCAAAAGATAATATCGGTTTGTTTCTTTTATAGACGTCACGGCGCTGTAATCATATTCAACGGGTGCATTGTCGTCCGTTGCGCCTATAATTTTTTCGCCAAACTTTATTTTAAAGGCGATGGTGTCTTTCCCTTGCGAAATCACCAATCTTTTATACGAATCCTTTACGCTCTTTTGTGTAATAAAAAAACAAAAGTACGAACACAAGCAATACCCAACCTGTGCAAATAAGCATGGAAAATCTGTTTTGAGGAAACAAAAACTGTTGCGGGATTGTACAAACCGCAAAAAAGATTAATAGCACAAGTACCAACGTTGAACTTTGAGAATAAGAAACGCTGTTAAACTCCTGATATTCCTCCTCGCCCATTACGGCAACGGAAGAAAAATCATATTCCTGCTCCTTTTCTTGTATGTCAGTTTCCCTCAATTCATCCATAAACTCACCTATTACCTTACGCTTTCACTTTTTCCAACAATTCGTTTACGGCTGTTTGCACTTTTTCCAACAGTGCGTTTGCCGCGCTTTCGTCTTTCGCTTTCAACGAATAATATATTTTCAACTTCGGCTCTGTTCCGCTGGGACGCACGCAAACGAACGAGCCCCCTTCCAATTCGTAATACACGCAATTGCATTTGGGGATATCCAATTCGCTCACCGTTCCGTCCGCCGCCGTACGTTTTGCCGCGCTGTAATCGCGCACTGCTTCCACTTTCAAATCGGCAAACGCGTCCACTTTCAACGTCTTCAAACCGTCTACAACGCCGTTCATCTCTTTCATAGCGTTCAAGCCCGAATATTGAACGGATACGTTTTTATCCAATACGTAACCGTATTTTTGATAAATTTCTTGCAATCTGCCGTACACCGATTTCCCGATATACGTATAATAACAAACCATTTCCGCGCAAAGCATCGACGCCACCACTGCGTCTTTATCTCTTGCGTGCGTACCGCGCAAATATCCGCAGGATTCTTCAAACCCGAATACATACGTATGTTTGCCGTCCGCTTCCCATTGTTTTATCTTCTCTCCGATAAATTTAAACCCTACGGGCGTTTCATACAACGTTACGCCGTAATCGTCGCAAAGCGCCTTCGCCATACCCGTCGTCACAAACGATTTTACTACCGCCGCATTCGCAGGCATCGCGCCGTCTTCCGAAAGCCGCGTTAAAATATAATCCAACAGCAAAATACCCACTTGATTGCCCGACAACGCCACAAATTCCCCCTTGTCGTCTTTCAACGCAACCCCCAAACGGTCGGAATCGGGGTCGGTGCCGAACACTACGTCCGCGTCGATTTTATTCGCCAATGCGATCCCCATCGACAAGGTTTCTTTATATTCGGGATTGGGTACGTTTACAGTAGAAAATTCGGTGTCTTTGGTCGTTTGTTCTTCCACCACCGTCGTATGGATCCCCAACTTGTTTAAAATAGCGGTGACAGGCACGTATCCGCTGCCGTGGACGGGCGTATACACCAATTTCAAATCTGCTCCGCACTTTTCCACAGCTTCTTTCGACAACGTCAATTTGGATAATTCTTCAATATAATCTTCATCCAACTGTTTGGGAACCGCCACGATCAGCGGACTGTTCTTTTCTGCCGTCACGGACAAATAATCGTCGATCTTGTTGATATAAGAAACCACTTTTTCCGTATCTTCGGGCGACATTTGCGCGCCGTCTTCCCCGTATACTTTATAACCGTTGTATTCTTTGGGATTGTGGCTTGCCGTAATCATAACGCCTGCAACCGTTTTTAAATAACGTACCGCATACGAAAGCATCGGAACGGGATGCACGTCGTCGAACAAATAGGCTTTGATCCCGTTTTTCGCCAATACGCCGGCGGAAACTTTGGCAAATTCTTGCGATTTTCTTCTGGTATCGAAGGAGATGACAACGCCGCGCTCCATCGCTTCTTCGCCCAGCGTTTTGATCCATTCCGCCAATCCTTGCGTTGCGCGCATAACAGTGTAGATATTCATCATATTTTTCCCGTATCCGATCACGCCACGCATACCTGCCGTACCGAATTCCAATTCACCGCCGAAACGGTATTCGATCTCTTTGTCCTTTCCTGCGATACTTTCCAATTCTTTTCTGCCTTCCGCGCAAAGCGCAGGATCTGCTAACCATTTTTGATATTCTTTTACGTATTCCATACGTTTCACCTCCATTGCCGTCGTTTTTATTTCGTCATTTTCTTGTTTTTCTTCTTTCGGTTCTTCCTCTTCTTCTATATAATTAAAGAAATGTTCGCTGTCGCCGAAATCGGTATTTCTCGCGATCCGCTCGTATGTGATGAAATATTTTTTACCCTTGATCGTATAATAATTGACGTACTGCAAGCACAATAAAAAGACGAACGACGCAGGCACGCTGATCAGCCATGCGCTGCCAAACGTACACAGTAGAGCCAAAACGTTGACGATCAACACCAGATACATACCCACCAAATACGTGGCGAAAATTTTACTGCGCTGTTTCTTTTCCCTTTCTTCCCGATAGCGGAACGCATCGCGAAGTTTTATTTTATCCGTCGTCATCGCAGGGAGCCAATGTCCCGTCAGCGTAAATTTCACCGCTTGCATCAATATCACGAACGTCACCGTCAACGGCAGGGATATCAACACGTTTAAATGCACCAACATAAAATAGCAGATCGCCCCGATCAAAATGTCGAACAAAAAGGATAAGGGTACGTAGATCACGGCATACACACCGGCTTTTCCGAGATTGGCGATCAACGCAGAGAAAAAGGACGTTTCCGAATACGTCGCCATTTTATCGTCTACAATGTCCCCCACCGCAAAATATCCCAAAGTATCGACAAACCGTTTTAATAAATATACCGTTAAACAGCCCACAAACGTCCATAACAGCTGCGGCTTCATCGTTGAAATTTCTTGCAAAGCCGCACTCATCGAACCGCCTTCCGCGAAGATTTTATCGCGGATATCCGGCAAACCGTCGATATGCATCGCCACAAACGCTTTACCAAACGCCGCAAGATCCTGCCAAAGCGCGCGGATCGCAGGTTGATTGGCAAGTTCGATCAATTCGGGAAGAACAAACGAACAGCAAAGCGCAAACGCAACCAACGTAACGACGATCTTAAACAACAATAACCTATAAACATTTTTAAAATTCTCTATCAATAAACGTAATCCGTTACGAAAACGCATAGTTTCCTCCTTTTATCCCTTTCTGCTCCTTAATGCCGTAACATCAGCGCCCGTAATAATATCCGGGAAGATCGGCGCGCTGAATGTTGTCGCGGTCGAAATACGTGATCTGCATACGCACGCAATATATCAAGATCAATGCGGTATACAGCACCGTCGTCAGCACTGTAAAAATGACGGGAGCGGGCGCAAACAGCGCCGAAAGACAAATTAAAGTTTCGGTAAACAACAAAAAGAACAATTGCCCCAGCAAGATGGGCCATTTAACGGGATCCATCAGTTGATAGGAATAATGCAACGCCTCCAATGCCCGAAATCCCGTAATCTGCATACACGGCAACCATAAATAAACGTGCCCGATCGCATAGATCAAAAGGGCGTGCATCAACAGTAAAAATCCAACCGTCAAAACGTACGCAACGGCGTCCACGCTGATCCGCGAAACCAAAAACAAAAACGCCGCCGTAAATAAACACCAAAGCTCGTACCCGACGATCATAATCAGCGCGTAACTGCAAGTGGAAAGAAAATTGTCGTTTAATTTTCCAAGCAGCCCCGTATACGTCCGTTTACCGATCCGCATATGCTTTTCCAAAAACGCCATCAAAAGCGCTACGCAAACGACGATGAGCACAATCCCCACAATTCCGAACACCACCGACTGCCACGATCCGAAATTCAGCACCGAAATCGCGCGAAATATTTGCGAGTAGGTGGTTTCCTGAATTTTTCCCGTAAAACAATTGGTGAGTACGTCGATCAACGCTTTTTCATCCGTGGATACGGAGAGAAAAAACGCGGGAATGATCGCAAACGGAAGAACGAAAAAAAAGTTCTTCCAAATATATTTACTCGATTGCGCGGTATATCTCATAATGCACCTCTTTTGTTATTATAACACAAAATCGAACAAGTGTAAAGCGTTTTCCGAAAAAAAGACCTTTTCCAACTTTTTTTCCTTCCCTAGATTCTTATTTTTATGCTTTTAAGCCCAAAAAAAGACTTCTCGCTGAGGTAAGAAGTCTTTTTCACGTCTATCCATTATAATTTTTGCAACGTTTCCATCACGTAATCGCCAAACTGCTGACAAGTAGCCCCCGTATCTCTGCCCGTAATGACGTATTTTTTTTCTTCAAACGAACAAATATCCAACGCGCGTTCCAATTTATCCGCTCTATCCTGCAAGCCGATATGAGAAAGCAACATTACGCAGGCGCGGAGCATCGAACATGGATCGGCATACTGCCCTCTCCCTTCGGTGATCATACGGGGCGCGCTGCCGTGGATCGCCTCGAACATCGCATACTTTTTCCCGATATTGGCGCAACCTGCCGTACCGACCCCGCCTTGAAATTCTGCCGCTTCGTCGGAAATAATGTCCCCGTAAAGGTTGGGAAGCAACAACACCTGAAAATCGCGGCGGCGTTTCTTATCCACCAATTTCGCCGTCATAATATCCGCATACCATTCGTCCGTAACGATATCGGGATATTGATCGCCTACTTTATGGCAATCTTCCAAAAAGTTTCCGTCCGTCGTTTTTATCACGTTGGCTTTTGTGACAAGGGATACTCGTTTAAAACCGTTTTTGCGTGCGTAATCGTACGCCAAACGCGCGATACGGTCGGAGCCTTGCTTGGTGGTGATCGTAAAATCGACGGCAAGATCGTCCGTTACGTTAAAACCGGAAGAACCGACGGCGTATCCCCCTTCCGTATTTTCGCGGAAGATCGCCCAATTGATCCCTTCTTCGGGTACTTTTACGGGGCGGATATTTGCGAACAGATCGAGCGCCTTTCGCATCGCCACGTTTGCCGATTCGATATTGGGCATACCGCTGCCTTTTTGCGGCGTCGTAGTCGGACCTTTCAAAATGATATGGCAGGATTTGAGTTCCGCCATTACGTCGTCGGGGATCGCTTTCCCCTTTTCAATGCGGTTTTCGATCGTCAAGCCTTCGATGTCTTTAAATTGCACTTTTCCTTCTTTCACCAGATCTGCGAGAATAAATTCGAGAACTCGCCTTGCTTGCGCAGAAATGATCGGGCCGATCCCGTCGCCGCCGCAAACGCCGATCTTGATGGTATTCAATGCGCCGTAATCGACAAAATCGCCTTGCGATTTCATATCTTCCACACGTACAAGCTGTTCTTCCAAAATTTTTCTGAATTTTTCACAAGCAACGTCTAATTGCGTTTTATATTCTTCCTTTTCCATTTCGTTCACCTCTTTTATTTCTGATTTTTCGTGTAATTCAAACAACCGCCCGCCAACAACATTTCACGCTGTCTTACGGACAACGTTAAGCACAATTTCGCCGTTGCGCCGTTGGTTTTATTGATAAGCGTCGCTTCCGTCGCATTGGCAACCGCCGCCGCAAAACCTTGTATTTCCAACTGATCCCCCTCGGTAAACCGATCGTAATCGGCAGGATCGGCCAATGTCATCGGTACGATGCCGAAATTGATCAAATTGGCTACGTGGATACGGGCGAAACTCTTTGCCACCACTGCCTTGATCCCTAAGTACAACGGAACAAGCGCCGCGTGTTCGCGCGAAGAACCCTGTCCGTAATTTGCGCCGCCCAAAATAACGCCGCCGCTCTTTGCCTTAGCCCGTTCGGGAAAGTTTTTATCGCAAACGGTAAAACAAAATTCCGACAGTTTCGGTACGTTCGAGCGATAGGGCAACACCTTCGTCCCCGCCGGCATAATATGGTCGGTGGTGATATCGTCCCCCACCTTTAAAATGAGTTCGCATTTTAAATTGTCCGCAGGCGAGTTCCCGACGGGAATGGGTTTGATATTCGGCCCTCTTTCCACCGTTATACTTACGCTTTCTTCCGCCGTTGCGGGCAATTCGATCAAATTATCGTTGATCTTAAACGTTGTCGGCATTTCCACCGCAGGCGCGTTTCCAAGCGTCGTCGGATCGGTGAATACGCCCGTAATCGCCGATGCCGCAGCCGTTTCCGGCGACACCAAATACACCTGCGCATCCGCCGTTCCGCTTCTCGCCAAAAAGTTTCGGTTGAACGTACGCAAACTGATCCCCGCCGATTTGGGTGAAAAACCCATACCGATACACGGGCCGCAAGCACATTCCAAAATCCGCGCACCCGCATTGATCAAATCGGCGAGCGCGCCGCATTCCGCCAGCATCGTATACACCTGTTTCGACCCGGGTGAAATGGACAAACTGACGTCGGGATGCACCGTCTTTCCTTTTAACATCGCCGCCACCGTCAACATATCCGACAAGGACGAATTGGTACAAGACCCGATACATACTTGATCGATTTTCATTCCCGACAATTCGGATACGCTCTTTACGTTGTCGGGGCTGTGCGGACAAGCCGCCAAAGGCTGTAACGCGCTTAAATCCACGGTGTATTCCGCATCGTATTCGGCGTCGGCGTCGGGAGAAAGCTCTATCCAATCCGCCTCGCGTTCTTCCGCGCGCAAAAACGCCTTGGTCACTTCATCGGAAGGGAAAACAGAACTCGTCGCGCCCAATTCCGCGCCCATATTGGTGATGGTAGCGCGTTGAGGAACGGACAGAGTTTTTACTCCTTCGCCGCTGTATTCGATCACTGCGCCCACGCCGCCCTTGACGCCGAGCAAACGCAACACTTCCAAAATGACGTCTTTTGCCCCTACATAAGCGGATAATCGACCGATCAAATTAATTTTAATGATCTTGGGCATTGTAATATAATACGTTCCGCCGCCCATTGCAACCGCTACGTCCAAGCCGCCCGCGCCCATACCGAGCATACCGATACCGCCTGCCGTCGGCGTATGCGAATCTGACCCGATCAACGTTTTTCCGGGACGGGAAAATCTTTCCAAATGCACCTGATGGCAAATGCCGTTTCCGGGACGGGAAAAGCGTATCCCGTGCTTTTTCGTCACCGTTTGGATATAGCGGTGATCGTCCGCGTTTTCAAACCCTGCTTGCAACGTATTATGATCGATATAGGCAACGGATAATTCCGTTTTCACACGATCGATCCCCATCGCCTCGAACTGCAAATACGCCATCGTCCCCGTGGCGTCTTGCGTCAGCGTTTGATCGATCTTCAACCCGATCTCTTTTCCCGCGGTCATCTCGCCGCAAACAAGATGTTCTTTGATGATTTTTTGCGCTATCGTATATCCCATATCTTTTTTTATCCCTTGTATTTCTCAATCTTCCAACTTCAACGCGCAACGTTTATCCGCGCAATTTCTCTTGACGAGCATCACCAATTCGTCTTCGCCCATCACCGTCGTTCTGCCGTCCGCATACATTTCGTCGATCTGCTTTTTCATTTCCTGCACCAACCAGTCTTGTTTTCCCACTTGACGTTCGGGAGAAAGCTTGTAATGCTTATTCAGCCAATAGGCGATCCCCGCCAACCCCGACGTATTGGAAATGGAAACTTCCGCAGGTCTGTTTAAAATTTTCTCCGTATCGAAAATATTATAAATTTCCGCGTCTTTCATTATCCCGTCGGCGTGAACGCCCGCACGGGTAAGATTGAACGCGCTGCCCACAAACGGCGTCATCGGCGGAATATTATATCCCAATTCCTTTTCAAAATATTCGGCGATCTCCGTAATTGCCGTCGTGTCCATACCGTCTAACGTACCGCGCATTGACGCATATTGCATCACCATCGCTTCCAAAGGTACGTTACCCGTCCGCTCGCCAATCCCCAACAGCGAACAGTTGATGCCGCACGCGCCGTACAACCACGCGCTGACGGCGTTGGCAACGCCCATATAAAAATCGTTATGCCCGTGCCATTCTAACATTTCGGAAGTCACGTCGGAATAATGGTGCAAACCGTATACGATCCCCGGTACGCTTCGAGGCAAAGCCGTACCTGTATACGGCAATCCGTACCCCATCGTATCGCACATACGGATACGCACGGGAACGTTTGCTTCGTGGGAAAGTTCGATCAAAGCGTTGACAAAAGGTACGACAAAACCGTAAAAATCGGCGCGAGTCAAATCCTCCAAATGACAACGGGGGGATATCCCCGCCGCAAACGCTTCTTTTACAACGCCCAAATAATGATCGTATGCCTGCCGTCTTGTCATATTCAATTTTTTAAAGATGTGATAATCGGAACAGCTGACCAAAATACCCGTTTCTTTGATACCGATGTCGTGCACCAACTCGAAATCCTCTTTTTTCGCGCGGATCCAAGTGGTGATCTCGGGGAATTTATACCCAAGCGACATACACTGTTCCAAGGCTTCTCTGTCTTTTTTCGTATATACGAAAAATTCACTTTGCCGCACGATCCCTTTCGGCCCGCCAAGCCGCGCGATCAGTTTGTATATATCCACCATCTGTTTCACCGTATACGGCGCGCGCGATTGTTGCCCGTCGCGGAACGTCGTATCCGTCAACCATATCTCTTTCGGCATATTCATCGGCACGCGGCGATGGTTGAATGGCGTTTTCGGTATTTCATCGTACGGATAAATATCGCGGAACAACTGCGCCTCCGCTACGTCCTGCAATTCGTATTCGTACGGATCTTGTTCCAATAAATTGCTGGAAGGATTTAATTCGATCATATCTACTTCTCCTCGTCTTCTTTTTTTAATTTTTCTTTTCGATCAAACTGTAAATTTTAATTAATTAAATCGATTATACATAAAAAAGGAGCGTTTGTCAAGGATTTGAAGGGCGAAAAACAGTTTTTACACAATTTTTATCCGCTTTTTATCCATTAAAAACGCTTCCCATTTCGAGAAGCGTCTGCGCTTAAAATGCGTCTTTTGAAATTTTACTCCAACGTTTTGCGATAAAATGCAACCGCCACGACGTCGGCAACCAACAAGTGCCAATACGCATCATTTTGTTCCAAAAACCAACAATCACCTTTCGTTTGTTTTTCTCCACTGCTTTCAACGAAATTTCCGCTACGCTTTCGGGAGATTTCGCCGCCAATTTTCCCCACGCCCCCTGTCCTTTTATCTGTTCTTTGATGTCTTCACGCGTCGGCATCGCCCCCGGCAAAATAGCCGTTACCGCTACGTTTTTCCCTTTCATTTCTTCCCGCAAGGACACGGAAAAGGACGTCAACGCTCCCTTGGTCGCGCTGTAAATGGCGAAATAAGGCATCGGATAGATCCCCGAAACGGACGAAACGTTGACAATGTTCAACCTCGCCGCTTTTCGTTCTATGGCAAAGCGGCATAAGGATACCGCCGCCTCGAAGTTCACCCGACATTGAAAGGCTATCTTTTCTTGCGTGTACGCCGTCAAGCCTTTTTGAACGTCTGCGCCCGCAACGTTGGCAAGCAACCCGATCCGAAGCCCTTGCGCCTCTATCTGCGCCATCAGCGACGCGCGATCGCGCTCGTTTGACAGATCGGCGGCAAATATTTTTACGTCCGTTTGGGGATATAACACGGCGATCTCTTGTTGTAATCCCTTTAATTTTTCTTCGCTTCTACCCGTTAAACACAGATCGTAACCGCGCTTTGCCGCCGCCCACACGAACGCCTTTCCCAAACCGCCCGTCGCACCCGTGATCCATGCATATCCCTTTTCCGATTTATCCATCTGCCGTTTCCCTTACTTGTTTTCTGTCTTTTTTATACCGTTACGCCATATTCGCGCCGTCCGAAAATCGTCGAACCGACTCTGATCATATTGCTTCCTTCTTCCACGCAGAGCGCGTAATCGCCACTCATACCCATTGATAAATACACAACGTTGTTCGATTGCACACGTCCCCAATCGTATAATGCGCGCATCTTTTTCGCCAATGCGCGAAGGAGCTTTTCATCGTCCGTTTCGGGAAGCATCGCCATAAACCCCTTTACGCAAAGTCCGTCCGTTTGATTCAGCCGCGCAAACGTTTCTTTTGCGCTTTCATACATATAACCGCCTTTGCTTTCTTCTGCCCCCACGTTGATCTGTAACAATACGTTGGACACGATTCCTTTTTCCCGCGATTTCTTTGCCAATTCTCCCGCCAAATCGTCACGGTCGCACGAATGGTATAAATCGATCTTTCCGATCAAATATTTTATCTTGTTCGTTTGCAAATGCCCGATAAAATGCCTCGGACACGGCAACACCAAATCGTTTTTATCCCGAAATTCTTGCGGTTTGTTTTCCGCCACGGCGTCCACCCCCGCCAGCACGGCCTCGTTGATCGCCTCCGCCGTTTGCATTTTCGTCGCCGCTACCAATATCACTTGCTCGCCAAACGGATTTCCTTTCGACAGCTCCGCTTTTATTTTTTCTACCCGTTCCGTAATTTCCGTTTGCATATTTTTTGCTCCTTTTTTTCTATGCTCCTTTTCAGTATACGCCTTTTCCCGCCCTTTGTCAATCGCACAGCGTAAAAATGAAAAACTTTCATCTTTTTTTACAAATTTCGACCTTTTTTAGTTGCTTTTTTTGTCGCAACTCGTTATAATGTCATTAATAGATTAATTTGATAGGGGCGATCAATTTTTTCAATGAATACCGAAGAACTGAAAACATTTATATTTTTATCGAAAGTAAAGAATTTCACCTTGGCTGCAGAGCAATTGTTTATCGCACAGTCCACCGTTACCAACCGTATCAGCGAGTTGGAAAAAGAAGTGGGCAAAAAATTGTTTACGCGCGGATCGAAAACGGTGGCGCTGACGGAAGCGGGGAAAATTTTCCTTGGTTATGCCGAACGTATCCTCGAATTGCAAGCCACCTCTTTGGACGAAATGAACGCTATCGATTCGCACAGCCGTAAATTTTGTATCGGCGCGATCAACGCAACCTACGAGGCGTACGTAAAACCGTTGGTGGATAACTGTTTGAAAAACAACCGTATCACTTCCGTAAAAGTGGTGTTGGGACATTCGCTCGATTTGATCCAACAGTTGCAAGATAATATGTTGGATATGGTGTTTTCCGCAATTCCTTTAAAACGGATCGGGTTTAATTGCGACATTCACGATATCGATCGCGTTGCCCTCGTTTGCCAAAAAGGCAAAAACGAGTATCCCGACGGCGTAACCAAAACACAGTTATCCAAACTCCCCTATTTGATGTGCGATTTTACGTTGAGCGAAGCGGGATTGTTTATCCGCAATCTCTTTCCCAAAAATCACGTATTCCGTTTGGACGTTGATAATTCGTCAAAGCTTTTCCCCTATTTGGAAAACGGTTTAGGTTATTCGTTTTTGCCGTATAAATTGGTGAAAGACAAATTGGAAAAAGGCGTTTTGGAAGAAGTGAAACTGAAAGATTTCACCGCCCCCAACGTCGTCACCTATCTCATCTACCGTCAAACCTATGACGTAAATCGCTTTTTGGAAAACAAATTCGATTAAACAACACTCTCAATAAAAAATTTTGGACGAAACAGCACGTTTCGTCCTTTTTTTCATTCGTTTAAAAGAGTTTGACGTTTTAACCGCCAAACTCTTTTGTCTTTTTTATGCTGCTGTATTTAACTCATAATACCCTAAAACAATACTGATGCCGCCTTGGCTAAGCGTAAGGAATTTTTCCTGAGGCGTTGTGTTTTCGTCTGTTTGCTGAGGTTTAGCAAACGCAGTCAATTCGCCCAACACCGGGATCAACGTCGTTCCGTTGAAATACGCCATCGCAGAACTCCCCAAATTGAATACGGGCGCGCCTGTCGGCAACACTTGTTTCACTGCTTGACCGAAGGGCGAATCGTTCATTCTGTCTACATAAGCGGTTTTATAAGTGAATTTGCCTTGTACCGTAATGTCTTTCACCGCTTCTACGGCATCGGTCGAATCACGCATCATTAACGCGATCAAATTCATTTTTCCGTCTTTTTTGAACGTCATACCCATTTGGTTAAACACAGCGTCCAAGCCCATAATCGGTTCGATAACGCCTTCTGCTTTGACAACTTTAAACCATGTTTCCGTCCCTGACAAATATGCTTCCAACACGCTGTTGTCGTCGATGGTCACATTCGGGATATGCGCGCCCGTCGTGTCCGTATCCGGATCGGGATGCGTCATAATGATCAACGGTCCGCCTGCGCGTCTGAAGTACGAATTTTTCACGTTGATATCCGCTTTACCCCAAGTGAAAACTGCATTTTGGAAGGAATCGTAACATTTTGTATAATTGTAGGTGACAACCGAACTGGGATCGGCAAAGAAAGGAATAAAGAAGGTGTACGTACGCACGTTTTCAAACGTTGCTTTCGTATTTTTTACTTTTGTGAAGATAATACCGCCGCCGTATACCAACGTATCGCCTTTTTGTCCCGTCGTATTGGCAGTATCGATCACCAACTGATCGGGTTTTGCATTACCGCGCACCGCCAAATTGTAGAAAGCAAAATTTTCATCTCCGTCGCCAACCGTGCTTTCCTGTCCTTTGATGTGCAATAACGTCGTATTGGAGAAGTCGGTGTTATACCACGTCGAGCCGTTTCCGCCCGAAACTTCCGCTTCAAATGCCGCAACCAACGGCAATTTCGATGCGTCCAGTTCGAAATAATTTCCGTAAATGGTAAATTGTTCACCTGCGGAGATCGTATGATCGAACAAGGCATACACTTCCCCTTCATAACTATCCCAAAGGAAGGTTCTCGTCAAACCGAAATCTTCGGGCTTACCCGTTTTATTGTTTGCATCTTTATACGAAACTTTATACGAATCGGAAAGAGTATATTTCAATACCGCAGGTACAGCTTCCGCCGTCATTACCGTATCTTGGTGCAAAATAATCGCGTTCGGATCGACGTTCAACAACCCGAGTTCCCCTTTTATAGAATCCCAAAATCCACGGTCGGAATTGTCTAATACGCACAATTCTTTTGCTTCGTACAAATTAAATCCGTCCACCACCTCAAATTCCATTTCAATAGCGGTGACGCCGGCAATCGTATACGCGTTTGCATCGGGCAACACGGAAATTTTCAAAACGTTCCCTTCTGCATTTTCCGCAAACGTATATTCGTTTTTCACTGCGTTTTCCGTAAAATAGCGGGTATCGCCCAAATAATATTGATAAACGTTTGTATTATCTGCCGTCGTTCTCTTTTCCAACGCCTGATACGTTCCGTCTACCAACACCCACGCCGAAGTGTTTGCCGTAAAGTTTTGCAACGTTTGCGGCGCGCCGCCGTTTTCCATATCCATACACGTCAATACAGGCACAAAACGGAAAGCGTTGTCGTCGCCCACTTTGTAATATTCGGTTTCCGTCGCTTGGAAATACAAACCTTCAAAGCCGTCTGCATTCGGATCGTTTGTCGCCGACGCTACGTCCGCTTTATAGGAAGACAAAAATTGCGGTTGTTCAAACCCCGTCACCACAGGCAAAACAGGTTCGGGGACGACCACCGTTTCTTCTTTTACTTTGATCGTCAAACTCTTTTCCGCCGTACCGTGGCCCGATTCGTAAACGATCGATACGGTTTTTGTCCCTGCCGTTTCCGTGATCTTGTCAAGCGTAGCGGAAATATTTTCCCCGTTGAGGAAAATTTTAACGTCGCTAAGTTCTACGTCTTTCTTCGAATCGTCGCTGAACGTTGCAAACATTTCCAACGTGGAAAAATCGACAGTGTCCCCCACCTCGTATTCCAGAGATACCGTTGCCGTATTCACGACAAATTCCGTCATTGCAAACGATCCACCGCCGCATCCTACGGACACGAGCGACAATCCCAGCGACAGACAAAATGCTGCGCTTGCTGCCAAAATTTTGTTCTTTCTCTTCATAAATCTTCTCCTATGATTTTATAATAAACGGTTTCCCGCATTATCCAAAATGATCCCGTTTTATAACGGACAAACTCTTATTCGTTTACGCCCCACAACGTTTTTAACATATCCAACGGATAGATGCTGGCGTAAATTTTCACTGTCAACATAGCTTCCAAATTCGCCTTTCCTTCTTTTACGATAAGATCGGTCGTTTGCGGATTTAAAAACACCAATTCGCCCGTTGCGCCCAAAAATATCCCATCCGGTTTCCACGTCCCTTTTGCCGTCACCAACACCGCCGCGCTGTCCGGCGCCGTCTTCACATACTTCAAAGGCAACGTCTGCTGATTTTCGGGAAGATCGATGTTCACTTTCACGCGGTTGGGATTGTTTTTCAAACTCTCCTCATCCGTCGTATACCCGCCTTCAGCTTCGCAAGGAATAAAATAGAAACAATACATTTCCATCGCATCCGTTTTATAATGCCACACTTCTTCATCTTGCCCTTCTTTGCGGTTGGTCAGTTCCACTGTCCCCTTTTCGATCTTATCGATATAATCCCCTGCTTCGGGCAACGTGGTGGGCATACCGAAAAATTGCACCGCTACGATCGAAATTAAATATACGAGAAATATGGCGATGATCACTGTTTTTTTCATGCTTTATTTCTCCTTATAATAAACTTTGATCTTGAGGAAGAACAAAAACACCCTCAACGCCGCAAACGCCACCGAGAACACCGAAGCTTTCCACCAAACCGCCGAAGCGTCTTCCAACGCCAACAGGAAAATGGCGATCGCCGCAAAAAAGGAAATGACAAACGTCAGCAACGACGATTTGTTTTCGTTGGGATTGTTCGATTGTTCGGAAAACGTAGCATATTGCGTATACTGCGGATTCATAATATCCAATTCGCCGCTCCAAAACAGATGAGCGATAAAAAACGCATAAACCGTAACGGAAAACAAGGGTACATTCACCGTGTGTTTTATCGTATAAATATCATACACCGCCGACGTCAACACGACCGCGATCAGCCCCAATACAACGTTCACCGTCAATTTCGCAAACAACAACGCTCCGTAAGTGGAGGGCTGTATTTTGTTTAAATACGACGAAAATCCGTCTTTGCTGTACGCGCTGGACAAGCGAATGTTTGCCGAAAGCATAAACAGCATCACGATCAAAAAATTAAACGCCACCGTCATTTGTATACCGACCGAATCCCTTGCCATCGTGGCATATAAACTGTTTAAAAATACGATCGAAAGCGGCATGATCACCAGCAATTGCGTGATCAGTTGCAAAAACGAATAATCGCGCAAAGCGATCAACCATTCTTTTTTTACCGCCGACAAAAACAACGGCGTCGGTTTGTTGTCCTTTTCCGTGATCTTGGTGCGTTTTGTAAATTCGAATGGCGCGGACGCCATCTTATAAAACAACGGTTGCGACAAGGCAAAACACACCGCCACCAGCACCGTCAAGCAAACGATCAAGCCTCCGGCAATGGGCCACGTTTCCCATGTAAACAACTGCGGCGTCGTCGTATAAACACCGCTTGCATTGATCACAACGGAATACGGTTCACCCAGCAACAACGTCGTCAACCACGCAACGGGCGGACACCATTTTACCACTGCACCCGTCAGATTTAAAATCGCCTCTCTCGGAAGTCCGTTTTTCAAAAAGTTGATTTCTTCGGGCAGCAACGATACGATATACAAAACCAATGCGATCATTCCCGCAAATACCGCGCCCATAAGAATGTATTGAAAAATTTTATGCTTTTTTAAAATAAGATAAACGAACAGCGCCGGCATCGACAGCAACGCCGACATCAAAACGGAAAGCGCCGCGATCAATACAAACAAAACCATTACCCACGGATAATAATAGACAGGATAACCCAAAAATAATCCGTAAGCGCAAAACATCGCCACTAAAAACAAGAAATTTTTTCTTATCTCGGACACAAAATCCACCACCAATTTGGATAAA
>JAFTPQ010000019.1 GCA_017463205.1 Clostridia bacterium
GGTTCGGGAATGTTAGAAAGAACAGAGAAAAAATCGTGGTTGTCCACGCTGATATTAGGGCTTTTATTGTTGGTAGTGGCAATCGCATCTCTATTTGTCGGGGTGGCGGATATAGACCCTATATCGTTATTTACCGACGGCGAAAAATTGGAGATTTTTTTACTGTCAAGAATTCCCCGACTGCTCGCAGTGCTTTGTACGGGCGTGGGAATGAGCGTTGCGGGACTTATCATGCAACAGCTTTGCGCTAACAAATTCGTTTCCCCGACGACGGGTGCGACGATACAATCGGCGCAGTTCGGTATTTTGTTATCGCTCGTATTCGTACCGACCTTCGGTATGTGGGGAAGAATTATCTTCTCGTTTACGACGGCGATTCTCGGAACTTGGATATTCGTATGGTTTATTCAGAAAATCAAATTTAAGGACACCGCGCTCGTACCGCTTATCGGTATGATGTTCGGCAATATCGTAGGCGGCGTAACGAACTTTATTGCCTATAAGTACGAAGCGACGCAACAGCTTTCGTCCTTTCTTGTCGGCTCGTTTACGCATATCTTAAAAGGCAATTACGAGCTTGCATATCTCGTTATTCCGCTTGTTATTCTCGCGTTTATCTATGCCAATCATTTCAATATCGTCGGTATGGGTAAGGATTTCTCGCAAAATCTCGGCGTGAATTATAAGCTGGTGCTGTTTATCGGACTTACGATTGCGGCGGCTATTACCGCAAGTACGGTAACGGTGGTAGGACAAATTTCCTACATAGGTCTTATCGTTCCGAATATCATCACAATGTTCAAGGGCGATAAGATAAGAGGAACGCTCATTGATACGGCTTTCTTCGGCGCGCTGTTCGTTCTAATCGCCGATATAATCGGCAGAGTAGTAATCATGCCTTTCGAGCTTCCGATCGAACTTATCATCGGTATCTTCGGCAGTATTCTCTTTATCCTATTGCTTATCTATAAATTGAAACACGGAAGAAAAGCGATCCGCTTGGGTAAACCGAAAGAAGGAGGGATTTGTCAATGAATAAGCCTTTATATCGGACGAAAGCCCATAAAAGCAATATGATAAAACTCCTGATACTCGGAATTATCGTATTGTTGGCTTCGGTTGCGTATATTCTTATCAATTCCTATCTTCCGAATATGAAGATATTTATGTACGTATTAAAGATAAGAATACCCACGCTGATCGTAATGCTGATAGCGGCAATCGCCATCGGCGGCGCGTCCATTATATTTCAATCTATTATCAATAACCGTATCGTAACGCCTTGCTTGCTCGGTATGAACTCGATGTATACGCTCGTGCATACGGCAGTTGTGTTTATCGCAGGCTCGACAAGCATACTTGCGACGAATGCAAATCTTGCGTTTGGCGTTGACCTTATCGTTATGGGCGTGGTTGCGACCTTTATCTATTCCTATATGTTCAAGAAAACGGGCAACAACGTGTTATACGTTTTGCTTATCGGCACGGTGTTATCGTCTTTCTTCGGCAGTATTCAATCCACAATGATCCGCGTGATGGATCCGAACGAATACGACGCATTGCTTACGACACTCGTTGCGAATTTCAACAACGTAAACGCGGAAATTATCATTTTCTCGGTAGTATTGCTTGTTGCTTTAACGATTTTCTTGTGGAAGGAATTGAAACTCCTTGACGTGATTACGCTCGGCAAAGACCAAGCGATCAATCTCGGCGTTGACTACGACAGAGTGGTGCGAAAACTGATGCTCGGCGTTGTGCTTTGTATTGCGGTGGCGACCGCTATGGTAGGTCCGATCTCGTTCTTGGGCTTGATAATCGCAAATCTCGCGCGACAGCTTTTGAAAACGTATAAGCACACGCACTTGATAATCGGTTCCGCGCTTATGGGTATGCTTGCGATAATCGGCGGGCAGGTTATTTCCGAACACGTCTTTTCGTTTGCAGTACCGATCAGTACGTTTATCACGATAGGCGGCGGTATTTATTTCTTGTATTTGTTGCTTTCTAAAAAAGGAATTTGAGAATATGAACGTAGTAGATTTAATTAAAAAATATGACGGCAAAGCCGTAGTTGACAGTGTAACGTTTGAGATACCCAAAGGAAAGGTATTGTCGCTCATCGGCCCGAACGGTGCGGGAAAATCCACCGTTATGGGTATGATTTCGCGCCTTATCGCAAAGGACGAGGGCATTATCAACTTTGAAGATAAAGACCTGTCAAAATGGAAAAGCAAAGAACTTGCAAAGAAACTTGCGATACTCACACAGCACAATAATATTCAAATGAAATTAACGGTGCGCGAACTTGTGGCGTTCGGTCGTTTCCCGTATTCGGGGAGCAGACTTACGGTGGAAGATAACGAGATGATCGACAAGGCTATCGCGTATATGGAGCTGAACGAGTTTGAAGATAAATTTATCGACGAACTTTCGGGCGGACAAAGACAACGCGCCTATATTGCTATGGTAATCGCACAGGACACCGAATACGTCTTGCTTGACGAGCCGACGAACAATCTCGATATATACCACGCTTCCAATCTTATGCGGACGGTAAGAAGGCTTTGCGACGAACTCCATAAAACGGTCATTCTCGTGTTGCACGAAATAAACTATGCGTCGTTCTATTCCGATTATATTTGCGCATTTAAGGACGGAAAAATCGCAAAATTCGGAACGGTGGACGAAGTAATCAATAAAGAAGTCTTGTCGGCGATATACGACGTGGATTTTGAAATTATAAAGATAGACGGAAAACCGCTTTCCGTTTACTATTAAAAGGAGGAGCGTGATGATACCACCATAGTAAACGAAAAACATTAAATCAGGGTAAAATAAAATTTCTATAAAAAAATAAACAAAAAGGAGAATTGAAAAATGAAAAAATTATTTACCACCTTATTTGCATCTGTTTTGGCTATTACTTCTTTGTTCTCGCTCGCGGCTTGTAATCAACCCGACGATAGTAGCGGCGACGATCCTACGACCGTTACCATTCAAGCGTATAATGCGCAAAAAAAATTGGCGGATATTGAAGTCCCTTACGATCCCGAACGTATCGCTATTCTCGATATGGCTTCTCTCGATATTATCGACGGGCTTGGTCTTGGCGACAGAGTCGTAGGCTGCACGAGCGTATCTATCGAATATCTCAAAGATGAATATAATCCTACCGATACGAACGATATTAAAAACGTCGGTACTATCAAAGAAGCGAATATGGTAGAGCTTATGGCTTGCGATCCCGATATTATCTTTATCGGCGGTAGATTGAGTAGCGTTTACAACGACCTTGCGGAAATCGCGCCCGTTGTTTATCTCGGCGTTGACGCGACGAAAGGCGTAGTGGAAAGCACGACGACCAACACCCAGCAGATCGCTAAAATCTTCGGTAAAGAAACAGAAGTAAACGCTTTGCTTGCACAGTACGACTTCTCGACGAGAATCAACGCGATCAAGACGCAGTTTGAAGGTAAGAGAGCAATCGTAGGTATGTATTCGGGAAGCAATTTCAACCTTGTCGATAATACGGGCAGATGCTCCATTATTGGTAAAGAATGCGGCTTTGCCAACATCAAAGACGGTCAGACTTCGGGCGCAACGCACGGCGATACGGCTTCTTGGGAAGCGATCAAAACGCTTAACCCCGAATACATCTTCGTAATGGATAGAAACAATGCGATCGGTAGTGAAGCAACGGTCAGCACGAAAGAGGCTATCGAAAACGAGATCGTTAAGACGATGGACGTTTACAAAGACGGTAAAATCTGCTATCTCGGACATCCCAACGTATGGTACACTTCCGAAGGCGGCGTTCAGGCACTCGATATGATGCTTGAAGATTTGGAAACGTTCTTGTTCCCTGCACAAGCATAACTGAATAAAAGTAAAAACAATATCACGCCACTAATGGAAATGGTGGTGTGATATTTGTTTTTTTGTTTTCTCATTGAGGTATATTACACCATTCTATTATATGAACATACAAATTATGATATACGACATCCGAGGGCGACGAAATAAGCCAAAAATGATATAAAAACACTCAAAACGGGAAGTTTGCGCAAGCGGACTGTCCGTTTTAATATCAAAATCCACAAAAATATTAAAAGCGAAAAGTTTTTGGATTTTATTCCTAAAACTTATTGACTTTTCTGTTTTTATATGTTAAAATAAATCCATAGTTAAAAGGAGCAAGCGTTATGATAATTCAGAGAAAAGAGTATTTGGATAAGCTAATTGCACTCAAGGATAAAAAACTGATTAAGATTGTAACGGGGATTCGTCGTTGCGGAAAGTCAACGTTACTTGAAATATATCAAGAGTGGCTAAAAGAACAAGGGGTATCGGACGATCAAATCATATCAATAAACTTTGAAAATCTTGACTATGAAGAATTAACGGATTATAAAAAACTTTATGCGTATCTGAAAGAACGTATGGTCAAGGGAAAGATGAAATATATTTTTTTAGATGAAGTTCATCACGTTATAGATTTCCCCAAGGTCGTGGATAGTCTTTATATCCAAAAGAATGTGGATATGTATATTACAGGCTCTAACGCGTATATGCTGTCAAGTGAAATTGCAACACTTATTTCCGGTAGATACGTGCAGATAGAAATGCTGCCCCTTTCCTTTAAGGAATATATGGAAAGTACAGGAAGTATGGCAGATCGCGGGATCAAATTTACGGAATATCTACAAAGAAGTTCATTCCCGTATGCATTGGAGCTGAAAGACCAGCCGAATGAAATCCAAGATTACTTAGAAGGAATTTATAACACGATCGTAGTAAAAGATATTGTAAATCGTAAGAAAATTTCCGATACGATGATGCTAAGAAGTCTTCTTCGTTTTGTTTTTGATAATATCGGAAACCCGTTATCTTCGAAAAAAATAGCGGATACGATGACTTCGGACGGAAGAAAAATCGACACGAAAACGGTGGAGAAGTATTTGTCGGCTTTAACGGAAAGCTATATTATTTATCAAGCGAAACGCTATAACATTAAAGGGAAACAGTATTTGAAAACCCTTGAAAAATATTATGTTGTGGATATTGGACTTCGCTTTATGTTGATTGGCTCACAGCAAGCGGATATGGGGCGTGTTTTAGAGAACGTCGTATATTTGGAATTGTTAAGGCGCGGCTATGAGGTGTACGTAGGAAAAGTCGATGAGTACGAAGTTGATTTCGTTGCTCAGAATAGCAAAGGAACAACGTATTTTCAAGTGGCGTTGACCGTCCGTGATGAAAAAACCTTGGAAAGAGAATTAAGAGTGTTGGAGGCGGTAAAAGACCATTATCCTAAATATCTTTTAACGCTTGATGACGATCCCGAAGTGCAATATAACGGGATCAGATGCGTAAATGCAAGAGATTGGCTACTTGGTTTGACGGATTAAGGGGTTTTTACTCAATTTATGTTATTATCAAATGCAAAAATAAACGATTTTAGTTTGAGATAATAACATTATCGCCCCTCGAAGTATATCAGCAGTATCCCAGGCGAATATCCGTAATCCGAGAGTGACGAAATAAGCCAAAATAGAATAAAAACGCTTAAAAACGGGCAGTTTGCGAAAGCAGGCTGTCCGTTATTTTATAAAAAATACGTTTTTGCGACTTTGCTGTTTTTCAAAGTTTTGCGTTTTAATTATATGTAGAAAAAACCGAGCCTATCAAAGCTCGGTTAATTTAAATATTCAATTTTGGATAAGGATTTTTTTGACTTCTTTAAAGTCTGGCAACGCCTGTTTTACGAGCCGCTTCTTTGACAGCCGAGGAAACGGCTTCTTTAATAGTGGGATTAAACGCATCGGGAATAATATATTCGGGAGTGAGTTCGTTTTCAGGAATTACGTTTGCGATCGCTTCAGCGGCTGCCAGCTTCATTGCATCGTTAATATCGCGTGCGTGTACGTCAAGAGCCCCACGGAAAATACCGGGGAAAGCAAGAACGTTGTTGATCTGGTTGGGGAAGTCGCTTCTCCCGGTACCGATAATTTTCGCGCCCGCTTCCAGTGCGTCGCAAGGCAAAATTTCGGGTATCGGGTTTGCCATTGCAAAAATAATGGGGTCTTTCGCCATGGAGCGAACCATTTCTTTGGTCAAACTGCCGGGTGCAGAAACGCCTACGAACACGTCTGCGCCTTTAATAACCTCAGACAAACCGCCTTTTTTCATTTCAAGGTTAGAGATTTCCGCCATTTCAGCCTTAATGTCGTTAAGTCCGTCGCGCCCTTTATAAATCGCGCCTTTGCGGTCGCATAAAATAACCTTTTTAAGACCTTTGCTCATCAAAAGCTTTGTAATGGCAATGCCTGCTGCGCCTGCGCCGTTAACGACAACTTCAATATCCTCGATTTTTTTGTTGACGAGTTTCAACGCGTTGATCATTGCGGCTAACGTAACGATTGCCGTACCGTGTTGGTCGTCGTGGAAAATGGGGATATCGCAAACTTCCTTCAAACGTTTTTCGATTTCGAAACAACGGGGGGCGGAAATATCTTCAAGGTTAACGCCGCCGAAACTACCGGCTAAAAGTTTAACGGTGTTAACGATGTCGTCAACTTCTTTAGAACGGATACATAAAGGAAATGCGTCAACGTCGCCAAACGTCTTAAATAAAGCGCATTTGCCTTCCATAACGGGCATACCGGCTTCAGGGCCGATATCGCCAAGGCCCAAAACGGCAGTGCCATCGGTGACAACGGCAACTAAGTTGGAACGCCGAGTGTAAACGTATGACAAATCGACGTTTTCGGAAATCTTCAAGCAGGGTTCGGCAACGCCCGGGGTATAAGCAACCGCCAGCTCTTCAGAGTTATTGATGGGGGCGTGTGCTACAACTTCGATTTTACCATGCCATTTCGCGTGTTCTTTTAAAGCAAATTCTTTTTTATCCATAAGTGCTCCTTGAAATTTTAAATAAGTTTAACAAGTTAAAAAATCTTACTAAAAATATAAAAGTAAAACTAATACCCATTATAACTATTATACCAATTAAAAATTTAAAAGTAAAGCGATTTAAAATAAAAAAACGGGGAACGACGAAAGAATTTGTTATTGATCGCAACGGATATAAATTTTTTTTTATTTTTCAACGCGAACTTGTTGACAAAACAATAAGTTCGTGCTATACTATCACTTGTTGATTTATCAACAGGTGTTTTTTTTAAAGAAAGATCATATAAAAGAGGTGACGGAATGGACGGACGTTTTGAAACGTTTACGGTGTTGATTTCGAAAATCAACCGAAACATACGGAAAATAAAGACGGAAGAAGTGGAAGAATGGAATTTGAAAAGTCCGCACGTTTCCTGTTTGTATTATTTATACAAGCAAAACGGAATGACGGCAAAACAGCTTTGCAACGTGTGCGACGAAGACAAGGCCGCTATTTCACGTTCGGTGGAATATTTGGAAAACAACGGATATATCACGTGTGAAAGCAGAGCGCAAAAACGGTATAAAAGTCCGTTATGTTTAACGGAAAAAGGAGAAACGGTGGGAAAGGCGATCGCGGAGAAGATCGACCGTATTTTGGCAAGCGCAAGCGAGGGCTTGACAGAGGAAAACCGTCAAATTTTTTATCAAAGCTTGGCGTTGATCAGCGATAATTTACAAAAAATATGCGACGAATATGAAAATCGTCCTATGGAAAAACAATAAAAAAAAGGAGAAATCAAATGGTGAAATTGATCATCGATTCCGCTTCGGATATCAGCAAGGCAGAGGCGGAAAAATTGGGGATCGTGATGATCCCGATGGAAGTAAAATTCGACGAAGAGGAATATTTGGACGGGGTAAATTTAATGCCGCTTAACTTTTATGAAAAGTTGATCGAAAGCGATACGTTGCCCAAAACCAGTCAAATCAATCCCTATCGTTTTGAAGAGGCTTTTCGGGAGGCGACCAAAACAGGGGACGAGGTGGTGGCGATCACCATTTCATCGCGTCTTTCGGGTACGTATGCCAGTGCAGTGCAGGCGGCGGCAAATTTCAAAGGCAAAGTGTTTGTGGTAGACAGTTTAAACGCTTGCATTGGCGAACGGTTGTTGGGGCAGTACGCTTTGCGGCTGATCGAACAAGGCAAAACGGCGGCGGAAATCGCGGCGGAATTAGAGCGTGTGAAGACGAAAGTCAACGTAATGGCGGTGTTAAACACGCTGGAATATTTAAAAAAAGGGGGCAGGATATCGGCGGCGGTCGCGCTTGCGGGGCAAATGTTGTCGATCAAGCCTGTTGTGAGCGTTGTAGACGGTGAGGTGAAGTTGGTTGGCAAAGCGATGGGGTCGAAAAAAGGGAACAATTTGCTGAATACATTGGTAGAAAAGAAAGGCGGCATCGATTTTTCTATGCCTTACGGCATCGTTTGGTCGGGTTTGAACGATTGCGCTATGCAAAAATATAAGCAAGACAGCGCGCATTTATGGAAAGAACACACCGACGACGTGCCGTCGTATATGATCGGGAGCACGATCGGGACGCACGTCGGTCCCGGCGCGATCGGCGTTGCCTTTTTTGAAAATTAAACGAAAAATAAAATAGAAGTGAAAAGCGGTTTGTCGTAAAAAACAAATCGTTTTTTTTACGGTCAAATTTTTAATAACGCAACCTTGAATAAATAAAAATGGCGGGGGTAGGTATGCGTTGAACGGTGTGTATAAAAAACAAACGGGGTATGTACGCGTTGAAGAAAAATGCAGAGAGGTGTTATCAAAACAGAGTAAAATATTTTTGATCGTATGAAACTTGTAAACAAAAAGATGTGAAAGATATAGTTTATCATCAAAAAGCAGATTTGGGGACAAAAAGCAAATAAACAGATATTTCTACCGTATAATAACGTTTTTGGTAAAAAAATTCTCAAAAATTTAACAAAAATTTTATAAATGTATTGCATTTTTAATTTTAGTGTGATATAATTGTTTTATGTATACATTTATAGAAGTAAAAGTATACAATTTTGCGAAAAATGTTTGCAACTGTAACAAAACAAAAAGAGGTGGCAAAATGAACGAAGAATTTGACAAGATGAACGGCGAACAAAAGCCCGAAAGCGAAATGCAAGCGGTTCCTGTTATGCCCGCAACGCCCGTCGTGCCCGCCGCGCCGCTTACGATGCCGGATGATGAAACGACGGCAACGCCCGTGACTGCACCTATGCAGACAGCGGTGGCGGAAGAAACGCCCATTGCGCCTGTACAGCAATTTACGCCCGTACAGCAAGCGGCGCCCGTACAAGCAGAACCTGTGGCGATTCCCGTGGCAACGCCTATAACGCCTGTGGCAACGCCTGTACAACCGATTGCACCCGTTGCGCCTGTACAACAAGCTGCACCCGTGGCAGAACCCGTAGCGGCGCCTATCGAGGAAACGGTGGACGAAGCGTTGGCGCTCGATTTAAAAGAAGTGCAGACGCTGATCGGGCAACATTATAACAAAGTGTTGGCGTTGTTGAAGTATAACAAGGAAAAGGACGCAAACATCAACAAATTGACGAAACAGATGAACGAATACCGCGACGGATTTGCAAGCGGCTTGTTGAAGTCGATCGCGATGAACGTGATCGGTTATCGTGAAGATTGCCGCAAATCCTTGCGCACGTATTTGGAAAGAGATATGTCGTTGGAAGACGTGAAGAAAAACTTCCGTTTCCTTTATCAAGGATTTGAAGATATTTTGTACGATATGGGCATCGAACAAAAAGGCGACGTTTGGACGTACAACAAACGGGATATCAACGCAGAGATCGAAAAACCCGAATTGGAAGAAATATCCGAACCTACTTATCCCGTATTGGCGGAAAAGGAATTGAAAAAGACGGCGGACGTTTCCGCATATTTGCAAGAATGCGAACAGTTGATCGCCGATACGCTCCGTTGCGATAAAGTGCTTGTCGAACAGTTGGGTCAATATATCGAATACAGTTCGTGGTATGAAAAAGGTTTGCATCAAGCGGTGGTATATCCGATCATCAGAAAGCTGACGAAGATATACAAAAACCTGTTTGACGCTTGTCAAAAATGGACGGCTTCCGACGTAGAAGAAGACGTAAAGCGCGAATATTTCAAAGAACAAGTGACGCTGATCGAACGTTTGGACGGCGTGTTGGAATATCAGTGTAACGTCACTATCGAAACGGTTGTGGAAGGGGACGAATACGACGTAAGAAAACACAGACTGTTGAAGACGGTGGAAACGCAAGACGCGTCGTTAAACAGAAAAGTGGCGAAAGTGTACAGCGATTGCTATTTGATGGGCGATAAAGTGATCATGCCTGCGAAGACGGAAATTTATAAAGCGTAACGATCGCACAAAACGTTGCAAAACGTTGTAATGAAACGAAAAAAATAAAAATAAAATAATAAAAAGACAAAGGAGAAACTATTATGGCTAAAAAGATTGGTATTGACTTGGGGACTACCTATTCGTGCGTAAGTTACGTAGACGATATGGGTACGGTGAGAATTATCGACAACCTTGAAGGGGAACAAACGACTCCTTCCGTTGTATATTTCGATCCCAACGGACAGGAAGCGGTTGTCGGTTCGACGGCACGTGCAGAAGGCGCGATGAACCCCGAATGTTTGGTGGAACGCGTAAAGAACTATATGGGTGATCCCGATTACAAGTGCTATAAAAACGGCATGGAATATTCGGCGGCAGCGGTTTCGACGTTGATCTTGAAGAAGTTGATTTCCGACGCAGAACAATATCTTGGGGAAGAAATTGAAGGCGCAGTTATCACCTGCCCTGCATACTTCGGGGATTCCGCAAGAAACGCAACGAAGTTCGCAGGTGAAAACGTAGTGCTTTCAAACGGCAACAACTTGCCTGTATTCGAAATCGTAGACGAACCTGTTGCGGCGGCGATCGCATACGTGGATTCGAAGAAAGAAGATATGCAAAAAACCGTGTTGATCTACGACCTTGGCGGCGGTACGTTCGACTGTACGGTCATCCGTATGGAAATTGCAGGCGACAAGAAGAAGATGCAAGTTATCACGACGGGCGGTAATCATCAGCTCGGCGGTAAAGACTGGGATAACGAATTGGCAAAACTTGTAAGACAGAAGTTCTGCGCGGCGACGGGCGCTGATGAAAGCGCGATGGAAGACGATGCGGAAACGACGGCATGGTTCAGCGAAAACATCGAAAAAGCAAAGAAAAACCTCACCAGCAGAGAAGCAACGACGCTTGCTCCTTCTTTCGACGGTCAGAAAGAACGTGTGGAAGTTACGCGTGAAGAATTTGAAAGCGCAACGTCCGCTTTGTTGGAAAGCACCATTATGTTGGTAAACGATATGATGACGCAAAAGGGTATGTCGGTTGCGGCGGACATCGACGAGATCATTCTTGTCGGCGGTTCGACGTTCATGCCTCAAGTTACCAAGCGTCTTGAACAAGAATACGGCAAACCCCTCAGCATGTACGAACCCAACAAGGCAGTTGCAATGGGTGCGGCGATCAAGGCAAACGGTTATGAGATCCTCACGGCTGCAGAAGCGCAAGAAAGGGGTATTGAAGTACCTCAAACGACGGGCGGCATTGGCGACGGTTCGTTGAACGCTCCTATTTTCGCGCAGAAAGAAGACGACGTAAGCGGCGGCGGTTTCGAAACGGTTACGACCTGTACCAAATCGTACGGTATCAGAATTTTCTCGAACGGCGAAGAAAAAGTGCTTAACCTCGTTAAGAAGGACACTCCCAAGCCCGCAAGCACCAGTTCGGCAACGATCATGCCCAATTTGACGCTTACCGGCACGCCCGATTTGGTAAATTCCGTCAATATCCTTATTTTGGAAAGCGATACGTTGGAAGATTTGGTCGATCGCGCGATCTGCGACGAAATTTATTTGGAAGAACCCATTCAATTTGACGGCGAAGTACCCGGCAACAACCGTGTATCCGTAGAAATTTCCGTTGACCAAAGCGGTATCGTTACGCTTATCTTGACGGACGAAATTACGCACAAGACGTATATCATGAACCCGAAGAGAAAGGCAGACGAAGCAAACCAAGAAGGTATGGCTTCGGTCAAGGGTATGACACTGATCTAAGGGCAGTATAATTTCATAAAGAAACAGGAAAGAAAAGCCGCCGTGTTCGAACGATCGAAACGGTATGCCGAACAGGCGGCTTTTCCTTTTCCGTTTTTAAGGGGTAGGAAAAAAGTCCGCCGCGACGACGCCATGACAGACCAAAAAAGGGAAAAAGCGGCAAAAATAACAAAAAAACGTAAGAAAAAAGGAGCGGAAAGAGTATGAAAATAAACGTAGGGATCGATTTGGGGACAACGTATTCGGCGGTAGCGACGTTTTCCAAACAACTCGGCAGAGTGCAAGTGTTTAAAAACAACGACGAAAAGGAGTGTACGCCGTCTGTTATATGCAGAGAAGAAAACGGGTATACGATGATCGGGGAAGCTGCGAAGATCGAACAGAAAAGCGGCAATTTAAACACGGTTGCGTTTTATAAGAGTAAAATGGGGGATAAGAATTTCAGCGCGTATATCGGCGGACAGGATTATACGGCAGAAGATCTTTCCGCGATCTTCCTCACGGAATTTGTAAAAGAAATCGAGGAGAAAAACAATATCGAAATAGACGGCGCGGTGATCACCGTTCCCGCATATTTCAACGAAGAACAGCGTAAAGCGACCATTCGCGCGGGCGAACGCGCGGGCTTAAAAGTGTTGAAGATCATCAACGAGCCGACCGCGGCGATCATTGCTTACGGCTTGACGAGCGGCAAAGAAAAGAACGTAATGGTTTACGATCTTGGTGGCGGTACGTTCGACATCACGATCGCGCACGTAAAAAATACGGAAATCGAAGTGCTTGCCACCAACGGTAATCACCAGCTTGGCGGTATGGACTGGGACGAAGTGTTGTTAAACAACATCGCCACGCAATTTTCGGACGAACACGGCATCGATATCGCCGATTATCCCGAAGAATATAAAGAATTGCAGGTAAAATGCGAAGAAGCGAAAAAGCGTTTGTCTGCAGTGGCAGCAACCACCATTTCCATTCAATGCGACGGCTGTTCGGGTAAATACGAAGTGACGAGAGAATATTTCGATTCCAACACGTCCAATTTGTTGGAAAGCACAAAACTCTTGATACATAAATGTTTTGACGAGATCACGGAAGCGAGAAACGGCAAGCGGTTCGATTGGAAGGATATCGACGAAGTGGTGCTTGTCGGCGGTTCGACGAGAATGCCGCAGATCAAAGATATGATCGTCAGCGAATACGGCAAACCGCCGATCACGAAAGATATCAACGTAGATACGATTGTGGCGACGGGCGCGGCGATGCAAGCGGAACTTTGCGTCAACAGCACGTTGACGTTGACGGTGGCAGCGCCTGCGGGCGGCAATGCGGGCGGTATGTCTACGCCGATGACGCTCACCATTTCCAATACGGGCATCAAAGACATCACGGCGCACAGCCTTGGTATGTTGGCGCTTGCAAGCAACGAAAAAGATTATATCAACAGTATCATTATTCCGAAAAACAGCCCCGTCAGCAAAACGTTCAGCAGACAGTATACGTTTGGCGGCGAAAAGATGGAAGTGTTTATTATGCAAGGGGAAACGCGCGATCCGCACGGATGCGATATCCTCGGCAAATACGTGATCACGGGGATGCCGAAAGGGCAGAAAAACCAGCTTAGCGTCAATTTCTTGTACAACGCCAACGGGGTGGTGGAAGCGAATGCAAACCTTGGCAACGGTACGATGTTGACGGCGGTGCGCGAAGAAGTGACGGAAAGTTTAGACGAGATCATCGCGCGTTTGGAAAGAGAAAAGAAGGAAGCGGAAGAAGCGGCAAGACGCGCGCAGAGCATCGAAATTATGTTGATGATCGACAGCTCGGGCAGTATGGACGGAAATCGTATCTACGAAGCAAAAAAAGCAGCAAAGAGCTTTGCGCGGGAGTTCGATTTAAAATACGCAAAGATATCCATTCTCAGTTTCGGCGACAGATCGACGTTTACCTGTAAAAACGCCAACAGTTTGTTTACGATCGACGCAGGGATCGACGCTGTAACCGTCGGCGGTGTGGGATACGGTACGTCGAACACGCCGATCAATAACAATTATAGAAATTTCTCCGGCAAAGGAACGCGCATTTTGGTTGTTTTGACGGACGGTTATTGGGAAAACCAAGTATCGGAAGAATATGCGGCGGACAATGCGAAAGCGGACGGTATTTTGATTTACGGTATTGGGATTGGGGATGCGGACGAAGCGTTCCTTGACAGAATTTCCAGCGGTAAGGGCAAGAAAGTGGATCTCAGCCAGTTGACGACGGCGTTTAAAGAAGTGGCAAGCAGTATTGCAACCGAAGTGGCAAGCGGCAACTCGTTGAGATAAGACAGAAAAGAGAAACACGGAGATAAATCATGGCAGAAGTGAGAAAACCCGAAGAATTACAGGACGCCAAATATAATTATTTTATTGCATTTGGGATCAGTCCTTCCGAAACGGACGTTGCGAAGTTGGAGGCGACCATTAAAAAAGCCGCCAGCTATACAGGTTCGGACGTATATAAAGTGCGTTTGGTGCAGTTGCGCGACGACGCATTGGCGGTGATGAAAGACGCCGGTTTGCGCTCGAAAGAGGCGGCGGACGCGAAAAAGATGAAATTGCAGGTTGCAATCGAATTTTTGCAAGAGGCAGTGCGTGGCAGAAAGTCGTTGTTTTCCAGTGAAATTTACGATTGTTGGAAAGCGGAAAACAACCCCATCGAATTTTTCAGCGAACAAGATTTAAAAGCGCAGATCACGGCAATTTTAAACAAGATCGGCATTACGATCATCGACAATATGGACGACAGTTTGCCGATGGACAAATACCGCGAAGTGAACAAGTTTTTGTTTACGTTGGGGAAAAACGATTTGTACGATTTCCTTTGCGTACCCGCAACGGCAAGCGCGGCTGATCTTTCAAAAGCCAAAACCGATCGTTATGGCGAGTTGGCAACGATCAAAGACAGAAATAAGAAAACGGCAGCCGACCGTTTGTGTTCGTTTGCGCAAGAACTGATTTTGAAAAGTCCTGCGGATAAGAAAAATTACGATCGGTATTTGCTGTTAAAAGACGACGTTTGGGCGAAATTTGAAATGCGCCACAAGCACGGCAACACCATTCCCGAAGAGGCGTATCTCGATTTTGTCAACACGGTAAAAACGAAATTGAACGTATCGGTGGACGAGGCGAACAAGATCCTTGCCGTCGGTTGTAAAGTGTTCCAATTGACGGTGCTTGGCGGCGGCGATATGGACGTGGAAACTTGTCCGTTCTGTAAAAAGCTGTTTAAAAAAGGTCCGAAAAGTTGTCCGCATTGCGGAAAATCGTTTGTGGCGATGTGTTGGAACTGCGGCGCGGAAAAACCGATGTCGAGCGGCGACAGCGCTTGTCCTACGTGTAAAGCGACCAATCACACGCGCGAACTGTTTAATAAAAAATGCGCGGATATCGACGTGTTGAAACGGAAAGTGCCCGTAGCGGCGGGTATTAGAACGATTGCGGAAGCGTCGCAAGCGGAAATGACCGTCCGCGACGTGCAAAACGCATTGCTCGATTTGAAAAATATGGCAAGCCCCGTCGGCGGAAAGAGCGAGGTGGAGAAAAAACTCGTTGCGTACCAAAACGAATTGAAAGCGTTTGTGGACGGGATCAATAAAAAGAAAGCCGAAATCCAAAAGGTGGAAACGGAACTCCGTTCGGCGTACGAAAAAGCCTTTATGGAAGTGCGGGAAGCGGCGGCGAAAAAGCAACTTGTCAAAGCGACGCAGCTTGTCAACGCATTGCGGACGAAATACGCAACGTTTGAAGTGGCGCGCACGCAACAGCTTGCGACGGAAGTGGCAAACAACTTTGGCAGAGCGCAAGCGCACGTCAGCACGGCAAACCAACTGATCGCACGGAACGCTGCGCCGACGATGATCGTTTCCTATGCGGTGAAAGCGTTGGAACTTTGCGAAGATTACGAAGACGCAAAGCAGATCATCAGAAGATTCCCGCCGAAAGCAGTGACGGGGTTGCGCGGCGGCATAGTAGGCAACACCGTACGTTTGGAATGGGATGACAACTTAAACCAAGGCGTTACGTATAAAGTAGTGAAAAAAGTGGGGGTTGTGCCTACCAACGCAGGGGACGGTCAGACGGTTGCGGAAGGCGTAACGGTGAAGTTCTGCGAAGATAAAAGCATTATTTCGGGTACGCCCTATTATTACGCGGTGTTTGCGGAACAAAAGATAACGGAAACGTTTAAAACGACCTCTCCCATTTGTGCGGCGCGTTCTCCGATGACGGTGTACACCGACGTGGCAGGGGTGCAACAAGACCTTGTTTACGGCGGTATCAAAGTCAGTTGGGATATGCCGCAAAACGTAAAGAGCGTAGAAGTTTGGAAAAACAAAGGCGCGATCGCGCCCACCGCGCCCGGTCAAGGCGTGAAAATCGAATGTGACGCCAAAGGATTTTACGATAAAACGGCGGAAGGCGACAACGGATATTTGGTCGTTTGTAACTATTTGGTAAACGGGCAGACAGTGCGCTCGAAGGGGTTGCAGTTCGTTTACAAGCCTTTTGTCAAAACGTCGGCGTTGGAAGAAGTGAAATTTACGACGCTCAACGAAGGGAATTACTTGTTTACTTGCAAAGCAGGGTATGCAGGCAAGATCCGTTTGTATACGTCGGATAAAAAATTGCCGATCGCAACGGGACAAATGTTGAAATACATCGATTTCAACACCGTTTGTAAGGGGTTAGTGCCTTTGCCTTCGACGGTGACGGCAGAGGGCGGTTTGTCCTTTACGTTGGCGCCGGGCAAGATCTATTACGTATATCCCATTGTCAGCACCGATCAGTTGTTTGTAGTATCGCCGCCCGAAATGTTCAACCGCGCGGAAGGGTTGCAACAATATTCGCACAGCGTGGCAAACGGCACGGTGACGGTGCGCGGGGTGATGCATCCCAAGGCAACGGCGATCATCGCGACGGTGAACAATGAAAAATACGTGGAAGACATTGAAAAATGCAACGAAAAATACGTATTTAAAAAAGCGGAGTTTGAAGCCAACGGAAAGTTGGATATCAAATTGAGAACGAACACCGTCAATTATATCACGCTGTTCCCCGAATTTGCGGAAGGGAACGCGGTGACGTATTCGAAGCCGATCAAGTTAGATCCGCCGATCGATTATAGAGAAGCGGTGACGGTGTATTATAAGATGACGTACACGGTTTCGCCGATGAAGAAATTTGCGGTGACGATTGAATTTGAAGCAGAGCAAGCGGTGGAGATCCCGAAATTGTTGTTGATGCAAGGCTTCCCTCGTCCGTTGAATAAGACGGCTGGCAAGCTGACGGAAACGATCGAACCGTTTATGCTGAAAAAAGGCTTATTCAGCAAGAAATATACGGGGAAACAGGTGATCACGGTGCTGCCGACGGCGGGGAATATGCGTTTTGCAATATTCCCCTCGGATGAAAATTCGCACGTAAAATTGCGTGAATTGTAAGCAGTACGGTAACAGTCGTTATCGATATTCGACAAAGAAGAATTTACAAACGGCAAAAATGCCGAATTTATAAAAAACAGAAAATTACGCAGGAGAAAAAGTTATGCCTAAATTTAATTGCCCCTATTGTTACGGGGTGCACGATTTAAGAGCGTGCGGCTTAAAATGTTCGTATAACGTTCCGGGAAAAAAAGACGTAAAATGTTATACCAACGTTGAAAAGGATGCCCGTGGGTTTATTCCCGACAAAGACAAAGAACGTTGTATGCGCTGTACGGAAGCGATGAAAACGATGTATTGCCCCGTGGCAAACAAAGAAATTCCTTTGGAATTGTTAGAATTGCGCAATAGCATGTCGATCGCATTGATCGGCGCGAAGGCGACGGGTAAATCCAATTATATCGGCGTGTTGATCAACGAGATCAAGAAAAAGATGGTAGGGCCGTTTAATTGTATTTTCAGCACCAACACCAGCGAAGAATCGAAATTCTTCTATGAAAGCCATTATTACCGCCCCTTGTACGAAAAAGGGGAAGTAGTGCCGGCGACCAGCCAAGAAATTATTCCGCCGATGATTTTCCCGTTGCGCTTTTTGGATAAGAAAAAACGCATCAAAAATACGGCGATGCTCACTTTCTACGATACGGCAGGGGAAAATTTCGACGACAAAGACGATATTTTGATCAAGAACCGTTATTTGCCAAACGCAAACGGCATCATCTTGCTTCTCGACCCCTTGCAAGTGCCGGCGATTCGTGAAAAATTGAAAACGCGTATGACGTTGCCTGCGCAAAACACCGACGCCGTCGATCTGCTCAGCCGAATCGTCACCATCGTACGAAACGTAAAAAACATCAACAGCAAGAAGAAGATCAACATTCCCATCGCTTTGGTGTTTACCAAGATCGACGCATTGTACGATCACAACGACGTTATGCGGGAAGACAGTATTTTAAAGGAAGAATCGCAACATTTGCAACGCGGTGTGTTTGTCGGACGCGAATTCCAAGCAGTAGATAAAGAGATAAAAGACTTGCTTGAAAATTGGGTAGGCGCAGAACTCGAACAACATTTAAACAACTTTTCCAATTACGCCTTTTTCGGGCTGTCGTCTTTGGGCGGCGTGCCTGTGGGGAATAAGATCCCCGGTGGCAAGATCCAGTCGAAACGCGTGCTCGACCCCGTATTGTGGTTGCTCGCGGAAAATAAATACATTACAAAAGTAAAAGAATAAAAAGGGAGGAAATATACAATGTTAGCATATCAGATGATCTATACGGCTTGCGGTAAAGACAGAAACGGCGCGTTCAGCCTTTGGGCGAAATCGCAAAACGTAACGTCGGAAGAATGGAGAGCGATCGAAAGCGTTATGCTTTACAGAAAGGATAACGACGTACCCGATTTGCCTTCTCAACAAGAACTCAATACGTTATGTCCGAAGAAATACGGTTATTTCGTATTGCCCAGCGGCAGAAAGTGCGTTGCGCAATCGATGTATATCGGCAAAGTGTACAGCGACGACGACCAACGCTTGGGAAATTTCATTATTCACGCGTACATTTTCGACGATATGGGTTCGTTTAGACCGTCGTCCATTTTCGATTCTTCGTTGTTTAAAACGTATTTAACGGAAAGTGAATGGCGCGCGGATGCTCCGGACGATCTGCCTGCGGTCGATCTGCCCGAAGGACTTGGTAACGTTTCCGAAAGCGAGATCAAAAACTTTTTAAACAACAACGAAAGCGCGGTGGCGGCTTTGTTGCAAGCGACGGCAAATTCCGTATCGGACGGAAAATTGATCACGTTTAACGCAAGCGAACGCGAACAGGCGATCGTATACACCTTGATCAATATGCTGTTGCCGAAAAACGTTTACGAACAGGCAACGTTCTCTACGCAATACGCGCCTTCGTCGCAAATGAGCATCGACAATGCGGGTGTTGAATTGAAAATGAGAAACGTATTTTTCAATCACGGCGGTTCGATGGTGTTCAATTATCAAGAAGAAGCGGACGTGGGTGAACAATACGTATTCAGCTTTGACGAAGGGATTTACAGCGAAGTGAAGACGGGCGCGTACGTAAAAGAATTGGTAAACGATTTGCGTACGAACAGCTTGCCCAACGTGCTTGCCAAAGTGGCGGAAGTGGGCGAGATCGCGAAGAAAGCCAACTGCGATCTGGATACGGCGCTTGCGTTGTATTATATCAGCAAAAAGAATTTTGCGTGGTTTAAGAGTGCGGACGATTTCATCAAAGCCTTTGAAACGGCGGCTTCGGCGCAGCTTGTTTCCAAAACGGAACTTCTTGCACAAGTGTATACGGATATCGTAAAACCCAAGCGTTGGGGATACAACAAAACGACGTTCACCCTTACGAAATTGGTGTTCGATAACAGCGATCTTCGCGTAAAAGACGAGATCATTGACGAATTTTATCACAATATGCAAGCGTATGGCGTCAACGTTAACGCCGCGCCCAAAGATTTGGTTTCTTCCGTGAAAAATTGCGCTCCGTTTGCGTGGGAAGACCTGATTGCGTGCATTTTGCGCGGTAGTCAATGGGAATCGCGTATCAACGGCGCAAGCTCGTTGTCGATGAATTATCTGTTTTACGACGCAGTGTTGACGGCGTTGGAAAAAGGCGGGCTGGGAGAAGATACCCGTAAATTTATCTACAACTGCATTTTCGGTATTTTCGGCAAATCGCTGTCTGCAAAGCGTTTAGACGAAATCAGCCTGTATTTTGAACGCGGCAGAGCGACGTCGCTCGGTGCGAAGATGGAAAAATGGTTGATGGATAACGCGGGGGCAAATTGGTTCCATTCGCAGCTTAGCGAAACGGATTTGGAATTCGTGTTGAAACTCATCAATTTGTTGGGCGACGAAAACGAAAAGGTATATCGCCTTGAACAAGTGTTGCGCGCGAATATTTCCGCTCCCAATTTCGTGCCGACGTACGTAAAATTTGCAAAAGCGAATACGGCGTTGTTCAATAAAGTGGAAAGCGCAATCAAAGCGAAACCCGAATTTAAAGAATTCTATTTGAAGAAGAACGCGTACGTATTCGAACACGACGACAATGTAACGAAAGAAAAGCTGGACGAATATTTCGACGTATATTATAAGTCGGGCAGAGATAACGGTTTGTATTTTGCCAAGATGAAGCTGTATTTGGCGAATTTCAAGAAAAAAGAAAAATTGGCGGAATGTTTGGGCCGTTATCAGTTGATTGCGAAAAACAATTTAGACGATCGTTTTGCGGACGTAGCCAAAATCGTTATGTATTTGGAAAATGAAATTTACAAATTGCCGTTTGAAATTTTGTGCGGCTGTTCGACGTCCACCGTTAATCTTTTGAAGGATATCAATTGTCGGATCGTCAATGGCGGCGGCGTACCTTCGGGACAATACGAAAAATTGGAAACGCTGTTGTTGATCCGCGGTCAGTTGGGCGGAGAAGTGCGCAGAAAAGCGATCGCAAGCAATAAATTGTTTGCGGCGTTGAAAGAAACGGAATTCGTTTCCTTCGTACACGAATATATGAAAGATATTCTTCAAGCGTACGCAGAAGAAAAGGACGCAACGAAGAAGGAAGAAAATTACGCGCCGCTGTTACAGTGCATGTTTGCGAAGATCTTCACTCATCCGCAGGTGCAAGCCTCGAAAGTGGTGGACGGTTTGGAAAAACTCGGCGGAAACGCATTCTACGGCGTGATGGCGGAATTTATGATGTACGGTTATAACGAAACGGACGCGTTGGGCGTGGAATTGAAGAAATTCACCGACAGTTATATCGCAGATCTTTCCAAAGGCGAATTGAAGAAATTCTATAAAAAGATCGAAGGGGAACTCAAAGACCGCGACGAAAAGCGTACGGCGGCGATCATGGAGCAGATCCACGGATATCAAGAAGAACACCCCAACGGCTTCCTTGCGATTTTGAAAACGATTTTCGGCGGCGGCAAAAAAGCGGAAAAGACGGCGAAAACAGAAGAAACGGAAGAAACGGAAGATAACGCCGACAAAAAACAAAAGAAAGTGAAAAAGGCGAAACCCGAACAAACGGAAAACGCCGATGACAAGAAAAACAAAAAGAAATAAAGGAGAAACACGGTAGTATATGGAACTTATTTTAGGTATTTTGGGTATTATAGTGTGGTTGCTCGTGACAAGTATCGTTATGTTTATTACGTTGACGATCTGCGGGATATCACTCTTTATCGGGGCGATCGGTGGTATGTTCATCGGTTTTTTCAAAGGACTTATCAATTATTTCGCCGCAGTGCGGGAAGAATTGAAATTCAGCCATCATTCTTGATATAAAATAATTTATGGAGATGACATACAATGGAAAAACAACCTGCTTATACTAATTATTTTTTCAAAGGCGGCTATGTAGAACTTGGCCGCACGTTGGCGAATGCGTTTACTCGTTGCGGCGAGGATATCGCCGATTCGTGGGGGCTTTTGTGCGATGCATTTTTCGATTTGGGCAATTTAAAACACATTTGGTATGCGTTTTTATGGTGCATCACGTTCGGTAATTCCGACACGGCAAGTTTGGAATTTGAATGGAGCGGATTCTTCTATTCCTTTTGGGCATTGATCAAATTCTGCTTTGCTTTGTTCAAATTGTTGTGCGTTGCGGTGCTTACCAGCGTCACCACTTGCCTATTTTCAGGGGTACATATCATCATATTGATGACGTTCTTCCTGATCGCTTATTTGTTCTTCGGCGTGATCAAGCTGGCAGACGTTTTGTATTGCGGCGCTAAGCATATTTCCACAAGCTGCCCCAAGTGCCAAAAACGTTATTCCTTGCCCGCATACGTTTGTAAATGCGGCAGAAAGCATACGCGTATGGTACCCAGCAAATACGGTATTTTCAAACGTACCTGTCTTTGCGGTGCAAAACTGAGCACGACGTTCTTCAACGGCAGACATAAGATGCCGGGCAAATATATCTGTCCCAACGCAAACTGCGGTTACGATTTCGGCGGCGGCGACAAGATTTTGTCTACGTCGATCGCGATCCCCGTTGTAGCAGGCCCCAGCGCAGGGAAAACCTGTTATATCACGATGGCGCTTTCGCAACTTTCCAAAACGGCGGGAGGCTTGGGCTTGGATTTTGCATATCAAGAAAACGTAGCGCTCGGCGACGATTACAAGGCGAACATCGCGCGTATCGAACGTTGCGAATTGCCCCCCAAGACGCAAGATAAGCGTATGCGTTATTATCAATTCGATTTAACGCCGAAAGGGGATAAGATCAGAAACATTATTTCCATCTGCGACGTTGCAGGGGAAGCATACGAAAGCAGCGCAGATACAGGCGCGCAACAAGGCTTTAAATATGCCGACGCATTTTTGATGTTGGTCGATCCGCTGTCTTTGGAAGATTATCGCAAAGAAGTGACGGAAACCGAAGGAGAAGCGGCGGTTACGAAATACGGTGCAAGTATGCGCGCAATGGACGAAGTGGCGACGACGTTGGTAAATGCGTTGATCAATATGAAGTGTATTTCGCAAGCAAGTATGGTAAACACGGACGTAGCCGTTGTGTTTACCAAGTGCGACATTCCCGGATTGGATGAAAAGATCGGTAAAAAAGCCGTTGCTACGTATATGGCGAATAACCCGAAAGCGACTCGTTTCGAAGCGCAAAACAAAGTTTGCGAACAGTTCTTGCTTACCTATGGCGGTATGAACTTCTTGCAAGGCTTGACGGCGCAGTTTAAGAGTATTCAATTCTTCACCTGCAGTGCGTTGGGACACAGCAAAGACGGGCAAGCGTTTGTTGCAGAGGGCGTAGAAGAACCGATTTTGTGGTTGATCGATAAAGAAAGCGACCGTATCGACCTGAAAGATAAATGGGGCAAAAGCATTTGATCCATAGTTTTTTCGCTCAAGGCGGGGAGAACGACGCGTATGTACGAATATTATAAAACTTTATATAATGCGAGCGAACGCGAAGTTTACGAAAGAATGGTGCTCGCCTTTCAAAGGGGACAGAAAACGGTGGATTGCGGCAATGGCGCGGATATCAAGCAAGTGGGGCAAATTTATTTTGCCGTCACTTGCGATCATCCCGAATTGTTTTGGCTGTCGTCCGACGTCAGAATGACGCAACGCGGCTTTGGCGGTTTGTTTTCCAACGAAGTGATCACGGAACATTTGTACGCCGCCGCGCAGATCAGTCAAATGAACGCCGCGATCGAGCATACGAAAACGCAATTGCGTTCTTTGTTGCAAACGTGTAAAAACGACGTAGAAAAAGAAAAAGTGGTGTGCGATCATCTCATCAGGACGGTGACGTATCAGTTGAACGATACGCACAACCAAAACGCAGGCACGGCGTTGGCGTACGGCCGCGGACAGTGTTCGGGGATATCTCGCGCGGCGAAGTTGTTGTTCGATTTCGCAGGGCTGAAAAGTGTTGTAGTGACGGGGAAAGGGATCCCGACGGGGAAACCGCCCGAAGCGCACGCGTGGAATATGGTGGAAATCGACGGACAGTGGTATCACTTGGATATAACGTTCATGATCGGGCATAACCCCGACAAACGGGAACCGTTCTATTACGATTTTTTCAACCAAGACGACGCGGAAGCGCAAAAAAATCACAGTTGGGACGCGGCAAAATATCCCGTTTGCGATCAGGTTTGGGACAAAAAGCAATTTCCCATTCATTTCCAAACGACAGAAAGCGCGCAAGCGTTTCGTTTGCCGCAAATGCCGCAAATGCCTAAATTTACGCAAGCATCGAAAGATACGGGCCGTAAAGTGTTGAAAGATTTAAGCGATTTGGGCAATAAAATTTTCGGCAGAAAACCTGTGGAAGGGGGCGCGAAGCAATCGCAAGCGAAACCCGTTCAACGGCGGCAACCGATAAAAACGCAGCCGATGAAACAGCCCGTTTCACCCGTTCAACAGCAACAACCTGTTCCACAGAAACAGCCTGCTCCGCCGAAGGGCAATTATCAAGCAGCCGAATCGCTGTTTGAGTTTAAAGAATTGTTGCAAAAAGCGTTGCAATCGGGAGAAACGGCGTTGAACGTACGGGTGAATATTCGTTGCGACACGGCAACCGAATTTCAAACGCTGATCAACCGAGCGTGTCAAACGGTGGTAAACCAAAGCGGAGTCAACGTAGAAATGCAGTGCGCGATACAACGTCAAGACGTGCTATTGACGTGGAAAAAAAGATAAAAACTTCCATCATTCACAACAAAAATAAAGAAACATAAAAACGGGAGAAAAAATTATGAAATACAGAGTGGTAGCCGGTGATTATGAAAATTGGGACGTAGTGTGCTATGGCAGTTCGGCTTATTTTATGCTCGGTTTAAAGAAAGTGAAGTTAGACAGAACGACGGTGGCGAAATGCGAAGTGGTAGACGACGCAACGAAACATTCGTTTTGGCGGACGTTGATCGCGGGCGGCGTAGGCAAAGCCGTATTCGGTACGATCGGCGGTTTGGCGGGCATCGCTTCGACAATGCGAGGCAAACAGAGCTTTTTGATCTCGATCGAATTTACGGACGGAAAACGCTCGTTGATCGAAACGGATGAAAAGGCGCAACGTATATTGGTGAAAGCGTTGTTCTAATCGGGGCAACGTAAACAAACGTAAATAAACGTAAACGAAAGAGAAAATATCATCTAATGGAGGTAGACGAAGTTCGTCTTTAAGGTATGGTAGGAGCAATTTTAATTTTTATATTGATCGTATTGGTCATTATCGGGGTGTTTTATATCGGCGGTACGCTGTTGGCGATCTTTTTAGGCGTCGGTATGTTGATCGGTGTGGCGTACGCGTTGTTTGTATACATTCGCGCGTTTATCAATGAGTGCCGCTCGATCGGTTCGGTGACGGGCAGCAACGGCGTTACGCAATTTTTATTAAGATGGTTGCATTTGTTTTTGCGTTCGTCGTGGTCGGCGTTGAAAGACAACTGGGATATCGCGCAAACGGCGATCATCAAATCGAAAGGGGAAAAACTTTTTAAAAAGGCGATGTGGCTGTTTGTAGCGCCTACGGTGTTGGTGTTCGGTACAGCGCTGATCGTTGCGGTTGGCGTGTTGCAGTTGTTTATTTTGTTGGCCATCGCGGCGGCGTTGTTGACGTTGGTGTTCACCGTTTTCGTGCTGTTGTTTGCGGCGGCATTTGTATACGGCATTGTCGATACGGTGAAAAATTTTATCGCGATCGCGCCTTCCAACGGCAATATTTTCACCGCGCTCGATTTTTCGAAATATCCGCTGTTTTCCGAGTTGTTCCCCGTGCGCTCGAAAGACTATTTTACCACCCTTTTCGGGTATTGCAGGGATTTATGCGTTGAAAACTGGTCGCAAGGCGCAACCAACTTTTCGACGGCGAAAACCTATTCGGCAATTTCTTTTTGGAGATATTTCCTGTTTTTGTCGCCGTTCGCTTTAACCATTTTATCGGCGGTGACGGTGGCGCTGTTTACGGTATTTTTCACAATTTTGTACGTGCCGATGTTGGTGGTAAACGTGTTGTGGATCTGTATTGCGAAAATTTTCTTCAGATAATTAGAAACAATATATGGCGTACGCTCCAAAAGTCTGTTCGACTTTCGGAGCGTATTTTCATAAAAAAAAGAGGGAAAAATGACGATAAAAAAATGTGGATAAATATTGTTAAAGTACTTGACACGGGGGGGGGGGGTAGTGGTATAATAATAGATACTAAAATTATTATTTTTTTATGGAGGATATAAAAAAATGAAGAAATTAAGTATTTTGGCAGCATTGGCGCTTGTAACGACGGTTGGCGGCGTATACGCAACGTGGAACTATGCAGAAGGCACTGCAACGAATGCGGAAAAAGACGTAACGATCGACATTACGTTGGCTGATACCAAAACGCAAAGCGGTACGATCAAGATCCACAACACGCTTGCACTTACGATCGACGACGAAGGCGTAAATCTCGGTAAAGATCAATATACGCCCGGTTGGGACGATTATGTTACGAACACAAACGGCGGTACGTTAGACCTTGAATTTGAAGCAAATGCAGGTTCTAATCTTGTTACGTTAGAATATACGTTGACGATTTCCGGAAACGCGCATACGGATACGGAAACGAATACGGCAGTTCCCATTTTTGTTTATGACGCAGTGGCAGGCGAAGCGGCAGACGTAGTTGCGAAAGGTACGTTTGTATGCGAGGCGTCCGCAACGGAAGCACACAAAATTTGGACGTATCAAGACTTTACACAAATGTTGAGAGTAAATGATGCGTTTACGGTAGATACATATGCCGAATACGAAAAATATGCGGAAGCGGTGAAAGGCGTTAAAATTACGGTTTCGGTTGTAGAAGTAACCGCTTAAAAACAAATAGATAAAAAGCCGAGGGCGCTTTGTAACGGAGCGCCCTTTAGGCATAGTTTGATCCTTACAGAAAATTCTGTTGGGAAGTTTTTTATTGGGATTTTTTACGATAAAGAAGGACATTGAAAATGTTTGATCTTACGCCTTACGAAATATATATATTCTGTTTGTGTATGGTCGTTTTCACTCTGCTGACGGTGCTGTTTATCGTGCTGTTTGCGTGGATTATGCGCTTATTTGTGCGACAGATCCGTTTTGGGGTGGAAGATAAGCAAATTTTAAAAGAATATAAAAAATACAAAAATAAGACAAAGCGGATTGGGTTCGTCGATATGCTGATCACGCTTGTATTTTGCGTATTGGCGTTTTCAATGTTTGGGTTTTCCGTATACACAAGTATTTATCAAGAACAGGTGACAACGGGAATGCCTTTGTGGCGTGTTGTACTCAGCAGTTCGATGTCGGAAAAAAACGAAAAGAACAAGCATTTATTTGAACAGAACTTAAACGATCAGTTCGATCGGTTCGATTTGGTATTGACGGAGGCGTTGCCTGCGGAACAAGATTTAAAGCTGTACGATATCGTTGTGTATGAAGTGGAAGAAATGCTGATTATACACCGTATCGTAGGGATTGAAGAACCGAATGAAAAGCACCCCGAAGAACGGTGGTTTTTGTTACAGGGCGACGCAGTGCCCGGTCAGGACAGATTCCCTGTTTTATACAGCCAAATGAAAGCGATTTATAAAGGTACGCGTATTCCGTTTGTCGGCAGTTTTGTTGCCTTTTTGCAATCGCCTGCGGGATATATTTGTATTTTGTTGGTGATTTTCGGCGTAATTTCCATTCCTTTAATGGAAAAGAAATTGTACAAAGAACGCCGTAAGCGTTTGCGTTGGTTGATGGAAAACGGAAAGGTGGACGAAAACGGCGATTATATCGAGGACAAACCCACGACGACGGTGGTGGCAGTGGCGACGACGAGGTGTTGTCCCGCTCGGTGTCCGTATGCGCGTATGGCGTACCGTACGTATGCGTGTATGCGTTGCCCGTATAATCAATATAGAAAGCCTGACGGGAAGTGAAGTTTGTAGAGGGAGAAGTTTGCCTACGGCAAGTTAAGTTTGCGTTGCAAGTGAAGTTCGCCTTGCGGCGAGTGAAGTTTTGCCTAACGGCAAAGTTGCGGGAATATTAAGACGGCGATAGAATGTCATACCGAGCGGAGGCGTTAGCCGTAGTCGAGTGTATCTAAAAAAGTAATAAGTAAAAGTGAAAAGTGAATAAGTGTGGCTGGGATTTATAAAAGGCAACGACAAGCGTTGCCCTGACTGCTTCGCAGTAGAGGGCGCAAGCAAAGCTTGCTTAATTGGGGCTTAACTTTTGTGGGCTCTGCCCATACTCGCAAGAAACTGAGTTTCTAGACTTCCTGTTGGGGAACGACACAGTTACAAGTTTCAGTAATGAGGGATAGAAAAGACAAAATCCAACGGAACGTTGGCTGCCCACACCCGTAAGGGACAATGCCCCTTAACCCCTTATTGGGTAACGATACAATTATTAATATCGATATTAAGATGGAAAAGGAGGGCGAAATATAATGTTTGGAAAAGCGTTTAAAGCATTGGCGTGCATATTCGCCTTCATTTCTTTGGCGATGACGGGCGGTGTGTATGCCGTTTGGAAATATGCGGAAGTCCCTGCGGAAAATGCGTCGGAACAAGTGGAAGTGAGTATCGACTGGACGTCCGATTACGCCGCATTAAATAACGCATTGATGAAATTTTTACGCATATTGAATAATATTGACGATCCCAACGATTATCAAACTTTATGCGATATTTTTGCTACGGGTACAAGCGGTTGGGGAACGGACGGTTCGTATACAGGGAACGTATCCGGTTCGTCGCAAGCCTCAAACGTTACAAAATTATTCGACAACGAATTGACAATGACGATCTACGATAACGACATTAAAGTGACGGTTTTGTTGAAACGTGAAAATTTGGACGCCAATGAAGATACAGGCATACGTTTCCTGTATAAGAAGGGCAGTTGGGGACGTGAAGACCAATATTGGACGGGCGCGGAAATGGTAATGTATTACACCGCCGATCCTTTGCAAACGGCAGGAAAAACGGATACGTCCGTGTTTGCCAGCGTATTTTCCGTTCGCGCAAACGGCGATTCGGAAACTCCCGCAGAGGGAGAACAGTGGCAACTGCTTGCCACCTACGAAGGGACGGCAACAACGACAAATTGGAACGGTACAAACGGTCGGGGATCGTTCAATACGACGACGTGGCGTTCGCTGTCATCCGCAACGTACGAAAGGTATGATCATCAATACGATAATCCGATCAGAGGTGTGCAAACGCTTTCTACGCTTGTTCAAGAAGAACAGCAAGCGCAAGAAGCATTGCAGAAAATTTTAAATCCGTAAGAAAAGCCGCAGACGCGGCTTTTTTGTTTGCTTTTAAACGAAAAAAAGGGTATAATAAGATTAAAGAAACGTGAAAAACGATTGCAATCGGCGGCAAGCGACAGGAGGCGAGTATGTATAATGAAAAAATGTTTCGGTTGGGCAATAAACGCTCGACGATCAGAGAGATTTTCGAATACGCAAAAAAACGTCGGGAGGAGATCGGCGCGGAAAACGTGTTCGATTTTTCCATCGGCAATCCGTCCGTACCTGCGCCAAAAGCCGTCAATGAGGCGATCGTTCGTATCGTAAACGAAACGCCGTCCGTGGCTTTACACGGTTACACTTCGGCGCAGGGGGATAAAGGCGTACGCGATAAAATTGCGGCGAATTACGCGCGGCGGTTTCACGTGCCGTTGACGGGGGACGATCTGTATATGACGTGCGGCGCGGCGGCGTCTTTGACGATCACGTTGAAAGCGTTGTCTTGCGAGGGAGATGAATTTATCACTTTTGCTCCCTATTTTCCCGAATATGCGGTGTTTGCGCAGGTGGGCGGAGCGAAATTGACGGTGTTGCCGTCCGATCCGACAACCATGTTGCCCGATTTCGAGGCTTTGGAAAAGGCTTTGTCGGGAAACGTGAAAGGGGTGTTGATCAATTCCCCCAACAATCCGTCGGGCGTGGTGTACGGCGAAGCGGTGATCGAAAAATTGGCGGATATATTGGCGAAAAAGTCGGCGGAACGGGGCAAGCCCCTCTATTTGATCTCGGACGAGCCATACCGTGAATTGGTGTATGACGAAAGCGTGACGGTACCTTGCCCGATGGCGTATTATCCTCACACGATCGTTTGTTATTCCTATTCGAAATCGTTGTCGTTGCCGGGGGAGCGGATCGGGTATATTGCCGTATCGCCGCAGATGGAGGACGCGCGTGAGGTGTATGCGGCGGTGTGCGGCGCGGGCAGAGCGTTGGGGTTTGTTTGCGCGCCTGTGTTGTTCCAAAGGGTGGCGGCAGAATGCGACGGTATGACGGGGGACCTTTCGATCTATCGAAAAAATCGGGATCTGCTGTATAACGGCTTGAAGGATATAGGGTATACGTGTATTTATCCGGACGGAGCGTTTTATTTATTTGTGAAAGCGATGGAGGAAGACAGCGCGGCATTTTGCGCCCGTGCGAAAGAGTTCGAGTTGTTGTTGGTAGACGGCTGCGATTTCGGCGCGGAAGGCTGGGTTCGGGTCGCATATTGCGTTTCGACGGAACAGATCGCGCGTGCGTTGCCGTTGTTTGAAAAACTGGCGAAAAGTTATCTTAAATGATTGTTAAAAGGCGAAAACCAATGCGGTTTTTGTCGCAAAAATAAAGATAAAAACGAAAAAACAAAGAAAAACATCTCCGTTTGACAAAATTCGACAAACAAAGACAAAACAAGACAAAATCAGCCACGGAAAACGCCGATCGCAAACTTGAAAAAAAGGTCGAATTCTGTTATAATATAATCACTTGATCGGCAAGCGAACGAGCGAGAAAAACGAATAGGAGATGAAGAATTATGAAACAAGAAATTTTGACACAGGAAGAACAGGCGGCAAGACAAGTGGTGTACGAGGCGACGGAAGGGGATATTCGGTTGCAGTTGCAAGCGATGATAAAAGAATATTTTGTTTGCACCTGCCTTTCGCAAAAGGACGCGTTGACGATGCGCCTTCCCAACGGGCAAACGTTTCGTATCCGTGTGGAAGACGTGACGGGGAACGTTGCGGATTGATTTGCGAAATCGCTCGAACGTAAGAGAAAAGGGTGAATAAAAAAATATTTTTCTAAAAAAATAAAAAAAATTGAAAAAAACGGATA
>JAFTPQ010000050.1 GCA_017463205.1 Clostridia bacterium
GCAGCCAACGTTCCGTTGGATCTTGTCTTTCTATCTTTCGTTGCTGGGACTTGTAACCGTATCGTTCCCCTACAGGAAGTCAAGAAACTCAGTTTCTTGTCAGGGTGCAGGGGCGGAAGCCCTTGCAAAGTAAAGCCCCCATTAAGCAAGCTTTGCTTGCGCCCTCTACTGCGTAGCAGTTATGGCAACGCTTGTCGTTGCCTGTTATAAATCCTAGCCACAACTTTGCCGTCAGGCAAAACTTCACTCGCCATAGGCGAACTTCACTTGTCGTCAGACAAACTTCACTTTCCCCAAAAACAACACACCAAAAAAGCCCAATCCAGCGCCTCTGCTGTGGTTGGACTTTTCACCATTCTATTTTTATCCAATTATTATTTATCTTTTTGCTTCGACAATACAGCGTACAACGGCGCGCCTAAACCGTACACCCAAATACATTCGGTGAAGAAAATCGAACTCGCATACGTCCAATACGCCACCGTTGCGCTCATCTGCCCGACGTCCCTGCACAAAAACACTATGATCAACGGTATAATCAGCGTGTTGCAAACAACGGGAAACAAGCCGCCGATCAGCACTTTCCAAACCCCTTTTTTTAAAAAACTGCCCACCATGTACGTGCCGAATGCCGCAATCAGCGTCGCCAACGAACCAAACAACACGTCGTACAGCGCATAAGCAGAGCTGAAATTGACGATCATACACCCTACGTACAAAGCAGGCACTGCCTCGGGAAAAAAGAGGGGTAAAATGCAAAGCGCCTCTGCAGGTCGGATCTGGATGGGTCCGAACGCAAAGGGCAAAAATACATACGTAAACACCACGTATAATGCGGCGATGATCCCCGCGCGACACAGTTGTTTGGTGTTAAAAAGTTTTTTCATGAAATTGTACCTCGGTTTTTTTATGGGGAAGTGTTTTCCGAAAACCTTCCGCTGTTTTTTTAGTATACCATTTTTCCGAAAAATTTGTCAACCGTTTTTACGCATTTTGTTGTTGAAATCGAGTTGTTTGTTTTTCCTCTTGACGGTTACAACGCTCCCACAGCAACGCCGCGATCCCGTCTGAAAGAATCTCTGCCATCGTATATACAAGGTTTAACCTCGTCGTGTTCAACAATCCGTAATTCGCCACCGATTTTTCCGCCACGACTCCCAAAACGGATACGTCGCCCAACGCGCCCAATTTCTTGTTTGCGCCCGCGCCCGGCAACAACGGTTTATCGTTCAATTTCATCAACCCGATATCCCCTTCCTCGCCCACAGCCGCGTCTACGGCGATCACTTGGCTCCCCACGTGCGTTTCTTTTAAAAACGTCCGCATATACCCGATTTCTTTCGCAGTTACGGGCGCGCTCAGCGTTCCGTATAAAAACACACGCAACCCCTGCGTTTTAAATTTTAACATCGATCCCGTAATCGGGCCAAGACTGTCGCCAATGGCAAGATCGCTGCCCACACACACAACGACGGGGGGAGTTCCGTCAAACGGATCTTCGCCCATATTTTGCGGTGAACGCAACCCTGCCCCCCTCGTTTTATCATTTTTTTGCCGAGCATTACGCCGCAACAACTGATCCGTCGCCATCGAAATTCCGTCTGCCGCAAGCTTGTTATAAATATGAAACGCGTATTCCATTGGACTGTTCCCTTCCTTTTTTTTACGTACGAATTTTTATGTACAAACCTCCATAAGCCAACCGACGAGGAAAGTATTGCCGAAAAGAAATACGAATAAACCCGTTTGTAAAATTTTTTAATCTTTTTTCGTAAACAGTTGAAAAAAAATTGCCAATATGGTATAATCATATGGTACGATAAAAAAGCCATAACGGTTCGGCAAACATTATAAACATAATATAATAAAAAACATAGAGGAGATAAGAATGTTGCAAATCACCACGCTTTGCGCAAATTGGACAAATTTCATTGCAGACGTAGTCGTTTTATGCGTATTGGTATTATTTTGTATTCTCTGCGCGAAAAAGGGCTTTATCAACTGTTTATTGGGGTTCATCTCTAATATCGTCGCCATTTTCGTGGCAGTCGTTTTAACAAAAGTAGTCATTTCCATCACAGGCGGTTGGTTTGGCGTACAAGATGCGATGGCAAGCGGTTTTGAAAACGCGTTGCTCAATATCAAAGGCTTTGATACGGACATTTCGCAAACGGGGATGTCGGAAGCGTTGGCGTCACAAAACGTTCCTGCTTTTTTAAGCAACTTGTTGGTGGACACTTTTGCCAACGCCGAAGTGGAACAAGGCACAACGCTGGCTATGGTGACGGGCGACGCCCTTTCCGGCCATGCCATCACACTGATCACATGGATCGTGCTTTTCTTTGTCACTCGTTTCGTTTTCTTTGTTTTGAAGAAGTTTTTCACCGTTTTAACCAGCAAGATCAAATTGTTGGGTGCGATCAACACCGCCCTCGGCGCAGTCATCGGCTTGATCGAAGGTCTTTTGATCGTCTACGGCGTTTTGGCAATTTTAACGTTGATCCCCGTTGCGGCGATCTCCACCTATTTAAACAGCTCTTTGCTCGTCAGCCAAATGTACAATCACAACCTCATCTTTATGATCCTCGGTTGGATCATGGCGTAACGCTTATACGGCTTTAAAAATTTTCTTCACTTTTCAACGCTCGAAAACCGATTTACTATGTAAAAAACTCGCGGTAAGTTCTCTTTCCGCGAGTTTCTTTTTCTGATTTTTTTTCTTATTTTTTAAGTGATATCAAAACCGTTCTGTTATTTATCTTCGTTGTTGCTGTTTCCAAGGAAAATCCCGAAGAAATCGTTGTTGGGTTTCATCGTCGTACCGCCCGTTTCTCCGTTGCCGTCCGACGGTTTTTTGTCACGGTTGAAATTCTTTTTATAACCGTCTTTACCGCCGCGGTTGCCATAACCTCTGCCGCCGTCGCGACGTCCGTAACCGCCTTTCCCGTGATTTCTGTTATCTCTGCCGCCTCTGTTTCCGCGATCGTTTCTCGCCGCCAAAGCAGGCGCGTTGGGATCTTCCAAATTATCGGGAATGATTACGATATAACGGTTGGGTTCTTTGCCTTCGCTCTGCGTCGAAACCCCTTCTCTTTCGGAAAGCGCCGCGTGAATAATTCTTCTTTCATACGGGTTCATCGGTTCTAATTTGATCTTTTTACCCAAGCGAATGGCTTTTTGAGCCAAATTTTCCGCCAATTTATTCAACGTTGCTTCTCTGTTTTCGCGATAGTTTTCACAATCGACCACAACACGCTTGTATTCGTCTCTGCCCGTGTTTGCAACTGCGCCCGCCAACGTTTGAATGGCGTCTAACATCGCGCCGTGTTTACCGATGATCGACGTCGTATTTGCCGCCGTCACGTTGATTTCCACTTTTTCGCCTTCCGAAACCAGCTCGGTACAAGCCGTGATATGCAACAAGTCGAACAACCCTTCCAAAAACGCCACCGTTCTTTCGCCGTCTGTCATACCTTCCGTATTGACAACTTCGTTGTAAACGCTTTCTTTTGCGGTTTTTTTACATTTTTTATCTTCTGTCGTATCCGACGTCAATTCTTCGTTTTTTGTCGTTTTTTGAGCCGTTTCTTCGTTTGTTTTTATAACCGCCTTTGCTGCGATGTTTACGCGCGCTTTCACCGACCCAAACAATTTCTTTTTGCCTTCTTCCAAAACGACGATTTCCGCCGTTTCCTCGGTAAGCCCGAGTTCCTTCAAGCCTTTTTCGACGGCTTCGTCCACCGTTTTACCTGTAAATTCCGTAAATTCCATGTTTTCTCCTTCGCCTGCAAAAAGCGGGCAACATAATCTCTCTCTTTATTTTTCAGGCTTATTTTTTGCCTTTATTCTCTTTATTTTTCCGAGTTGCGTTCTCTTTTGCGTTTTCCATCGAACGGTTCATACGCAAACGCTGATCGTGTCTTTTTACGATTTCTTCTTTTTCCTTTTTATATTCGCTGCGGTCAACCAACTTATTGATCACCACCGTCGAAAGCATCGAGAACAGGTTGCTGGTGATCATGTAAATGGAGAACGCCGAACTGTACATAAACGAGAAGATAGCGAACATACCCGTCATAATGATCATCATCATTTTTTGTTGAGACGCGCCCTGTCCGTCTACCGTAGAAAACTTCTGTTGTTCTTTTTGCGAACGCATCGAAATGAATTGTTGCAACAAAATCGTACCGATCGAAAGCAAGATCAGCACGTAATAACCGTTTGCCTCACTTTTCGCTTCCGTCAGTTTCGCCGTAATTTTATTATATGCGTCCGCCGTATAAACGTTGGTATATTTACCCACCGCGTTTAAGCTGACTTTATTATTTCCGATACGGAAATCTTCCCGTTCGATCTCCGTTTTAAATTCCGAATAGTTCAAAACGGGATGCTTGTACGAAGCGTCCGTTGCCCAAATATTTTTGATCCAAAGGAAAGAAGTGTGTTCTTTCACCGTCGTATTATACGTTTCCACCACCGCTTCTTGCGCTTTTTCTTCAAAATACGATTTTATCGCACTCTTCGCCACGTCCGCCTTTTGCTGTTCGGTAAGAGGAGCAGCGTTTTCCGTTTTATCGTTTTCTTCTACGGCAGCCGCCACTTTCGCTTTTGTATATTCTGCAATCTCTTTGTTTTTATACGCCTTTTCCACGTCCACCATATACACGCATTGCGTTTTATTTGCGTTGACGTACGCAACGATATCTTTCTTTTCCGTCGGCGTATCTTCGGACACGAGAAGGGTGTAATAAATATACGAATTTTCGCCTTTTTCGTCTTTTACAACGATTTTATCCCCTTCGATACGGATATTTTCTTCCGTCAGATCGGCACAATAATATTCCATTTTCGTATTGTACGCTTCCACCATCGTATTATAATTTTCGATGTTGGAATATTGCGAATAAGCGTTAAATGCGTTGATCGCCACGATAAAGATGATCATAGACAGGATCATAGGCAAACAGGACGAGAACATGGAAACGCCGCTTTCCTTGTACATTTCCATCACTTTTTGGTTATACTTTTCCTTGTCGTTTGCATACTGCTTTTGCAGTTTTTCCATACGTTCTTGGTTTTCTTTCATCTTGATGTTTTGTTTGCGCATCGAAATACGTTGATATACGTCGAAGGGCAATACCACCAATTTTAAAATTAAAGAAAACAAAATGATCCCAATGCCGACAACGCCGACGCCGCTGATCAAAAATTGAATGATCTTCCCTATCCAATTGAGGTATACGTCGAACGTTTGACCGAACAGACCGATCTCCACGTCAACGCTGTTTAATAAATTTATCAAGTTCATGTGCTTATTTCCGTTTTTATTATTTACCGACCGTTACAACAAAAATTTTTTATAACAGCCAACGTTTTTTCAAAAATCGTTCGGGCGCGGGATCAAACCCGCCTTTACACCACGGATGACAGCGTAAAATACGCCATGCGCCCAATGCGATCCCTTTAATCGCTCCGTGGTTGTTGATACATTCGAGGGTGTATTGCGAACAGGTCGGCTGATATTTACAAGTGTGTTTCGACAGATATTTTTGATAGAATATTATCACTCGCATACACAGCATTTTGCCGTACGGTTTCCATACGGTTTTTCGTAAATATCGGGCATTTTCCTTCAAGAGCCGCCAAAACGACACCTTCAAAGTTTTTCCTTCTTTATCATACATTGTAAATGTTTTTGATACGTTTCAAACGTATACGTTTCCGCCACTTTCGGCACGAGGATCACCGAATACGTTCCTTTCATTTGGTCCGCCGTCAAGCGAAACGCTTCTCTAAGCAAACGTTTGATGCGGTTTCGCCGTACGCTTTTTCCGTGTTTTTTTCCGATCGATATCGCCATACGCATTTTGTCCGAAGGCCGATACAGCATCGTAAGCGAAGGCGAAAAGGCGCGTTTGCCTTTTTGAAACAACCGTTGAAAATCCCCTTGTTTTTTTATTCTCAGATACTTCATTTTTTATGTGAGAAAAAACCGTTTTTGTCTTCTTTACAGCCGTACGGTTTTTTTCTGTTGATTAAAATGGCAAATCCTCTCCTTTTTTGAAAAGGAAAGGAATTTGTCATTATTTTGAAACCGCTTTACGAAAAACGATTTTTAGTGGCTAAGTCTTTTTCTGCCCTTATCTCTACGTCTTTTCAACACTCTTCTGCCTGCGGACGTAGCCATTCTTTTACGGAAGCCGTGTACTTTGCTCTTCTGTCTTTTTTTAGGTTGGTAAGTTCTTTTCATGATCTTTCTCCTGATTTTGTTTTTTTTATTCTTTATCTTTTTTACGTTTTTTTACCGGGTACCATAAATTTCCCCACGATAACGCTACTTATTATAACGCAATTGAAATTTTCCGTCAAGCAATTTTACTTGCTTTTCCTTGCTTTTTCTTTCTTCTTTCCGTTTTTTTGTTTTTTCCGCCGTCTTAAGCAAACTTGATCCCGACTGCGAAAGGGGACGATCGAAAAGCTCCGCTGTCAAAAAAAACGTTTTTATTGCGCGCTGGTACGGACGGGCAACACCAAATATTGACAACGCTTGTCTTCTCCGTTTTCGATGGTGAAAGGGGACACTGCCGAATTGAACGAAAGCACTGCGTTTTCTTCTTCCAACGCTTTCAATGCGTCCATTAAATATTTCCCGTTCATGGCGATTTTCAATTCTTTTCCTTCCAAAGCGCAAACCACCGTTTCTTCCACTTTCCCGATTTCGGAATTTGCATTGATCACGATTTTGCCGTTTTTTACGTCGAATAACACCAAATTGTTTTTATCTCCGCGAATCAATACGGACGCGCGTTCTACGCTGTCGATCAGCTCGGCTCTCTTTACCGTTGCTTGCGTAGTAAATTCGGTGGGGTAGATGTTTTCTTTGCGAACAAATTCGCCCGAATACAAACGGGAATTGATCACCGTATCTTTCAATTCCACCGACAACAAATTTTTGTTGGCATAAATTTTTAAACCGTCTTCCCCGTCCAACATACGCGAAATTTCCGTCAACGTGCGCGCAGGGCAAACGATTTTCATATCGCCGCTGCCGCCCAACACGTCTGCATACGAACAAGCCATTCTAAACCCGTCCAACGCCGTCGCCGTCAGTTTGCCGTCTTGCGTTTCCAATAAGCAACCTTTTAAAATAGGTCTGCTTTCGTCCGTCGCGCAACAAAAGACCACTTTCGAGATCAGCGTTTTTAAATCGGATTCTTTAATTTCAAAATATTCGTCCGTGGACACGCCTTCGCCAAATTGCGGGAAATCGGACGCAGACAACGTTTGCATAGACGATTCGCTTTCGGCATATTTGATGGAAATACCCCGTTCGTCGGAAGCGATCACCACTTCGAAATCGGAAATTTTATTGACGAAATCGGCAAACGTTTTCCCGTTGACGCACACTTCGCCCTCTTCCAAAACTTCCGCGCGGATCTTCTTTTCAATAGAAATTTCCCCGTCGTAAGCCTTTAACGTAAGTCCGTCGTTTTTCGCTTGTAATTTGATACATTCCAGCACAGGCGTAATCGTCTTTGCCGCGCAAGCTTTGCTTACCGTCAACGCCGCATCTGCCAACACCATTCCTTCGCATACAAATTTCATAATTATTTTCTTTCTCCTGTCTGCTCTTATTATATAGTATTGTTTTTTATCTGTTTTATTTTACCATATGCGTTATTTTTTTGCAAGCAAAAATACACGTGTTGCGCCGTTTTCACCGTTTTTTCTTTTATTTTTTTTCTGACGTTTATTTTTTCGGCAAACGGGAATCATTATGGTGCGAAAGGGGAGAGGGTTGGAAGGTGAGGTGAAGTTTGCCTGCGGCAAGTGAAATTTGTCTGACGACAAGTGAAGTTCGCCTATGGCGAGTGAAGTTTTGCCTGACGGCAAAGTTGTGGCTGGGATTTATAATGAGCAACGACAAGCGTTGCCATAACTGCTTCGCAGTAGTGGCGCAAGCAAAGCTTGCTTAAATTGGGCTTTACTTTCGTGGGCTCTGCCCACACCCGCAAGAAACTGAGTTTCTTGACTTCCTGTTGGGGAACGATAAGTTTATTAATATCAATAAAGAAAGATAGAAAGACAAGATCCAACGGAACGTTGGTTGGTTAGAGGTAGTAAATGGGTTTATCCGGGTAGCGTTTTTTACAGTACCCGACCGTGAACGCCGCGCCGCCCGTACTCTTTATACAATACGCCAATACGACGTCCGCTCGATCCACCATATACCGATCGCGTACCTGCATACACCCGCGATAATAATATGCACTCATCATCACCTGCTCGTCCGCAGCTTTCACAATATCCACATATCGCTGTTTGTCCTCTGCCGAAAAATTCTTTTCTTGCCCGTAGCAGGGAATACACACCACCAGCTTAATGTCGGAATACCGTCCTTTTAACGCTATCACAGCCTCTGCCGCCAATAAATCGAACCCCATCGCAACTCCGTTGTAAAAGGTCTTCGCGCCGAGCTGTATCAGTTGCTCGACGGCGTTTATCACCCGTTCTTTCGTGATCCCTTCTTCCAATGTTCGATGCCCCGTAAATGCGCAAGACGTTATATTTGTTTCCTTTTGCTCCGCAGACGATATCCATAATTGTTCCATAACTTCTATACTATATCACACTTTTTTGATTTTGTCAAGATTTGAGAATAAAGTGAAGTTTTGTAGAGTGGTGAAGTTGTGGCAGGGATTTATAACGAGATACACTCCACGCGGTCGTTTTACTCCCTTGGGGCGCTCGCAAGCTCGCTATTCCGTCACTCCGTTCCTTACGGTATGACAGGATGGGGAACGATACGGTTACACTTCCCAACAACGAAAGATAGAAAGATGCGATCCAACGGAACGTTGGTGACTGCTTCGCAGTAGTGGCGCAAGCAAAGCTTGCTTAAGTGGGCTACTCTTTTTGTGGGCTCTGCCCACACCCGCAAGAAACTGAGTTTCTTGACTTCCTGTTGGGAAACGATACCGTTATTAATATCAGTAACGAAAGATAGAAAGTCAAGGTCAAGCGGAACGCTTGCGACAACGGAAGATAGAAAAGACATGATCCAACGGAACGTTGGTGGAGGGGAGAAATAGGATAGATTAGTTTAATAAATAATATTAGTAGTAGTATTAGTAGTGTCGGTGGAATTGTGGATACAATACTTTTTTTAATCCAAGAAACCCTTTAAAATCCTCATTGTTCTCCCATTTATATTTCTGTGGACAACCCCTCTTTTTTGTGTGGATAAAATTGTGGATTCTTTGTGGAATTGTTGATCGTTTTTGATGCTTTGTTTATTTTTAAATTTATTTTTATACATATTTTCTGAATAATTATAAAGTTTTACGAGTTATCCACAAAGGTTATCCACAGTGTGGATAACTTAATACACAGATAGGTGGAAAACTTTGTAAAAACAGGAAGAATAAAGGCGAAAAAATTGCATATTTTAAAGGAAAGAAAAGGAAAAATACAAAAGCGTAACAAAAAAGATTGCCATTTTCTGTAAGAAGTGGTATAATAAAAAACGCTATGAAAATACGGGATATACAAACGATTTTACAAAACGAGATCATGGGCGAAAAACGTGAGAAATTCGAAACATTTCGCGCGCTTTTGTTGGAATATAACGCTCGGTATAATTTAACGACGATCTTGGAAGAAAAGGATATGTATTACAAACATTTTCTCGACAGCGCGGCTGGCGTCGATCTGTTTCAACAAAACGCGCGCGTTGTGGAGATCGGTTCGGGCGCGGGATTTCCGTCGATGGTGTTAAAACTGTTACGCCCCGATCTTTCGTTCGATTTATTGGAAAGTGTTGGTAAAAAATGTGAATTTTTACGCGCGGTTGTGGATAAATTCCAACTTAAAAACGTGCATATTTATAACATTCGTGCGGAAGAAGCCGCAAAAGTGGATAAATTTAGGGAAAAGTATGATTATGCAACGGCGAGGGCTGTGGCAAGAATGAACACGCTGACGGAATATTGTTTGCCGTTTGTGAAGGTGGGCGGACAGTTTATCGCATATAAAAGCGGGGATATCACCGAGATAGACGAAGCGGAAAACGCATATAAAATTTTAGGCGGAAAAAAGAAAGCCGTGTATCCTTACGCATTACCGGAAGGGTATGGCGAGCGGGTGTTGGCGGTGATCGAGAAAGTGAAACCCACGCCGTTGAAATATCCGCGCGGGCAAGGGAAAGAACGGAAAAATCCGCTGTGATAAAAAAGCAAAGAAAAAGTTCGTTTTATCAACGAACTTTTTTCATTTTTATAAAGTATAACAAAACAAATATCGCGCAATCAAGCGTCATCGCCAACAACAAACACCCTTCCAATGTTTCGATCACGTTCCATCCGTCGCTTAATGCAGGTTTTGTATACACTTTGATCGGCAATCCGTCGCCCGTTTGTGCCGTGTGAACAGTGGCGACTTCTTGGTTATTCCACACGTATTCGCAAATTTCCTCGCCGTGTTTGTTGAACAGATAATATTTTCGTTCTTCCTGTTCTTCGCCGCTCGGTTTTTCTTCGTTTTTTTCATCAGGTAAAACGATTTCTTCAAAAATTTCAGTGTTCGTGTTTCCGTTGGCGTCTTCCCACGACGAACCGTATAAAACGTCTTGCGCCATATAAGCTTTGAAATCATCGTAATTATCAAACGTTTTTGCTTTTGTAAAATTGTAAACGTTTAAACATTCAATGCAAATCAGATACGTGATGGCAAGAACGGCAAAAACACTTATACAAGGGATGCCGACCCGTAAAAGGATCCGTTTTCGGTTTTTATTTGCTTTCTTTTGTTGATCGGTGAGCGTGATCAAACCGCGCGAAACCAATATTTTTTCGATCCATATTTTATATACGGCGAAAAGGAGAATGGAAACAACGGCAAAGGAGATTGTTGCCAATAATAACCAAGACGAAAAAGTCAAGCCCGCATATGCCGTATGAATAAATAAAAAGGGGATGGGGAGTGTATTTATCAAAATAAGAAACAGCAACGTATTTTTACAAATGCCGGCAACGTTGCGGTTGAAATCGGACACGATCGTTTTGACGGTCGTATTTTTTTGGTCGTTTTCGTCCTCGTCCGTTTCTTCCGTTTGCCGATAAAATGCGGAGTTGGTGAAACAAATTTGACAAATAACGCCTGCGAGAAAAAAGGCGAGGGACAAGCACGCTCCTAACAAGCCTCTATAAAATGCAAAATTGCAGATGACGGCAACAATGACACCTAAAAGCCCCAGACCTGCGGAAATAAAACTTTGGTTTTTATATTTGACCAAACGGAGTTTAAACAGTCTTTTTAATTGCTTTTCACTGTTTTGTTTTTGCGTAGGTTTATTTGTTTTGAGATCGGGTGGATTTTGGGTTGAATTTGGTAAAACGAAGGGGGCAGGGTTGCGTTCACCGCGTAAAAGTTCGTCGGAAGTGACTCCGAAAATATCGGCGATGACGGGGATCAGATGCAGATCGGGCGTACATTCGTCCCGCTCCCATCGACTGACGGTTTTATCCGACACAAACAATTTATCGCCGAGTTCTTTTTGCGTCATATTGTGCGATTTACGCAAGGCGGCGATGAATTTTCCAATGGAGTTGTATTTCATGATTTTGCTCCTTTTTGTGTGAAGTTTTTTATGTTGAGTGAAGTTTGCTTCGCGAGTGAAGTTTTGCCTAACGGCAAAGTTGTGGGAATATGAAGATGGCGATAAGGTTATTAATATCGATAACGAGGGATAGATAAGGCTTGATGCAACGGAGCGTTGCTGCCTGACGACAAAGTTGTGGCTGGTATTTATAATGAGATACACTCCACGCGGTCGTTTCACTCCCTTGGGACGCTCGCAAGCTCGCTATTCCGTCACTTCGTTCCTTACGGTATGACAAGACGGGGAACGATACGGTTACAAGTCCCAGCAACGAAAGATAAAAAGATGTGATCCAACGGAACGTTGGTGACTGCTTCGCAGTAGGGCGCAAGCAAAGCTTGCTTAATGGGGGCTTTACTTTGCAAGGGCTTCCGCCCCTGCACCCTGACAAGAAACTGAGTTTCTTGACTTCCTGTTGGGAAACGATACCGTTATTAATATCAGTAACGAAAGATAGAAAGTCAAGGTCAAGCGGAACGCTTGCGACAACGGAAGATAGAAAAGACATGATCCAACGATACGTTGGTGTAGAAATTATAACATACTTTCGTTGAGAAAACAACCCCTAAAACCGAAAATAAATCTCTAAAAAGGCGAAAATAACTGAAAAACAGACGGAAAACAAACCTTTCCGTGTTCCCCGTCTTTATTAAAAACTAAATTTTATCAAATAATCCCGTTTCGGTATCCGACGGTTCTGCCTGCTCGAATACAGAATATTTCGTTTGTAACGCCCCTACTTTTAAACAAAAATCCGTGTCTAACAATTTCTTTCGTTTACTCTCTTTTCCACGGTCTTCCACAGCAAAAATATGCTTTCCGTTGGTGTATAACAACGTGTTTGTCCCGTCTTTTGTAAGCAAACAAAAATCTGCTACGCCTGAAGCCAATTCCGTTTCGATACAGTTTTTAAAATTTCCTGCCGATTGCGGCGTCAATTTTACCAATTTCCAACTGCGAGGAATAAAACCGGGATCTTCCGATTTTTTGTTCTTTTTCAACTCCTTTTCCACGTTGATCAGATTGTTATTGATGAAAATTTTTTTAGGGTCTTTTTTTCCGTTTTTCGCCATACTGCCGTCATTTGCGCCCGTTCTGCCGCCCGATATCATCGGCTTGCCTGCAAAACACATCACAAACGTGGAAATCAGCCCGATAAAAGCCTGTACAAGCCGAACGGGGATCAATAGAATATCCAAAAAAATATTCCCCTCTTGCGCGTCGTCGCCCGGTTTGCGGATACAATATAAATTTCCCGCTCCGTCACAGACAGGTTTTACGTATGAAAACCGTTCGTCGGAAATCACAGTTTCAATTTCCATCGATCGCAGATTTAAACGCAAAATTTCGGACGGCGTATACGTTAAAAATACGTTATTCGCATCTCTGCCTACCCCGTACGAGTTAAAAATAAGGTCCCCGTTTTCGTCAAAAGAGGGGTTTTCATCAAAACTGTCGCCGTCGGTTAAACTTTTATAATCGCCGTCGTTTTTGGAAAAAACAGCCAAATTGGCACGGACCGAATCCGTTTGCACCGTCCCTAAAATATCCCCTGTGTCATAAACGTTCAAAGACAAAAAACGAACTTCGTTGGACGTAAGAAAATGCGCTTCCGTCTTCTTTTCATCGTCCGTAAATTTATAATATAAACCGGAAGTTTCATTGACGGAAAAGGCGTAAATCAACTTGTTTTCCTCTGTTGTCAAAGAAACGGAATGTAATGAAACGGAAACTTCTTCGTTGCGCGCTCCTTCAAAATAAAAATCGTCCGACATCATTAAATCGGTGTTTTTCTTCCATTCTCGGTTCTTTTCCGCCCGAAGCATGCTTTCCCGATAGCGCACGACGTAATCGCTGTCGTATTTTTCTATTTTTCCGTTGTTGTAAAGGCACAGTTTTTCACTGTCGGTAAACACAAATTTCATAAAAAATTTCCTTATTTCAACGCGTACATGGTATGTCTATTTTATAAAAATTATAATTCAACTCATACATGGTATGGGTGTTTGTAAACACAACTTCAACGCGTACATGGGTGCGTTGTTTTGTAAAAATAATTATAACTCGTCCTTATCGTCGTTTTCGTCTTCTTCTTCCGCTTGTACGTTTTTCTTAAAACGCAGATCGGAAACAGGGAAGTCTTTATAGATCCAGCCGCCGTTACGATCGTCTATTTTCACTTTTGCGTTTAATTTCAACATATTGACGGATACAACGATGGCTTTCCCGTCGGGAGAAGACACTTCCGAACCGACTTTGGGCATCTTTTTATTGACGTCCGCATAATAATCGTTTTCATAACCCAAACAGCACATCAATCTGCCGCACAGACCGCTGATTTTGCCCGGATTTAAGGACAAACCTTGCGTTTTTGCCATTTTTACGCTTACTTTTTTAAATTCGGGCATATTGCCTGCGCAACAGCAGATCCGTCCGCAGGGCGCAATACCGCCCAAGTATTTGGTTTCGTCGCGCGTGCCGATCTGGCGTAATTCGATACGGGAATGGAAGGTTGCCGCAAGGTCTTTCACCAACTCGCGGAAATCCACGCGGGAAGCGGCGGTGAAAAAGAAAGAAATTTTACTGTTATCGAAAGAAAATTCGCAATCGATCAATTTCATATCCAAGCCGTGCTGCGCAATTTTTTCCTTACAAATTTGGATCGCCTGCGGTTTTTTCGTTTGACAAGATTCGTAATGTTCTTTGTCTTTTTGCGTGGCGATCCGCACGATGGGTTTTAAGGGTGGAACGATCTCGTCGTCGGAAACGAAACGTTCGGGGTAAGCTACCCAAGCGTATTCGAGCCCGCGCGAGGTTTCTACGACAACGGGCATATTCCGTTCGTATACGTCGCCCGATTTCGGCGCGAAATAATACAATTTTCCGCCGTTTTTAAATTTGATAACTACTACTTTTACCATATATTTTTCCTTTTCGGGCATATATTTTGCCCGATCGCGTAAAATAGACGCGCGGTTTTTTTGATCGGCGTTGTTATAAAAAACCGTTCAATAAAACCGAATTATTGTTTATTTTTTTCTAAAATTTTGGCGATACAAAGCTGAATACATTGTGGGAAAACAGCGTTGAATTGCACTTGCTTTTCCGCTTGAGATAAAGCGTCTTGCGCGTAGATCAACGCGGACGGTTGATAACTTTGCGCCACTTTTTTTAAATTTGTCAGTTCAGAACTTAATAAAATATTTTTTTGGTTGTTTTTCGGAAGATGCAACAACAAAGCGTCGCGATAGATCAGGCGAAGAAGCGCCAACAGTTCTTTCGGGTGTTTGGTTTCGCCCACTTGCCGCGTGAGAGCAGGTAATTTTTCGGGGGAGCAAAGCACCAAAGAAAAGGCGTTGTCCACCAACGTTTTATATTGCCCGCCTTCCAAAATATTTTGCGCTTCACCGACGTTGCCGCCCGATGCCGCCGCGCAAACGGAAAGCACGTCGCCATCGTATTTATCCCCGTATATCCGTTGCAGACAACGGGTGACGTCCGTTACGTCGAACGGAAGGATCTCGAGTTTTTTTGTACGGGATAACACCGTTTGCAATACAGGGAACACCGTGGTTGCGCCCAACAAAAAAGTTACGCCTTGCGGGGGTTCTTCCAACAGTTTTAACAATTTGTTTTGCGTTTGAGTGTTGGCTTCGGCAAAATCGCTGAGAATAAACAGTTTTTTTTCCGTTTCAACAGGATTTAAAACGCTTTCTTCTTGTATTTTTTCGGCGTCTTCCACCGTCAATTTTTTACCGTCTGCGGGAAAAAACAGGCAATCGGAAAAATTTTCCGCGTCGATCAAGTTGGAAATACGCTGTTGTTTAGCAGTTAAGTTTGTATCGTCTAAACAGCCGAAAAAGAGTTTGGCAAACGTTTTTAACGCTGTGCGAAGATTTCGCGCGTCTTGGAAGGTAAGCAAATACGCATGGGATAATTGTCCGTCTTGCGCTTCTGCTTGCAGCAGTTGATAAGCACGCGTCGTTTTCAAAAGCGTCTGCATACCTGTTTGATCCTCCTTTTTATTTTGCCATACATAATCATTATAACACAAAAAGAAAAAATAATCAAGTGTACGTAGGCGTTGAAAGATAAGTTTTCGAGCCGAATAGTCGCTTTACATATGGGTAAATTTGTGATATAATGGTAAAAAAAGTGAAGATCGAGGAAAAGGATCATGCCGTATACGGTTATTTTAAAAAAGAATGAAGAAAAGCGGTTGTTGGCGGGGCACAGTTGGGTGTATGCCAACGAAGTGGCGAGGATAGAAGGCAAGGACAAAAACGGGGCTCTTGCGACGGTGTGCGCGTACGACGGGCGGTTTATCGGGAAAGGATATATCAATCACGCGTCGAAAATTTTGGTGCGGATATTTATTCGGAACAATGAAACGGACGAAGGCGATTTTTATTATGATCGCATTGCAGAGGCTTGGGCGCAACGGAAGGCGTTGGGATATGAAAATTGTTGCCGCGTGGTGTTTGGAGAGGCGGATAATTTGCCTGCGCTGATCGTGGATAAATACGACGACGTATTGGCGGTGCAGTGTTTGTCGTTGGGTATACATCAGCGAAAAAAAGTGATCGTAGATGCGTTGGTGCGGTTGTTTTCGCCGCGCGGGATCTTTGAACGGAGCGACGTTGCCGTTCGGATAAAAGAAGGTCTTGCGGAAGAAAAAGGCGTGTTGTACGGAGAAGTTCCCGACGAGGTTTTGATCAAGGAAAACGGGTTGATAATGTCGGTGGACGTGAAAAACGGGCAGAAAACGGGGTATTTTCTCGATCAGAAAGAAAATCGGTTTGCTTTGCGCAGATATGCGGCGGGCGCGCGTGTATTAGATTGTTTTTGTAACAGCGGCGGCTTTTCGTTGAACGCGGCAACGGTGGCAAAGGAAGTGACGGCGGTGGACGTTTCGCAATTTGCCTTGGATAACGTGATGAAAAACGCGCAACTGAACGGTTTGACGAATATTTCCGTTGAACGGGCAGACGTGTTTGAATTGTTACGAAAAAAACGCGCAGACGGAGAAAAATACGGGTTGGTCGTGTTAGATCCTCCTGCTTTTTGCAAGAGCGCGAACGAGGCGAAAGACGCCTATCGCGGATATAAAGATATTAACGTATTGGGTATGAAATTGGTGGAAAAAGGCGGATTTTTGGCAACTTGCTCTTGTTCGCATTATATGACGTTGCCTTTATTTACCAAGATGCTGTCGGATGCGGCGAAAGAAAGCGGACGGCGTGTTCGAGTTTTGGAAATGCGTGCGCAAGCGCCGGACCACCCCTCTCTTTTAAACGAAGAAGAAACGCAGTATTTGAAATTTTTCGTTTTGCAAGTGCTTTAAAAGGGTGATTTGTTCTCATTTTTGATAAAATTTCAACGCATACCTGGGTGGGTGTTTTTGTGGTTCAACGCACACCTGGGTATGTCGTTTTTATTTTGGTGAAGTTTGCGTTGCAAGTTAAGTTTGTCTAACGACAAGTGAAGTTTTGCTTAGCGGCAAAGTTGTGGGAATATTAAGATGACGATATCGTTATTAATATCGATGATGAGGGATAGATAAGGCTTGATGCAACGGAACGTTGGTAACTGCTTCGCAGTAGGGCGCAACCTGTCGGTTGCTTAATTTGGGCTTAACTTCGCAAGGGCTTCCGCCCCTGCACCCTGACAAGAAACTGAGTTTCTTGACTTCCTGTTGGGTGTCGATACGGTTATTAATATCGATAACGAGGGATAGAAAGACAAGATCCAACGGAACGTTGGCTGCCCACACCCGTAAGGGACAATGCCCCTTAACCCCTTATTGGGTAACGACACGGTTACAAGTCCCAGTAACGAAAGATAGATAAGACATGATCCAACGGAACGTTGGTTTTTTTTGCCGTTGGTTTTTCTGCGTTTTTTAAGAAAAACGCTTTACATTATAGAATGAAAATGATATAATAAAAGCGTATGTTTGCCGTTTTGTTGATAATTTACTCTATGAACAAAACAAAAAAAACATAAGTACGATTGTAAAAGAAGGAGAATCTGATGGAAGAAAAGATTCAAACGGAAGAAGGGATTAATTTTCTCGAACTTGTCAAATTACTGTTAAGCAAAGTGAAAATTTTAATCTTGGTTGTGTTGATTGCGGCGACGTGCGGCGCAGTTTTTGCCGTATGGCGTTATCATGACGTGAAATATTATGGAACAAGGGTAGAATTTTACGTCAACCCCGAAAAACCCAACGACGGAACAAACACCAGCAACGCGCAATACGGCGTTTACGGCGCATATGGCAGACACGTTATGGATAATATGGTGAAGTTGTTGGCGTCGGAAAGTTTTGCCGAACAGTTGATGCTGGAAGAAAACGGATTGCCTACCGCATATGAAAATTATTGGGAATCGCCCGCAGAAGAATGTGGGTTGGAAAATAAGATCGCTTATGCGGAAGAATTGATGACCACCGCGGCGACCGAAAATGAATTCTACGAAGAAAAGAAAGCCATTTTAGACAAAGCGGAAAAAGAATTGAGCGAAGTGATGAAGGTGTTAAACCTCGAATGGCAAACGACGGCGTCCACGGTGATTTCGTTCAGCGAAGCGGCATATCAAAAGTTTTTGGACGAAGTTGTAAAAGATGACATAAACAACGTAAAATATGCCAATTTATTTGCATCTTATGCGGAAATGCAAGTGAAAGAAGCGGCGGTTGAAGAGGCGCAAGAAATTGCGGATGCTGCGAAAAATAAAGCGGATATTGCGCAAAAAGAAGCAGACGAAGCAGAAGAAGACGTATTTGAATCGTGGAGAAAGACGGAAAAATATATGACGATGCTTTCTCGGTTTAAAAAAGCAGTCAGCTATTCGTATTTGCAAGAAGGCGAAGACGCGAACGACGTAAACGATTTGGCGCGGAGCTTTATTTACGTCAACATTTCCATTTTGAACGACGAAGGCTTTGCCGAAGACGTGTTGGAACGCGTGAGAAGAGTCGTTCCCGATTACGTAGAAGAAAACATGACCGTGCCTTCGGGATATAGCGGAACGAACTGTTTGCGTATCACGCGTACGGATCAGATCGAATGGACAAACCCCTCTTTGAAGATACAGCAAGCGACAAAATACGGCGTTTTGTTGGCGGTGTTGGCGTTTGTGGTAACTTGTATCGCGATCGTTGTTATCGACAGATCGGATAAAAGATTGCGCGATTACGAACCTGTGATGAGAGAATTAAACATTCCCGTATTGGGCGTTGTGCCGATGATCGATATGGAAAATCAAGGCAAAGACAGCGATACGAAAAAGAAAACGGCGGAGGTGAAATAATGAAATTATTAGACAGAATTTCCAATCACATTCGCAGAAAGAATATGCAAAAGGATTCGGAAGGCAGAGGTCAAGCGCAACGGATCGATTATATCATCGATGAAGACACGCCGTTCGACGTGACGGAAGCGTTCCGCAATTTGAAAGCGACGTTGTCTGTGTCTGTGCCGAAAAAATCGGGCGGAGTTGCGATTATGACGTCGTCGGCGTATCCCAGAGAAGGAAAAACGACGGTGGCTGTGAATCTTGCGTTGATGTTTGCAATTTCGGACGCAAAAGTGGTGCTGATCGACACCGACCTTCGCAAAGGCCGTGTGGCGAAATATTTCAAACGGAAAAGAGTGCCCGGACTTTCCGATTATTTGTCGGGTCAAGCGGAATTGGAAGAAGTGGTACACCATTCGCATATCAATGAAAACTTATCGTACATAACCTGCGGAACGCGCTCCCCTCGTCCTTACGAGTTGTTGGAAAGCGAGGAAATGAAAGCGTTTATCGAGGAAATGAAAGAAAAATACGATTATGTGATCATTGATACTCCCCCTGTTTTGATGGTGTCGGACGCATTGGCTTTGGCGACTGCGGTTGACGGCGCAGTGCTGATCTGCCGTCATCAAGTGTCGTTTGTCAGCGATATTTCGCGCGCGCTCAGTGCGTTGCGGTTTGCAAAGGCGAACGTACTTGGGGTTGTAGTCAACGATTATAAAGCGCCTCAACGCGGGAAATATTACGGAAATTATAAAAAGTATTATTATTACAATAATTACGGATACACGTACGGATCGACCAAAGCGGAGGATAAGGAAGACGATTTGGCGGTAGAAGAATTGTCGAAAGACACGAAAAAAACGACCGATAAAAAAAACAATAAAGGTTTTGAAAAAAAACATAAAAAGTGATCGGTTTTAAACGATGAAAAACGGCGTCGCCTCCTTTTTCTGTGCGGAAAAGGAGGCAGTTTTGTAAGCGGTGAAGCCGTTTTTGGGTGAAGTTTGCCTTTGGTAAGTGAAGTTTGTCTGACGACAAAGTTGTGGGAATATTAAGATGGCGATAAGGTTATTAATATCGATAACGAGGGATAGATAAAGCTTGATGCAACGGAACGTTGCTGCCTAACGGCAAAGTTGTGGCAGGGATTTATAATGAGATACACTCCACTCGCTTCGTTCGGGACGCTCGCAGGCTCGCTATTCCGTCACTCCGTTCCTTACGGTATGACGGGGTGGGGAACAATATGGTTACAAGTCCCAGTAACGAAAGATAGAAAGACGTGATCCAACGGAACGTTGGTGACTGCTACGCAGTAGAGGGCGCAACCTGTCGGTTGCTTAATGGGGCTTGATTTTCGTGGGCTCTGCCCACACCCGTAAGGGACAATGCCCCTTAACCCCTTATTGGGTGTCGATACGGTTACAAGTTCCGATAACGAAAGATAGAAAGTCAAGGTCAAGCGAAACGCTTGCGATAACGAAAGATAGAAAGACGTGATCCAACGGAACGTTGGGTTTAAAAGTGAAAAGAAGTGGGTAAAAATAAATATATGGAAACTGTAATGGATAAAGAAATAAATAGAATGACAAACATCCTTCCCCTTATCGCTTTGCGTGGGAAGGTCGCGTTTCCGCATACAAACGTGTCGTTTGAAGTGGGCCGCGAAATGACTTTGAAAGCCATCGACCGCGCTTCTGCGGACGAACGGTTGGTGTTTATATGCTCGCAACGCAAAACAGAACAGGATAAAATAAATGCCGACGATCTGTATTCCGTCGGTTGTGTGGCGCGTATCAAACAAGTGGCGCAATTATCCGGTGGCGTTGTCCGCGTGCTTTGTGAAGTGCTGTATCGCGGTCACGCGCGAACGATCGGCACGGAAAGCGGCTATTTTTACGCCGTTGTGGATGAATTGAAAACCGTTCACGGCGACGAGGTGCTGGAAGAAGCGTATTTCCGTACGGCGAAAGAATTATTAAAAGACGTGATCGCTGCCGACGGGAAAATTGCCAAAGACACCGTAACAAAATTGGAAAATTGCAACAACGCCGAAGAATATATCGACGTTGCCGTTTCTGCTATGCGCGTGCGCTTGGACGTGAAACAATCGATTTTGGAAGAAAATCGTATAGTCGAACGGTTGAAACTGTTTGAACGGTGTTTAAACGACGAACTGGAAATTTCTAAAATCGAAAAAAAGATCGCTTCTTCCATTCGTCAAAGCATCGATAAAAATCAAAAAGAATACTTTTTACGCGAACAATTAAAAGCCATTCATAAAGAATTGGGCGACGACAATAAAGAAGAAGACGAGTTCCGTCAAAAGGTGTTGGCGAAAGGTATGCCCGAAGAATTAGAGCAAAAATGCCTGAAAGAAATCGACCGTATGAGTAAGATGCAAACAACGTCGCCCGAATACACCGTGATTTCGGGGTATTTGGAACAGGTGCTGGCGTTGCCGTGGACGGAAGAAACGGAAGATACGGAAGCTCTTTCCGATTGCGTCAAGGTGTTGGAAGCCGATCATTACGGCTTGGAAAAAATAAAAGAACGGATCACCGAATATCTTGCCGTATTGAAATTAACGGGCAATATGAAAGCCCCTATTTTGTGCTTTGTCGGCCCTCCCGGCGTCGGTAAAACGAGTATCGCGCAATCGATCGCGCGCGCGTTGGGCAGAAAATTTGTGCGTATGAGCCTTGGCGGCGTGAAAGACGAAGCGGAAATTCGCGGTCATCGCCGTACGTATATCGGCGCGATGCCCGGGCGGATTATGTACGGTATGAAACAGGCGGGTTCGATCAATCCCGTATTCTTGTTGGATGAGATCGACAAAATAACCTCGGATATGCACGGCGATCCTGCGGGCGCATTGTTGGAAGTGCTGGATCCCGAACAAAACTCCTCTTTCCGCGATCGGTATATCGAAGCGCCGTACGATTTAAGCAAAGTGCTGTTTATCACGACGGCAAATACGTTGGATACCATTCCCGGGCCGTTGCGCGATAGAATGGAGATCATCGAGTTGTCGGGATATACGATGGAAGAAAAATCGGAAATCGCGCGTAGATATCTTGCGCCCAAGCAGTTGGCGGCGAACGGATTGACGGACAACAACGCGGCGTTTGAAGAAAGCGGCGTGCGTATGGCGATAGAAGGATACACGCGGGAGGCGGGCGTACGTAATTTAGAACGCGTGATCGGTTCGCTTTGCAGAAAAGTGGCGGTGCAATATGCGTCGGACAAGCAGTTGCCCTGCGTAACGATAGACGCGAAAAAAGTGCCGCAGTTGCTTGGCGCGCCGAAATTTACGGTGGAAGAAGGCAGAGATCAAGCGGAGATCGGCGCAGTGACGGGGCTTGCGTGGACGGCGGTCGGCGGCACGACGTTGATCGTGGAAGCGATGACGATGCCCGGAAAAGGCGAAGTGAAATTGACGGGAAAATTGGGCGACGTGATGAAAGAATCGGCACTTGCCGCTATGACCTATATTCGCGCGAATGCGGAAAAATACGGCATTGACGGGGAAATTTTTGCGAAGACCGATTTGCATATCCACGTGCCCGAAGGCGCAACGCCCAAAGACGGCCCCAGCGCAGGGATCACGATGGCGACGGCGATTTTGTCCGCGTTTACGAATAAACCCGTGCGTTGCGATATCGCGATGACGGGTGAGATTACGTTGCGAGGAAAAGTGTTGCCCATCGGCGGTTTGAAAGAAAAGTCGTTGGCGGCGCGGCGAGTGGGTATAAAGACGGTGTTGATCCCCAAGGCGAACGAGCGTGAAATTGCCGAATTGCCTGCTGTGGTGTGCGAAGATATCGCTTTTATCCCCGTAAGCGGCATCGACGAGGTGTTTGCGGTGGCATTCGGGTTTCAAGACGGCGTAACAGAGAAAAACACTGTACCCGCGAAACCGAGAAAGAAACGCGTGCCGAAAGCGCAGCCGTTGCCTGTTGTTCCCGAAAAGAGCGATCATAACGGCGTTCGGTGTTGAAAATATCGACAAAAATAAGTTGGATAAGATAAACGATTATGCAACAGAAAAAGAAGACGAAAAAACAAAATGCCCATACCAGGTATGAGGTGAAGTACGAAAAGAAGACGAAAAACGAAGAAATGCAGACACAAAATTCGTCTGTTTTGACGATCAAAAACGCTACGTTTATCACGTCGGCGGCAAAAGCCGATCAGTTTATTACGCCCGATAAACCCATGATCGCCGTTTGCGGAAAATCGAACGTGGGAAAAAGCTCGTTTATCAATATGCTGGCAAATCGGAAAAAGTTGGCGAAAACGAGCAGCGAACCCGGGCGGACGAGATTGGTAAATTATTTTGATTTTGGAGAATTTATTCTTGCCGATCTGCCGGGGTATGGTTTTGCGCGCGTGTCGAAAGGCGAAAAGGAAAAATGGGCGAAGACGTTGGACTCATTTTTTAAAGACCGCGATAAGATAGCGCACGTTTTTATGTTGGCGGACAGCCGTCACGATCCTACCGAGGACGACGTGCAGATGATCGAGTTTTTAAATTTTCACATACTCCCCTTCACCGTCGTTTTGACGAAGGCGGACAAACTTTCAAAAATGAAGCTGAAAGAACACGTGCGTATGATTGCCGCCGATCTGTATTTGGGCGAAAGCAATTTACTTGCCACCAGCGCGGAAACGGGCTTTGGTAAAGATACGGTGTTGCAGAAGATAAAATCGGTGATCGACGTGCAAAATTCGGTGTTGGAGAACGATGAAACGCCCGAAAATACAGAGGATCTTGAAGACGTAGACGATTTTAATTGACGGGTTTTAAAAAGACGGTAAAAAAATGAAAAACTCCCCTTTTCCTTGAAATTCTCGCTGAGCGAGAGTGAAGTTCGGGAAAAAGGGGCGTTTATTTTTTTGTTGCGGAATACAAATGTGATATAATAAAATCATTCAGAAACGCGCGTCTGAAAATTTTGAAGTGAAAAAAGGTAAACGATTATGGAAAAAAGATCAATGGGAAAATTTATAGCGGCTTTGCGGCGAGAAAACGGTTGGACGCAAAGCGAGTTGGCGGAAAAATTGTTTGTTTCGGATAAAGCCGTCAGCCGTTGGGAACGAGATGAAAGTATGCCCGACATCACCCTTGTTCCCTTGCTTGCGGACGTGTTTGGCGTGACGGCGGACGATCTGTTGCGCGGAGAACGGAAAGATTTTCCGACGCAAACGCAAACGGAAAAGAAGGAAGACGCCGAAAACGTTTCGGACGACGCGGGCGGTGTTGCGCAAAAGCAGAATAAAGAAAGGATGCAACAAGCCTTAAAACAGCGGTTGTTGCGGGTGAAAGCTTTGTCTTTTGTTTCTTTGGCGATCGTATTGTTTTGTTTGATACTTGCGGCTATTTTTTTATTGGCGATCGAGGCAAAAAAAGTGAATGAGGCGGTGCTTGGCGGTTGTGTTGCCGTCGGCGGCGTTTGGATCGCTGCGATTTATCAAATTTGTATTACGTATGCTTTTGTATGCGTAGGTGATACGCACGAAACGTTGATGAAATTGTTTAACGGAAAGTTGGCGAATACGGTGAAAACGTATTTTATGATCCTGCTGTTTTGTTTCGGCGGAGCGATCCTTATTTTTTACGCGCAATCGAAACCGGAAGATATGGACAACGGAAATTATAATTTTATGCTGATCTGTTTGGCGGTGTTGACGGGCTTTGTGTTTGCGTTTGGCGGATATTTGCTGTATCGGTTTGCGATTGAAAAAAGCTTGTTAAAAAAGAGAAAAATCGTTTTAGAAGAACGGCAGGCGGACGTCCAAAAATTGAAAAATAGGTATACTGTGCCCTGTGTTTTGATTGCTACCGCGTGTATTGCGCTTTGCGTGGTTTCGCTGTTTTTCCTTTCCGATTTTCATTTTGCCCGCGCGCACGTGTTTGACAATAAAGAAGATTTTGTCGCTTATATGGAGCGCACAGACAGCCCTGAAGATCATCCAAAGCCCGATGGTGAAACGCCTTCGCACGGCGGCAGTTGTAGTTATGACGATTTCTATTTTCAATATTTAACCAAGAAAGGGCGTTGGATAGAAATTGAAGCGTCTTACCCAAATGAAACTATTATTTTTTATGCCTCGAACGCGTCGGTGAAAGGATATGTTTTTAAAGATTTTGCGAATGGAGAACTTTTCCCTATTCGTGTTTACGAGGAAAAGGATTATAGGGCGGGCGGAATTTTACGATGGATCACCGTCGGTGTGTCCCCTGTTCTTGCCGTGGCGGATATTGTGGTTACGAAAAAATTGTACGATAAAAAACGGAAAAAGATTGTTTAAAGGTTATAAATATGTAAAAAAAGGGGAGCGGTGAAGGTGAGTTCCCCTTTTTGTTTTGGTGAAGTTTGCGTTGCAAGTTAAGTTTGTCTAACGACAAGTGAAGTTTTGCTTAGCGGCAAAGTTGTGACTGGGATTTATAAAAGGCAACGACACGCGTTGCCCTAACTGCTTCGCAGTAGGGCGCAACCTAACGGTTGCTTAATGGGGGCTTTACTTTCGTGGGCTCTGCCCACACCCGCAAGAAACTGAGTTTCTTGACTTCCTGTTGGGGAACGACAAGGTTATTAATATCAATAAAGAAAGATAGAAAGACAAGATCCAACGGAACGTTGGCTGCCCACACCCGTAAGGGACAATGCACCTTAACCCCTTATCGGGTAACGATATGGTTATTAATATTGATAATGAAGGATAGAAAGATATGATCCAACGGAACGTTGGTTGACTTCCTGTTGGGTAACGATACGGTTACAAGTCCCAGTAACGAAAGATAGAAAGACAAGATCCAACGGAACGTTGGTTGGTTAGAGGTATTCTTTCCACTTTTTTTCAAATTGTTCTTCGGTCGTAATCATTTCGTTTAACAGCGCGATAATTTCGTCGTTGCCGTCAATGGGCAATTCGCTTGCCGTCGTGCGCAACGCCGTGATCCCCATCACCGTCCCTTGCACCATCATATCCGCAATGTGCGCGCGGGAATTGTCGGTGAGCGTACTCATTTTGATCGAGCTCCACATCATCGCTTTTTTCATCATGCCCGGTTCTTTCAATTCCAAATCCATATTTTTTGCAAGAATCGCCGCTTTTGCGGAAAAATGCTCGTATGTTTCGTGTTGAGAAGTGAGTTCGCGTTTGATTTCTTCGTCTTCTACTTCCGGCAGAATGTCGGCAATCGATTGCAATGCGAGTTGTGCGTTGCGGTAAATTTCCGCCAAAGCTTCTTCCGTTTTCTTTTTGTCTTGGTGTTCCATGGTTTTTTTTCTCCTTTTTTCTTTATTTTGCCTGTTTTTTGGCAAAAACATACGAATCTATCGGAAAAAAATGAAAAATCGGTTAAAAATACTTGACGGATAAGAAAAAAATGTGGTATAGTTATAGTCGAGCCGATAGAAACGGGCTTTTTTAAGTCAATATTTTTACAAAAAATTTATCGAAAATTCGATAAAGAACGTGAAAATGTTGCGCCTTGGATATTCTTCGAGACTGGAAAGAGGAGGTAAAATTTTTATGTACGCTATCATCGATAACGGCAACAAGCAATATAAAGTTGCGGAAGGCGACGTTGTGAGAGTGGAAAAACTCGCAGCAGCAGAAGGCGAAACCGTATCTTTTAAAGTGCTGATGGTTGCAGACGAAAACGGTGTGAAGACCGGCGCAGAAGTTGAATCTGCAAAGGTTACCGCTACGGTTGTTAAGCAGGACAAAGCGAAGAAGATCATCGTCTTCAAGTATAAGTCCAAGAAGAACGAACGTAAAAAGCAGGGTCACAGACAACCCTTCACCGCTGTGAAAGTTGAAAAGATCGAACTCTAAGTTTTCTTTCGCTTTTTGGCACACGTTAAGTCGCTTTTCATAAAATGTTTATAAAAAAGCGGCTCGGGAAAAATTTTTGAAAAAGGAGAAATAAAAATGATTTTTATCAGTTTATTCGCTCATAAAAAAGGTACCGGTTCCTCCCACAACGGTAGAGATAGCGAGGCAAAACGTCTTGGCACGAAGCGTAGCGACGGTCAGGCTGTTCTTGCCGGCAATATTCTCGTTCGTCAAAGAGGCACGAAAATCCATCCCGGCACGAACGTAGGTATCGGCAAAGACGACACCTTGTTTGCGTTGGTTGACGGAGTTGTTCGGTATGAAAGAATGGGCAAAGATAAGAAAAAGGCAAGTGTTTATCCCATTGCTGAATAATTGAAAATTCGTAAACCCACCGTTGCGGTGGGTTTTTCGTTTACTTTTTTGTAAAACAAGCGTATAATAATGGTGTTATGAAAAGAAAGAATAGGAAAAACGCGCCGATCGAAAATGTGACGAACGGGCGGGTAAAAAATAAAAATGACGCACCCATGTACGAGATAAACGGTTCTTTTCCTGAAAATGGGCATACCATGTACGAGGTGAATGATCATATCAATAAAAACAAGCCCACCATGTATGCGTTGAAAACGAAGAAAAGCGCGGGAAATAGGTGGTTGGGGGTGGCGTGTATTATACTTGCGGCGTTTTTTTATTCGCTGATGAGTTTATTTGTACGTCTATCGGGGGATATTCCCACGTTTCAAAAATCTTTTTTCCGTAATTTGGTGGCGGCGTTTGTCGGGTTTGCGTTGTTGCTGAGAAGCGGATCGTTTAAAATGAAAAAAGGCAGTTTACCCGCGCTGTTGGGGCGGTCGATCGCAGGGACGGTGGGGATTCTTTGCAACTTTTATGCAATCGATCGTATGAATATATCGGACGCGTCTATTTTAAATAAATTAGCCCCTTTTTTCTCGATGATTTTTTCGGTGTTTTTGTTAAAAGAGCAGTCGTCTGCGGTGGATTGGTGTATTACGGCGTTGGCGTTTGTCGGCGCGGCGTTTGTGGTAAAGCCCACCGCGGGATTGGCGAGTTTGCCTGCGTTGATCGGCGTATTGGGCGGTTTGGGTGCCGGGTTGGCGTATACGTTTGTTCGAAAATTGGGAAAAAACGGCGAACGTACGGCGTTTATCGTATTCTTCTTTTCGGCGTTTTCCTGTTTATCGATGTTACCGCTGACGATTGCGGCGTATCGCCCTATGACGTGGGGACAGGTGGGATGGCTACTGTTGGCAGGGTGTGCGGCAAGCGGCGCGCAATTTTCCGTGACGGCGGCGTATAAATATGCTGCGGCGAAAGAAATTTCCGTATACGATTATTCGCAAGTGTTGTTTGCGGCGTTGTGGGGAGTGCTGTTTTTATCCGAAGTCCCCGATTTTATCAGTGTAATCGGATACGTGATCATCATCGGCGCAGCGGTGTTAAAAGCGTTATACGGCAAAAAGAGCGGAAAATAAACTTTTACCCTTTTTATAAAAAAAAGCGTAACGGACAAAAAAGTCGCGTTACGTTTTTTACGTTAAAAATGATACAATTTAATCGGACGGGCGTTTGGGGGTGACGAGCAAGGTTTTGTAATCGGTGTAGATAACGAAACCTGCTTTGCTTTTGCTTGGTTTTTTTACGTGTTTTCGCAGACAATAGTCTACGGGGATTTTGTCCCCATCCCTGCCGTCTGAATAATAGGCGCAAAGTTCTGCGGCAAACAACAAGGTTTCTTCGGAAACGGATTTGCCCTCCGTTGCGATAATGACGTGCGACGAATGGTATTTTTGCGTATGCAACCACACGTCGTCGGGGGAGGCTTGCCGCAACAATCGGTCGTTTTGCAAATTGTTCCGCCCTGCCAATATCCGCATACCACCGTGGGAATATTCGCGGAAGGGGACGGCGAGTTCTTTTTTCTTGCCACCCACTCTTTCTTTTGGCGCGCGAAGTAAGCCCATTTCGATCAGTTCGGTTTCGATCTCTTTCAAATCGTCGATAGAATCCGCCAAAGAAATAGTGGCGATCACACTGTCGGTGTACTCGATCTCTTCTTCCTCTTTCTTCAATATAGGCGTTAAAATTTCTTTTGCGCGCTTGTGTTTGTTGTACGTTTTAAAATACCTTTGCGCGTTTTTCGACGGGGGCAGGGTTGCGTCGAGTGCTATTTTGATCGTTTCGCCGTTCAGAGAATACCAATTTTCCAACTCGACCATGGTAGCCCCTTTTTCAATGCGATAGAGATTTGCCGTCAGCAATTCGCCCTTGACGCGATAATCGTCTGCCTTTTCCGATTCTTTTAAACGTTCTAAGGTGTCTTGCAATTTTTTCGCTTGCTTTTTCTTTAAACCGCGTGCGGTGTTTTCCAATTTTCTTTTTTTGTCTTCAAAGCCTTTTTTGGTTTCTTTGCCTGTGTAAAATTCGTCTTCCGCTTTGCAGAGCGAGGGCATTTCCACGCCGTTTTCCACGGGAAACGCAAAGAAATCTTCCGCTGTCTTCCCTTTCATTTTCAAACAGGGGCGGCAAGGCTCGTTTTGGAAAAAATCATCGACGAAATCCCAAAGGGGAAGCGGCGTTGCGGACGTCAACACGGCGTGGACAGAGCCTGCGGTTTCGACGACGCGGCGGACAATTTCTCTTGCGGTGGGCAAAGCCAGCCCCGCTACGTTTTCAAAAAGGAAGAAAGACAGAGTTTCTTCGTCCACGTTTTCCGTGCGCAAAGAAAGGAAGGTTTGCAGCCGTGAACGCAACCCTGCCCTATCCGTAACCGTCAATTTATCCTGCGGAGCGGGATATAAATATTTTGCGCCGGCAAGCAAAACGCGTCGGGAATTATCCTCCAATGCCGACGTTTTTAACGCCCCGACGATCACCCCTTTTTCCGTTAAAACGAGGTTGGAATACTTTCCCATCAACTCACAATGCAACGTGCGAACGCTTTCGGAAAAATCGGTGACGCAATGCAAGTCGATTTCGATGATACGTTCAAAATCGTATTGACGTATGGCGAGTATTTCCGCGCCCAGCAAGTGTTTGCGAAGCAACATACAAAAATTGGGGGCGACGGGAGCGGGGTCTTTTTCCGTTTCCGACAGACAAACGCGCGCATTGGACGCATTTGTGCTTAAAATGAGTTTAACCGTCGATTTTCCGGTGTATATAATAAAGGTAAGCTCGTCTTTGTTGGCTTGAGAAATGCGATTGATCTTGCCGTGACAAAGAAGGCGGTGGAGTTCTTCCGCCAAACGGCGGATATGAAAAGCGTCCTGAGGCATACGTTTTCTCCTTACAAGCGCGCGGTTGCGCGAGATGGCGAAAGAGCCAAAGATCGTTGCGGAAGGGCAAAAACGGGCTCGATCGTCAAAATTTTTACAAAGTTTATGGTTATTATACCGCAAATTTCATAAATTGTAAATAAAAACGATCGAAAAACGCTTTATTTTATTTGATAAATGTGGTAAAATGTTATACGCGGGATTTGGAAAGGGAGTTTTTTCCTTGGCTTTGTCCCCTATCGGAAGAAAAAAATTATTAAAAGCAATAGTTGCAGGAGATTTATTATGAAGTATACTACCAAAGCGGCAGAAAAAAGCACGGTGAAGATCACCATCAAATTTGACGGTGCAGAATGGAAAGAAGCGCAAAACAAAGCGTATCTCAAATCGAGAAACAAGTTTGCGATCAACGGGTTCCGTAAAGGCAAAGCGCCTAAGCACGTAATCGAAAACGTATACGGCAAAGGCGTATTTTACGAAGACGCGCTCAACCTTCTTTTCGCGGAAAATTACGGAAAGATCTTGGAAAAAGAAGCAGAAAAAATTTATGCGGTTGGCGACCCCGACGTGTCTGTGGATAAGTTGGAAGACGAAAACGTTACGCTTGTTGCGATCGTACCCGTAAAACCCGAAGTGAAGATTTCTTCCTATAAAGGTATGAAAATCAAGCAATTTGCGTATACTGTTAAGGACGAAGAAGTGGAAGCGGAACTCAACCGTGTGTTGGAAAGAAATGCGCGCAAAGTGGACGTTACCGATCGTGCGGCAGCAAACGGCGATATCGTCAACATCGATTTTGTCGGTACGGTGGACGGTGTTAAGTTTGACGGCGGCGAAGCGGAAGGCTTTGATTTGACGCTTGGCAGCGGTCAGTTCATTCCCGGATTCGAAGATCAGGTTGTGGGCATGAACATCGGTGAAAGCAAAGACGTAAACGTGACGTTCCCCGAAAATTATCAAGCGGAAGCCTTGAAAGGTAAACCCGCGGTTTTTGCTGTGAAATTGAACGGCATCAAGGCGAAAGAACTTCCCGAATTGACGGATGAATTTATCAAAGAAGCAACGGGCAGCGAAACGATAGAGGCGTACAAGGAAAAGAGCAAGGAAAGATTGCAAGCAAACGCAGACAGACGCGCAAACGATGATACGGAAAACAGTATTCTCGAAGCGATCGCGGCAAATACCGAAGTGGAAATTCCGCAAGCGATGATCGAAAGAGAAATCGACGGTCTTGTTCAAAAGTTTGAATATCAGTTGATGTATCAAGGCTTGAAGTAGAAAGATTATCTCGATTTCCTTAAAGTGACGGAAGCAGATTTCAGAAAGAATTATGAAGAACAGGCGAAGAAGAACGTTACCAACCAATTGATCATTTCGCACATCATCAAGGAAGAAAAGATCGAAGCGACGGAAGAAGAAGTAGACGCGAAGGTTGCAGAACAAGCAGAGTCCGTTGGCAAGGAAACGGAAGAATACAAAAAAGGAATGGATCCCCGTCAATTCGATTATATCAGCAGCGATATCGTGATTACGAAGTTGTTTAAGACGTTGAAAGAAAACAACGAAATGTACTTGGAAGACTGATCGGTTTTATCGAACAGCGACACGGCGCGTTCGCTCGGTTCGGGCGAACGCAAAAAAAATAGTCTTTTGGAAGGAAGCAGAAATATATGGAAAAGAACGTTTTGATCCCCTACGTTGTTGAACGCACGTCTTCGGGCGAACGCACTTACGATCTTTATTCCCGTTTGTTAGACGATCGGATCATCTTTTTAAGCGGTGAGATCAACGATGCGGTGGCGAATACGGTGGTGGCGCAATTGATCTATTTGGAAGGGAAAGATCCTACGAAAGATATCAGTTTGTATATCAATTCTCCCGGCGGTTCGGTGTCGGCGGGGATGGCGATTTACGACACGATGAATTATATCAAATGCGACGTTTCGACGATTTGTATCGGTTTGGCGGCGTCGATGGGTGCGTTTTTGCTTTCCAGCGGTGCGCGCGGCAAGCGTTTTGCGTTGCCCAATTCGGAAATTATGATCCACCAGCCTCTTGGCGGCGCGCAAGGTCAGGCAAGCGATATTAAGATACAAGCGGAGCATATTCTTCGTACGAAAGCGAAGTTGAACCGTATTTTATCCGAAAACACGGGCAAAGACCTTTCAACGATCGAACGCGACACGGACAGAGATAATTATATGTCCGCAGACGAAGCGCGTAATTACGGTTTGATCGATAAGGTGTTTGTAAGAAGATAAAACATAGTCGTTTAAGTGGTATAACGGTTGAAAATGCGCGCAGATCCCCTTTCGGGTTTGCGCGTTTTGTTCCCTTTTTGTCGTTGAAAAAATTGAAAACGACGGGGGCAGGTATGCGTTGAGTGATGTTTTTCACAAAAAAAGCAAGGCGCGCATACCTATAATTGATAAGAAAAATTTGGAGTTGAAAAAGCATGGCGAATAAAAATCAACATTGTTCTTTTTGCGGAAAACCGAAAGAAGAAACGCGGCGTTTGATCACGGGGCCCGACGGGGCTTGTATTTGCGACGAATGTATCGAAATTTGCAAATCGATGGTGGACGAATGGGCGGACGATACTGAAGCGAAAGAAGAACTGCCGTTGAAAAAACCTGCCGAGATCAAGGCGGAACTCGATCAGTATATTGTCGGTCAGGATAAGGCGAAGCGCGTGTTATCGGTGGCGGTGTACAATCATTATAAGCGTATCAACGCAACGATGAAGACGTCGAAAAAAGACGACGACGGCATTGAAATAGAAAAGAGCAACGTTTTGTTGTTAGGGCCGACGGGCAGCGGTAAAACGTTGCTTGCACGGACGTTGGCGAAAATTTTGAACGTGCCGTTTGCAACGTCGGACGCAACGACGTTGACGGAAGCGGGTTACGTCGGCGAGGACGTGGAAAACATTTTGCTGAAATTGATCCAAAATGCCGATTATGACATCGAACGGGCGCAACGGGGTATTATTTATATCGACGAAATCGACAAGATCGCGCGGAAAAGCGAAAACGTTTCGATCACGCGCGACGTATCGGGTGAAGGTGTGCAACAGGCGTTGTTGAAGATCATCGAAAGCACGACGGCGAACGTTCCTCCGCAGGGCGGAAGAAAACACCCCAATCAGGAATGTTTGCGTATCGATACGACTAATATCCTCTTTATTTGCGGCGGCGCGTTTGTGGGCTTGGATAAAATCGTATCCTCGCGGAAAGACGATACGACGCTTGGGTTCGGCGGTAAAGTTCGATTGGGCGCAAACGAGGCGGATTATTCGGTGTTGGAAGACGTGAAACCGCAAGATTTGACAAAGTTCGGTTTGATTCCCGAATTTGTCGGGCGTATCCCTATCGTTGTCAACCTCGATCCGTTGGGGGAAGACGCGCTTGTTAAGATTTTAACAGAACCAAAAAACGCGATCATCAAGCAATATCAAAAATTGGTGGGCTTTGACGGTGTAAAACTGACGGTGGAAGACGACGCTGTACGCGAGATCGCGCAGACGGCGATCCGTTTGAAGACGGGCGCGAGGGGTTTGCGGACGATCATCGAAAGCGTGATGACGGAAGTGATGTATAAGATCCCCTCAGAGGAAAACGTGGAAGAAGTGGTTGTGACGAAGGCTTGTTTGACGGACGGCGTTGCGCCCACCCTCGTTTATAAAAAAGCAGTAAGCTGAAATGGATTTGATGCGTTTTAAAAGAAAGAATTTTTTCAATCCGACGTTGATGAGCGTCGGATTTTTTCTATGATTTTAAGGCAAATATTTTGTGTAAATGTAATTCATCACGTACATGGGTGCTTGGTTTTTGAAAAAAGCGGGTTTTTATGAGTCGAAAACAAGTTTTTTGCTTGTCGGCAATTTTTACATCGAATTTTTTCGTAATTTTATCATAAGAAAAGGCGGAAATAAGCATTTTTTAAAAATTGGGAAAAATTTTCATTAAAACTGTTTACAATCGACTTTTTTTATGGTATAATATATTTGGTGGAGAGATGGCTCTTTGAAAAAAATGGAACGGAAAGCCGTTTGCGCCGCCAAACAGACAAGAAAAAAATATTTATCATAGAAGGAGATAAAAATTATGACGAACAACAAGAAGGTACTTCAATTCGTTGCAGACGTACAAGCGTTTGCGCAACCCGACAAAGTGGTTTGGATTGACGGTAGCGATGCACAAAGAGACGCGTTGAGAGAAGAAGCTTGCGCAACGGGCGAGATCATTAAGCTCAACCAAGAAAAATTACCCGGCTGTTATTATCACAGAACGGCGGAAAACGACGTTGCGCGTGTAGAAGACAGAACGTTTATTTGCTGTGAAAACGAAGAAGACGCGCTCCCTCATTCCATCGTAAAATGGAAAGCTCCCAAAGACGCATATGCAATGGTAAACGAAATTGCGAAAGGCGCATATAAGGGCAGAACGATGTACGTTATCCCCTATTCGATGGGTGTTGTTGGTTCGCCTTTCTCCAAGATCGGTATTGAGATCACCGATTCGATCTACGTTGTTCTCAACATGATGATCATGACCAGAGTAGGCAAAATGTGCCTCGATCAGCTTGGTGCAGACGGCGATTTCGTAAAAGGCTTCCATGCAAAGTGTAACGTAGATCCCGAAAAGAGATATATTATGCACTTCCCCGAAGACAATACGATCATTTCCGTGAACTCGGCTTACGGCGGAAACGTGTTGCTTGGTAAAAAGTGCTTTGCGCTTCGTATTGCGACCAACCTCGGTAAGAAAGAAGGCTGGATGGCAGAACACATGCTTATCCTCGGCGTAAAACGTCCTCAAGATAAGGAAATGAAATACGTTGCGGCTGCGTTCCCTTCCGCTTGCGGTAAAACCAACCTTGCAATGTTGATCCCTCCCAAGCAATATCTTGACGCAGGTTATGAAGTACAGTGCGTCGGCGACGATATCGCATGGATCCGCGTAGGCGAAGACGGCAGATTGTGGGCTTGTAACCCCGAAAACGGTTTCTTCGGCGTTGCGCCCGGTACGAACGAAAAGTCTAACCCCAACGCGTTGGCTTCGACCAAACAAGGTACGATCTTCACCAACGTTGCGTTGAACCCTGCCGACAACACCGTTTGGTGGGAAAAATTGACGAAGGAAGCTCCTGCAGAATTGATCGACTGGACGGGTAAGCCTTGGACGCCCGATTGCGGACGTAATGCGGCGCATCCCAACTCCCGTTTCACCGCTCCTGCGGAAAACTGTCCTGGCATTTCGCCTGAATTTAATTCAAAAGCAGGCGTTCCCCTTTCGGCAATCATCTTTGGCGGCCGTCGTGCGACCACTACGCCGCTTGTATATCAATCGAGAGATTGGAACCACGGTACGTTTGTTGGTACGATCATGTCGTCGGAAACGACGGCTGCGGCAACGGGCGCAGTAGGCGTGCTTCGTCACGATCCTATGGCAATGAAGCCTTTCATGGGTTATTCGGTGGATAAATACTTCCAGCACTGGATTGATATGGGTGCGAAAGTTTCCGCTGAAAAGCAACCTAAGATCTTCAACGTAAACTGGTTCCGTCAAGACGAAAACGGCAACTTTATGTGGCCCGGTTTCGGCGACAATATGCGCGTATTGGATTGGATCCTTGACAGATGCGAAGGCGCTGTTGACGCACAAGAAACCGCAATCGGTTATCTTCCTTATGCAAAAGATATCAACATCGAAAATTGCGATATCGACGCAGAAACGTTGGATAAATTGTTGGTTGTGGATAAAGCTCGTTGGGCGGCAGAAGCAGAAGAAATCACGGCGTACTATGCAGAAAACTTTGGTGACAAGATGCCGAAGGAGATCATGGAAAACCTTGAAATCTTGAAAAAGAACTGCGCAAAATAATTATTGATCATTTGTGAAAACCTCCTTAATAAAAATTCCCGTCACGTTTTGCGGCGGGAATTTTCTTATATTTAGGATGCGGTTTGCATTCGTATTCGTTCAAGAAAATCGAAGCGATATTCAAATTTACAAAATCGGCAGATAAAGACTTTTCATTTGTCTTTGGTTGTTAAATGCACATACCATGTATGCGTTGAGTTTGTTTATTTTTAAAATAGACGTACCATGTACGCGATGAAATAAGTGAGGGCAGGTGCTCGTTAAAAGAAAAAAACGGTTTTAAAAGGCAGGTTGGATAAAAAAATTCAACCTGTTTTAATTTTCCAGCGAAAAATTTTGTAAAAACTCTTGACTGGGACTCAATCCTATGTTATAATATAATTAGTAATCAATCTCAATAAGAGGAGAAAATAGAGTGCAAGAACGGCAGACAAAGCAAAAGCAGATCATATACGAAGCGTTACAGACGTTGGATCATCCGACGGCGACGGAAGTTTACGGGTGGGTACATAATGTTTGCCCGACGGTTTCTCGCGCGACGGTGTTTCGTGTTTTAGGAGGCTTTGCGGCGAGCGGCAGAGCGTTGGAATTGCGTGTTGCAGGCAATGAAGTTCGGTACGATTACAATACGATGCCGCATTATCATGCGCATTGTAGAATGTGCGGGCGCTTGGCGGACGTGGGAGTGAAAGGTTTTTCGGAAGAAACGTTTGCGGCGATGGCGGCTTGCGGATTTGAGGTGGAAGGATATTCGATTGAATTTTTCGGTTTATGCGCTGATTGCAAAAAGGAGATGGGACAGGCGTAAATCGAGCGATTGGGCGAGTTGGCGCGCCGAAAAATATTTTACAAAAAAATGTAAGATATGGAAAAATAGCTTGAAAAAATCGTTGACATTTTACCGCAAAGAGGATATAATAGAAAGCGTTGAGATGGTGCAAGCTGTTTCGGCGCAACATATATGCGGGTGTCGCCTAGCGGTATGGCGACAGCTTCCCAAGCTGTTCCCGGCCGGTTCGACTCCGGTCACCCGCTCCAAAAATCGACAAACTTCGCAAGGGGTTTGTCGATTTTACCTATCTATGCAAATTGCTTATATCACGCAAAAAAGATGGCAGTGGTCTATTGACAAACAAAAAATATATGCTATAATACGCTCACGTTCGCAAGCGAAACAAATAAAAAAGTGGGGGTATTATGGGATTACTAAACGAAATAGCGGAAAGGCTATTAAGAAACTTTTTATCATTAAAAGAAGACGATTGGATAGAGTGGATAGCTTGGCTAAACGATTGGCAGGACGATTGCGATAAATTTAACGGCTGTTATTTTATCGTAAAACAAATGCCGAAATATCCACAACATCCAAAATGTATGTGTAGGCTTAATAAAATTGCAAAGCCAATACCGTATATTACGGCGCAGGCAACTTGTGATATCC
>JAFTPQ010000009.1 GCA_017463205.1 Clostridia bacterium
GCTAGGAAATTAGCTTCTTCTATGGTTAATTTATTATTGATACGAATACCGAAAGACCTAGAAGATATTTCAGTGTCGGCAAGCGATTTAGGTTTTATAAGTTATTGAGAAAACGCTTAAGCAGAAAATATAATTTACCTAGTACATGGTAGGGTGGAAACAAAAAATGCCGCAACCGTGTACGCGTTGAAATGGATTTATTGATACATATATTTACAAATGGATAAAGAAAAGGGGCAGGTACGTGTTCAACGCATACCTGCCCTGTTTGTTTTATATAGAACAAAGGTTAAAATGGTTTAAAATTGGAAAGTTCTGTCTTCCCCTTTGCCGATACGGGTTACATACACCGTTCGTGTTGCTTTATCAACGGTAAACACGTCGAAGGCGTGTTCGTTGGTCGTTCCGCGGATACCCGGATGATGTAGAAAGGCAACGTAAGAGGCGTCTGTTGTCGTTTCCACAAACATAACGCCGTCGATTTTTTGGATTCTGTCCCGATGAGAATGTCCCGAAAACCATCCTACAAGATTGCCGCCTTTGCCCGTGAAGTCTACGGAAATTTTTGCATTTTTTAAGGGGTTGTCGTACGTTTTTTCGCCTGTGTAAGCGGTGTGGTCGTTAAATGCCTTCAAAACGTTTGTGACAAGCGAATAATTATATTCGTTTTCTTCTTTTTCTTCAAGCAAAGTAATTCTGCCTGCGTGCGAGCAAACAACGACAAACCAATCGTCGGCAGGCACTTGTAATGCAACGTTTGCCAACCAATCGATTTGCGCTTGCAGAAATCCGTAATTGCGCATACGGTTGTATTTTGCATAGCCTTCTTCCGTTGATTCTTCGGAAATAACTTCTTGGCTGTTTAAAACGATATACCTTATTTTATGCGCCTTGTCATCGGCATAATAATAAGTGCCGTCTTCGGAAAACGTACGACCGCAATACATGGTCATAGGGCGGAAATAATATTCGTAAAAACGTTGCATAGGCGCGTTTTCCATATAATAAAGCGGGGCGTCAAAAGTGGAATACGCCATATCGTGATTGCCCAATGCGATCAAACATTTGCTTTCAATAGAGGCAAAGTTTTCACGGTAGTCGGAAATTTCTTCGTATAATTCTTGTTCGGGGCAAAGGCCGTGCCCGGAAACTAAGTCGCCTGCGTTTAAAAAATAGGGAATAGAGCAATCAAACAAAATTTTTTGTAAAAGGGCAGCGGAATGGTGTTCGTTTTGCTCCCAATGCATATCGGTGATCAATGCGAAACTTGCGCTGTTTTTTCCTGCGTTGCTTTGATGTTTATGAATGGTGGCAATTTTCTTTTGTAAATGTTCTTTCCAATATTCTGGAATTTGACTCATAATATTTTCCTCCAATGTGTTGTGATAAAAAAGGGGAAGGTATGCATTCAACGCATACCTGCCCTATTCGTTTTTGGTTTGTAGACCTAATTAAAAGTCGATTTTTTCTTCGATGTATTTGATCGCTTCGTCTACGGATACGCGGATTTGTTCCATCGTGTCGCGATCGCGTACGGTGACGGTGTTGTTTTCCAGCGTTTCAAAATCGATGGTGACGCAGAACGGCGTACCGATTTCGTCTTGACGGCGATAACGTTTGCCGATAGAACCGGTGACATCGTATGTGGTAGGGAATTTTTTCATCATCTTCGCATAAATTTCGTCTGCTTTTTCCGACAAGTTCTTCTGCAAAGGTAACACAGCGCATTTATACGGCGCAAGGAAAGGATGCAAACGGAGTACGGTACGTACGTCGTTCTTTTCCGCGTCCACCACTTCTTCGTCGTAAGCGTCCGTCAAGAATGCCAACACTACGCGATCTGCGCCAAGGGAAGGTTCGACAACGTAAGGAACGTAACGTTCGTTGGTGACGGGGTCGAGATAGGTGATGGGTTTGCCGCATTCTTTTGCGTGTTGGTTCAAATCGTAATCCGTTCTGTCGGCAATACCCCAAAGTTCACCCCAACCGAATGCGAAATTGTATTCGAAGTCGGTCGTTGCTTTCGAATAGAAGCAAAGCTCTTCGGGGGAATGATCGCGAAGATTCAGGTTTTCCGCTTTCATACCCAAGGACAACAGCCAGTCGCGGCAGTAATCTTTCCAGTATGCAAACCATTCGAGGTCGGTGCCGGGTTTGCAGAAAAATTCGAGTTCCATTTGTTCAAATTCACGGGTGCGGAACGTAAAGTTTCCGGGCGTGATTTCGTTGCGGAAGGATTTACCGATTTGCCCGATGCCGAACGGCACGCGCATACGGGTGGAACGTTGTACGTTTTCAAAGTTTACGAAAATACCTTGCGCCGTTTCGGGACGAAGATATACGGTGTTTGCGGAATCTTCCGTAACCCCTTGGAAAGTTTTAAACATCAAGTTGAATTTACGGATAGAGGTGAAATCGGAATTGCCGCAAACGGGACAAACGATTTTATGTTCGGTGATAAACGCTTCCAATGCGTCGTTGTCCATCGCTTCCACTTTTACGTCCAAACCTTTTTTCGCAACGTAATTTTCCACCAAATTGTCGGCGCGATGACGGGCTTTACAGCTCTTACAATCCATCAACGGATCGGAAAATCCGCCGAGGTGACCCGACGCTTGCCACGTGCGAGTATTCATCAAAATTGCGCAATCGACGCCCGTATTGTTAGGGCTTTCTTGAATAAATTTTTTCCACCAAGCTTTTTTTACGTTGTTTTTCAATTCCACGCCCAAAGGACCGTAATCCCACGTGTTTGCCAACCCGCCGTAAATTTCACTGCCGGGAAAAATAAAGCCTCTGTTTTTGCAAAGGGAAACGAGTTTTTCCATCGTAACCGCTCTTTTTTCTGCCATAATCGTAACCTCACGATAAAAATTTTTTAATCAAAGATATTATACGATATTTTTTCGTTGGAAGTCAAACATTTTTTGCCGATTGGCGCAAATTGACGCGCAGAAAGGGGCAGAAAAAATATTTTTTATAAAAAATGATAAAAATTTATAAAATTTCCAAAAAAAATTAAGAAAAATATCCGAAGAAGTCTTCCATTTTTTCGAAAAGTATGTTATAATGTAAAGACGAAGATTATACAGTGAGAGGAATTTTATGCTTTCGGATATCGAAATTGCGGAATCTGCGCAACTGATAGACATACGTGAGGTGGCGAAAAAACTCAACCTTACGGAAAACGAATTGGAATTGTACGGAAAATATAAAGCGAAGATCGCGTTACCCAAAAATGCGGAAAGAAACGCCAAATTGATTTTGGTGACGGCGATCAATCCCACGTCGTCGGGCGAAGGGAAAACGACGGTGTCCATCGGGCTTGCCGACGGTTTGTCCAAAATCGGAAAAAAGGCTTGTCTTGCTTTGAGAGAACCTTCCCTTGGGCCTGTGTTCGGGATCAAAGGCGGCGCGGCAGGCGGCGGTTATGCGCAAGTTGTGCCGATGGCGGACATCAACTTACATTTTACGGGCGATCTGCACGCGATCACGGCGGCGAACAATTTGTTGTGCGCCTTGATGGACAACCATATTTTCCGCGGTAACGAATTGAAGATCGACCTCAACAACATTTATTTCCACCGTTGTATGGATATGAACGAACGGCAACTGATCAACATTACGATCGGCGGCAAAGGCAGGGGGGTGGAAAGAGAAGATCATTTCGACATCACGGCTGCAAGCGAGATTATGGCAGTGTTGTGTTTGGCGACGGATATCGACGATTTGAAAAAACGGCTCGGCAATATCATCGTCGGTTTAAACACGGACGGCGATTACGTGCGCGCGAAGGACATTCCCGGCGCGGTAGGTTCGATGGCGGTGCTTTTGAAAGAGGCGATGAAGCCCAATCTTGTACAAACGTTGGAACATACGCCTGCGATCATTCACGGCGGGCCGTTTGCGAATATTGCGCACGGTTGCAACAGCGTACAGGCGACGTATGCGGCGATGAGTCTTGCGGATTACGCGGTGACGGAAGCGGGATTCGGTGCGGATCTGGGCGCGGAGAAGTTTTTGGATACCAAATGCCGCGCAGCAGGGATCGAACCGAATTGCGTGGTGATCGTTGCGACGGTGAAGGCGTTGAAATTGCACGGCGGAGCGGATAAAGCAACGTTGTCGGAAGAAAATTTGGACGCATTGGAAAAGGGTATGCCCAATCTTCTGAAGCATATCGAAAACATCAAAAACGTATACAAAAAGCCTGTGGTTGTGGCGATGAACCGATTTTTTACCGATACGCAGGCGGAAACCGATCTTGTCATCAAAACGGTGCGGGAAGCGGGTTCTGTGGCAGTGTTTACCGACGTATTCCTGAAAGGGGGCGACGGCGGGAAAGAGCTGGCGGAAGAAGTGGTGAAGGCGTGCGAGATCGAATCGAAACTGTGCCATCCTTATCAGTTGGAAGAAGGCGTTTGCGAAAAGATAGAAAACGTGGCGAAAAAGATATACGGTGCGGACGGCGTGGATTTTTCGGAAGAAGCGCTTGCGAAGATCAAGACGATCGAAGAAAAGGGTTGCGGCAATTTGCCCGTCATCATCGCGAAAACGCAATATTCCTTGTCGGATAACGCCGAATTGTTGGGCAGACCGACGGGATTCCGTGTGACGGTGCGCGACATTGTTTTGAAAGGCGGCGCGGGCTTTATCGTGGCGATTGCAGGGAAGATCATGCTGATGCCGGGGCTTGGCGCACATCCTGCGGCGGAAAAGATCGATCTGATGAGCGACGGGACGATCGTCGGGTTGTCCTAAACAATAAAAATGAAATTGTTATTGAAATTGTTATAAAGAGAGAAAGTTATGAAAACGATCGAAGCAACAAATTTTATCGAACAAATTATCAACGACGACATTGAAAGCGGCAAGATCACTGCCGTACAAACTCGTTTCCCGCCCGAACCGAACGGGTATTTGCACATTGGACACGTAAAAAGTATGTTGGTCAATTTCGGGACGGCGAAAAAATATGGCGGCAAATGCAATCTTTTCTTTGACGATACCAATCCGTCCAAAGAAAAAACCGAATTTGTAGACGCGATCCGCCGTGATATTTCTTGGATCGGTTATCAATGGGAAAAGGAAGTGTACGCGTCCGATTTCTTCGGGGTGATCTATGATTATGCGGAAAAATTGATTGTGGACGGCAAAGCGTTTGTTTGCGATCTTTCGCCCGAACAGATCAGCGCAACGCGCGGCACGCTTACCGAACCGGGCAAGGAAAGTCCTTACAGAAACCGCAGTGTGGAAGAAAATTTACAACTTTTCCGTGAAATGCGGGACGGAAAATATCCCGACGGCAGCAAATGTCTGCGCGCAAAAATCGATATGGCGTCGCCCAATATGAATATGCGCGATCCCGTTATCTACCGTATTTTGCGTTGTACGCATCACCGTACGGGGGACGCATGGTGTATCTATCCCATGTACGATTACGCGCATCCCATTTGCGATTATTTACAAGGCGTGACGCATTCGCTTTGTACGTTGGAATTTGAAGACCACCGCCCCTTATACGATTGGGTGGGGATCAACCTCGGCTTTGCGCCGAAGCCCCGTCAAATCGAATTTGCGCGGCTTGCCGTCACCAATATGGTGATGTCGAAACGGTATTTAAAACGTTTGGTGGAAGAAAATCACGTACACGGTTGGGACGATCCCCGTATGCCGACGGTGACGGGGCTTAGAAACCGCGGCGTACCGCCTGAAGCGTTGCTCGATTTCTGTACGAAGATCGGTATTGTTAAGGCAAATTCCGAATGTCAGTTGTCCTATTTGGAAGCGTGTATTCGGGATAACCTCAACGAAAATGCCGAACGTGCGATGGCGGTGTTAGAACCGTTGAAAGTGACGATCACCAATTATGAGGGAACGGAAGAATTGGATTCTGCGATCCACCCCTTAAAACCCGAATTGGGGACGAGAAAGGTGATATTCTCCAACACGGTGTACATCGACAAAGCGGACTTCGCAATGGTGCCGCCTCCCAAATATCAGCGTTTGAAGCCGGACGGTTACGTGCGTTTGAAAGGGGCGTATATCATTCATTGCGACGAGGTGGTGACGGATGCGAACGGGGAAGTGGTCGAACTGAAATGTTCGTACGTGCCTGAAAGCCGTTCGTCGAACGACACCAGCGGGATCAAGGTGAAAGGGACGATCCAATGGGTGGACGGCGCGACGGGCGTAGACGCGGAGATCCGTCGTTACGGTACGTTGTTGAAAGACGCCGAATATCCCGGTCAAGATTTCGGCGAACGTATGAATTTGGACAGCGAACACATTTTCCAAGGCAAAGCCGAACCGTATTTGGCGGCAAGCGAAGACGGGAAACAATTCCAGTTGATGCGTATCGGTTATTACAAAAAATGTGTAGATGAAAATGGCAAGTTGGTGCTTTCCGAAATCGTTTCGTTGAAAGATAACTTTAATAAATAATGTAAACAAGCGCGGTCGTTTTGAACGAAAGCGTTAGGAAGGAGAGGAAATTATGATTCCTTTAAATGCAGTTTTACTGACGGCGAGAGATTTATTCGCATACGCGCCGATGGTGGGCGTCTTGATTTGGCTTGCCGTTGCGCTGGTTGCGTTTTTCGTCGGTTTTGCGCACGGTTTTCGGCGTGTTAGCTGGACGGGGTTGGTGTGCATAGTCGCAACGGGGCTGTTTATTTTGCTCAACCGTTTTATCGGCAGATACAATTTAAACGTGCCGACGCGCGGCGGTTTGGATAAACCCACGGTGACGGCGATGTTGGTGGCGTTTGGTGTTTTGGTGGCGGTGCTGATCGCGTACGGCGTGTTCACCGTTTGGATGCGCCCCAGCGTGAAATTAAAGAAAAAACCGCCCATCGAACGGAAATACGGTCACGAATATGAGGACGATGAAGAAATCGAACAAGACGGCGCGCCTGCAAGAAGATTAGAATACAGAAACTGTAAAGAACCTACCATTTTCGGCAGAATTGTCGGCGGTTTGATCTGTATCGCCAACGTAACGGCGGTGACGGTGCTGATCGTATCGGCAATGATGTTTGCGGTGAAAGGTACGCTTTTGGTAAACACGGCTGTCAATGCGGTGTTCGATCATTCGTTGGCGCAGCTTGCTTACCGTTACGTCAGCCGTTATGCCTTAGATTTTGCAATGATCTCGCTGATCATCGTGATCGCGCAGTTGGGTTATAAAAAAGGCTTGTTAAACAGTTTGTATACGTTGCTTGTCGGGGTAGGCAGTATCGTATTGGGCGTGTTGGCGTTTGGGTTGCCGTTTGTGGCTTCGCGATTGGGCGGAAAGTTATACTTCACCACGAAATTGGTGGAAAGATGTACGGCATTGTTAGGAAGATTGCCCGAAATCATTCGTCCGTTTGCAGGAAAATTGTTGGCAGGCGTGGGCTTGTTCGTGCTGTTTATGGCGCTTGTGATCATCATTAAATTGATCCTTTCCAAGTGCAGCAAAGCCGTTGCCAGCGTCGGGCCGATCCGCGCGGTGGATGGCGCTTGCGCAAGCGTTGTGTATTTCATCGTCGGCTTGTTGGTTTGTATCGCCATTTGGTGTGTGTTGTACGTATTCGATTATTGCGGCATTTTCCGCATCAGCGAAATTTTAAGCGAGGAAGCAACGCTTTCCAAAGGTTTGTTCGAACTGTGCGGCAAAGCATTGAAATTGGTTGTCGGGAAAATACGCTAAACGGGGCGTTTGCAAAATATTATATATAATGTAGTAGAAAACGGGGTTGCCTAAGCAAGAGGTAGCCCCGTTAAAAAATTATTGTTGAAAAGCGAAATGGAAAGCGGCGTTTGATGTTTCACGGAAAACAAAAATTCGTTTGTAAGATGTTGCGCAGTGGAAACGGAACGTTTGAACAAATCGTTTGCGCCGTCGGTGCTGGAAATGGTGGGATCCGCGGGATAAAACCACGTTTTTTTGTTTTCGTTCAACAGCATATTCAAAAGCGGTTTATTTTGTCGAAAAAGGGCGGACGGAATACCCATGTACGAGTTAAACAGCGACAACGCGCGTAAAAATGCACGTTTTACAAGCGGCGGAAAGCCTGTTTTTGCGGCGATCGCGGCAAAAAGGAAAAACAGATCGTCTGCATCTTCGTTGCTGAGGATCTTGCCGAAATATTGCAAATAAGGATCGATCGTGCAATCGAGAGTTTTAAAATATCCGTCCAAAGCGTTTTCGATGCGCGAATGTTGCACGTGCGATTTGCCCGCCATTGCGTAGACAAAAGGGTGAAAGGTGCAATCGGCGGCGTAATGAGTGACGTAGCCCAAAGCGTAGGCAAGCAAGCGCGAATCGCGCAGGGAAAGTGTTTGCATCAACGTAAACACTGCACGGCCACCGTATCGATGTAAGTAAGATCCGAAATTCTGTCGATTGCTTGCAAACGAACGTACAGCGCGGTAGAAAAAACAAAAATCCGCCCCTTGCGCGCCAAAGAAATAGAGGGGGAGGTGCGGGCGCAAACGGTTTTGGACGTCGCTTGGAAGGGATAGAAAGGTGTTACGCGCAATGGCGTAATGGGTGTAAAAAGAAGGCATATATTCAGTATGTGCGGGAAAGGCAGTTTTCATCAATAAAAATTGAAAAACGGCAAAATTTCAAAAGCCATGCGGTTTTGTTCCGTTGCGTTCCCCTTTCGGAATGGGTGCGCAAAAAAGGCAGGAATTGCATTCAACGCATACCTGACCCCGTTATTTTTATACAAAATAAAAAACCGCCCACTTTACAAACGGACGGTTTTTTGTAAAATCAAACGTTATTCTTTTGTTTCAGTAGGATCGTTTTCTTCGACAACTTCTTCCACAGGAGCCGATACAACTTCTTCCGTGGTTTTTGCGCCGTTAACGCCTTCCGCGATTCTGCGTGCGTTGAGTTCGTCCGTTATTTGCGCAACCTTCTTCTTGTCGAGGTTGTAAATAAATGCGATCGCTACGAACATAACGATGCCGCTGAACAGATACAAGCCGGCAACCAACCAACACATATTCATTGCGGTTTGAGCACTTTGACCTACCGTACCCAAATCGGAATCGTAACCGAGTGCGCTCATAATCAAGAGTACGATGGACGGGCCAAGGCCTTGCGCCAATTTTCTGAAGAAGGAATGCAAGGAATATACCGTACCTTCGTCTCTGCTGTGCATTTTCCATTCGTTGTATTCGATTGCGTCCGCCATCATTGCCCAAGATACGCAGGTGTAGAAACCCATACCGATACCGAAAATGGACAGCGCTACAATATACATTACCATCGAAAGGGTGGTGTTGCCGATTATCGGGAAAATAAACATCAATGCGCCGCCGATCAGGGATACCAAAGCGCCGATGGTGGAAGCTTCTTTCTTACCGAATTTATCTACGATTTTGTTGATAAACGGCATAAAGAAGAACATAGGAAGGAAACCGACTACCGATGCTACGCCCGAAAGGCTTGCTTTACCGAAATGGGTTGCAAACATAATGGTCGTTGCCGTCGTGGCGGAGTTCATACCGAGGAACATTGCCATTGCAGCAAGCGTTGCGCCAACCGCCGCGCGGTTTTTAAGGAAAGTGCCGAACGAACGGAAAATATTCACCTTTTTGTTGTCGCCTTCAATTTTAACGCTTTGTTCGTCAACGCGTAAGGTGATCGTTTTAATCATATAAATAAAGAAGATAAAACCGAGAATACCCATAATCAACGCCGCCCAAAAAACGTTTTGACCAAGCAAGTCTTGTACGTTTTTATGGGTCAGAGGGTTGATCATCTGTTCGCCGATTTCATAAGCTTTATTCGTGATCGGATTGGTGTGATATACGCCTTCAAGACCGGGGATAACACCCGAGCCGTCGTACGTATGGTCTTTCCAAATAATCATGGGGAGAATCACCATCGGGAGCATATTACCGATCATCGAGCCGATCGAACGCCAAGTGGAAAGCTGCGCGCGTTCGAGGTTGTTGTCCGTAACGAGGGACAGCATCGAGCCATAGGGGACGTTTGCAACCGTATAGAAAGCGTCCCAAACGACGTAACCTACGATAAACAGGAGTACTTTTACCCACAGATCCGCTTTTGGAACGGGAATAAAGCACAGCGCGCCTGCCACCAACAGACCGATTGCGCCGATAAGTATATAGGTTTTGAATTTGCCCAGTTTATACTTTCTTTTGTCCGCGTCGATCATACTGCCGATCATCGGGTCGTTGATCGCGTCCCAAATCTGCACGATCAAAAGCAATGCGCTGAGCAGTCCCGTTTCCATCGTCATGTACACAAGCCAGAACGTTTGCAAAGTACCCTTCAACGCAAAGCTCATATTACAGCCAAGGTCGCCTGCGGCGTAAGCCAACTTGTCCCTCATACCGAAGGGACGGTTTTTTGTTACCTTTTCTTTCATAAAACCTCCTTACCTTGAGTAAAATAATCCAAATTTGCGAAAAGGCGTAACTGTTCGCATCTTCGATTCTCATTGGTGTAAAAACACGTCGGTACGTCTGTTTTTTTGCCTAAAAGCATCAAAAATAAGTATCTTTTCGTGTGTGAAAGTTGGGTTATTTGGCTCAACTTAATCAAATGTTTACTAAAATAAACATTTCTTTTATTATACTTCAAAAAAAGAATGGTGTCAATAGGTTTTATCAATTTTTACAAAAAATGTTTCAAATAAAAATTTTTTTGTTAAAAAATGAAAAAAAGTACAACATTTTTCCGCACTCGCTTGACAGAAAGGGAAATATTCGGTATAATCATAATAAGGCATTGTGCGCGTATGCGCGCGAAATTGAATTGCGTCAAAATTTAAGGAGAAACAATGAGAAACGTAATCAAATGGAATGATAACTGGGGCTTTTTTAAAGGTGTTGCGGACGTAACCGCAAAAGAGGGGGGCGAAACCGTCAATTTGCCTCATACTTGGAATGCAGTAGACGGACAAGACGGCGGAAACGATTATTTCCGCGGCGCTTGCTTATATACGAAAAAATTGAACAAAGCGGATCTGCCTGAAAACGACGAATATTATTTGGAAATCCGCGGTGCAAATTCTTCCGCGGACGTGTACGTGAACGGTGAAAAGCTGGCGCATCACGACGGCGGATATTCCACGTGGCGCGTCAATCTGACGGCGGTGATAAAGGAAGAAAACGAAATTGCAATCGTGGTGGATAATGCTCCCAACGACCACGTATATCCGCAGATGGCAGACTTTACCTTCTACGGCGGCTTGTATCGCGACGTATATTTGGTATGCGTACCCAAATCGCACTTTGATTTGGATTATTATGGCGGCAAGGGTTTGATGATCACGCCCACCGTAAACGGCGGCAACGCAGACGTGGCAGTGGAAGTGTTCGTCAAAGACATGGCAGAGGGGGACGAGCTTGTTTACACCCTGTACGATCACGAGGAAAAAGAACTTACGCAGGTAAAGGCAACGAATAAAAAGGCAAATTTGACCTTGGAAAACGTACGCCTTTGGAAGGGTAGGAAAGATCCCTACTTGTATTGTTGTGAGGTAGAGCTTGTGCGCGGAGGCGAAGTGATCGACGCAGTTTGCTCGCGTTTTGGTTGCAGGACCTTTGAAATCGATCCCGAAAGAGGTTTTATTCTCAACGGGGAAGAATATCCCTTGCGTGGCGTTTCCCGTCATCAGGACAGATGGGGGATCGGTAATGCGCTGTTACCCGAACACCACGTTGAGGATATCGATTTGATTATGGAAGTGGGCGCGACGACCATTCGTTTGGCGCACTATCAACACGATCAGTATTTTTACGACCTTTGCGATGAAAAGGGTTTGGTGCTTTGGGCGGAAATTCCTTACATTTCCAAGCATTTGCCGAATGGCAGGGAAAACACGATTTCGCAGATGAAAGAGCTTGTGGTGCAAAATTACAACCACCCTTCCATTGTGGTTTGGGGGCTTTCCAACGAAATCACTATGGGCGGCGCGCAAGATCCCGATTTGATCGAAAACCACAATATTCTCAACGATTTGGTACATGAAATGGATAAAACTCGTTTGACGACGATGGCTTGTGTTTCGATGTGTAAGATGGAAGAGCCCTACGTGCAAATTCCCGACGTGGTTTCCTACAACCATTATTTCGGTTGGTATGGCGGTGATACGTCGATGAACGGGCCGTGGTTTGATAAATTCCACGCTATGTTCCCCCAAAAACCCATCGGTGTTTCCGAATACGGCTGCGAGGCGCTGAATTGGCACACCTCTAACCCCGTACAGGGCGATTATACGGAAGAATATCAGGCGTATTATCACGAAGAATTGATCAAACAACTGTTCGCCCGTAAATATCTGTGGGCGACGCACGTATGGAATATGTTCGATTTCGGCGCGGACGCACGCGCGGAAGGCGGTGAAAACGGGCAAAACCATAAGGGGCTTGTTACGTTCGACCGTAAATATAAAAAGGATTCATTCTATGCCTACAAGGCATGGTTGTCAGATGAACCGTTTGTACATCTTTGCGGCAAGCGTTATATCGACCGTGTAGAGGACGTGACAAAGGTGACGGTGTATTCGAATCAACCCGAAGTGGAACTGTTTGTAAATGGACAAAGCCTTGGTAAGAAGCAGAGCGCAGAGCATTTCTTCTATTTCGATGTTCCCAACGTAGGGGAAAGCGAGATCGTTGCTGTTGCAGGAGATTTGAAAGATGAAGGCAAGCTGCGCAAGGTTGGGGAAATGAACCAAGATTATATCTTGAAAGAAAAGGGCGCGGTGTTGAACTGGTTTGACGTGACAGCGCCTGCGGGCAGATATTCCCTCAACGATAAGATGTCTGATATTATGGCGAGTTTTAGAGGTAAGCTGTGGTTTGCGAAGATGGCAATAAAAATTAAGAAGGCGCTGTCGGGCGGCAAGGACGGTAGAAAGCAAGCCGCGGGGTTTGAAATCAACGAGGGTATGATGCAGATGATGGGCGGCTTTACGGTGCTTCGTATGACCAGCCTTATGGGTGCAATGGATATCAAATGGTCGAAGGAAGAATTGTTGAAGCTGAACAAGCAGCTTAACCGTATTCGCAAACCCAAGCATTTGAGATAAGAAAAAATTTGCAGATAGCGTTCTGTTGCGTTTCATTTAATAAAAAGCAGGTGAAACAAGTTGTTGAAAAAAGATAAAAAGGCCGAGATTGATTTTTTCACTCTCGGCTTTTTTCTTGTTATAATTTATTACGTTTGGCAATATTTGTATCTCAACGCATACCTGCCCCCGTCATTTTTAAATTTTTATTCAAATTGGTGCGCTAAAATGTCGGCGGTAAGCCTCGCAAGGTTCATTTCATTGGCGTCCATTTTTGCGCCGTCTTCTTTGGAAAGAACGGCAACGGCTCCAAGGCAATCGCCGCCCGATACGATGGGGACAATTACCTGTGCTGTGATACCTTCTTCACGCGAAGACGTGATGGGCAGGATATCGCCACCCTCTGCAGCGTTGGCGATATAACTGCGACGTTCGCGCATGATGCGATCCATATCTTCCGACAATCCCTTGCCGTCTAAATCCTTTTTTCCGTCGCCAAAAGCGTGTAAAATGCCGTCCGTATCGCAAATAACGGCAAGTTTGCCGCTGAGGTCGCCTAAGGAGCGCGCCGTGGCTTTGCTGAACCTTTCCAACGTGGCGATCGGTGAATATTTTTTCAACATCAATTCGTCACGGTCGGTGAATATTTCTAACGGGTCGCCTTCTTTAATGCGCAGAGTGCGGCGGATCTCTTTTGGAATCACCACACGTCCGAGTTCGTCAATTCTTCTTACTATTCCGGTTGCTTTCATAAAATTCCTCCATTTACAAGTATTGTGTGACGGAATGGGAAATTTATACACGCAAGGAAATATTTTTGTACGTTCTGTTTTGGGATGAATTTTTTATTGCGCGGCGGTTTTTATGGGGAATGCTTTATTTATTAAAAATTTTTTATAATTTTTCAAAAGTGAGATAAAATGAGTTGACAAATGAAAAGGATTAAGATATAATAAATAACGCTAATGCGGTCGTGGCGGAACTGGCAGACGCGCAAGACTAAGGATCTTGTGGGTAACTCCATGCAGGTTCAATTCCTGTCGACCGCACCAGACGGGAACTATCCGAACCTTTCGGGTAGTTCTTTTCTTTTTCCTTAAAATCCTTATAAATAAAGGCTTTCAGCTCATTAGAAGAAACCCGACAGCACTCATCAGGAGCGCCGTCGGGTAATTGTTTGTTTGTGAAATTGTAGTAAATTTCGATTTTATCGTCGAATAGGATTGCTTTTTTTACAAACGAAATAAAACGACATACCCGATATAAAAGAAATGCCGCCCGAAAAACTTGAAAGCTTTTTGGCGGTGTTGGAAATGCAAATATTACGAGAAACAAGAAAAATAGCGGCTATCCTAAATTGTTTTTGGAATAAAAAGGCGTTTCCCGTTGACTTTATTGCGAAAATGACGTATAATAAATGTGCGACAATTCTTTTAGCCTTTTTGGGTAAAAAGGCAACAATTTTCAATTTTATATTTTTTCGTTATCACGGATATAATCAAGGTAGGATTATATCTCTTATCGTTTTTCCAAAATCCGTGATTGAAATATATTATTGAATTATTGAGAAAAGAGTTGTCGCAGACTTACGAGAAAGGTATATTCTACGGTGCCGTGTATCGTAAGGTAGCGGCATCTTTTTATGTTCATTCAATAAAGACAAAGAGCCGCTTGGAAACATAACGTATGTTTTCAACGGCTCTTTCGCTTTTCACGGAGCAATTATGAAAACGTGTTGTTTCATCGGGCATAGAAACACAAAAGCAACGCCCGAATTAAGGGAAAGTTTAACAAATGCGGTACGCCGGTTGATAACCGAAAAAAGCGTAAATCAATTCTTGTTTGGAAGCAAGAGCCGTTTCGACGATTTATGTCAAGAAGTCGTCAAAGAACTACGGGAAGAATACCCCAACATTAAACGCGTTTACGTTCGTATGTATTACCCCGAACTTGGCGAGCCGTACATAGGCTATATTCTTCGTGATTTTGAAGATACTTATATGCCCGAACGGATTGAAAACGCGGGAAAAGCGTCCTACGTGGAGCGTAACCAAGAAATGATAAACGCAAGCGATTTTTGCGTGTTTTATTACGATGAAGAATACAAGCCGCCGTTAAGAAAGCAATCCCGCCGCTCGCTTACAAGTTATCAACCCAAAAGCGGAACAAAACTCGCTTACGAATATGCAAAACAAAAGAAAAAGGAAATAATCAATTTATATAGGTAAAAATATGACGTTAATAGAAAGAATAAAGAGATGGCGTAGGCATCGCCGTTGGTTTAAGTATGGCAGAAAAGATATGTTTACTTGGGTACACCGTTATTTGCGGTTACATAGCGAATTGTTGGAAGATCCCGTTTATCGGGAAATGTTCGATTATCATAGAAACACGCTTATTGCATACGTTAAGCGCGACATGAAACGGAAAAATACGAGCGATAAAGAATACGGCGAACTCATAGACGTGCTTGCGGATATTTACAATAAAAACGGGGCTGAACGAGTAAATAAATTCAAACCGTTAGTGGATAAATTATATAGATCTTGGAAAACGTATCCCCATTTAATAGGAGTGATACGTATTTGAAAAAGCGAAAAGTATTTTTTGGGGTAAATATATAACCGCTTGATTTTTTTAGGGAAAAATGTTAAAATAAAATATCAAAAAACGGCGAAAAGGAGTTGACTGTTTATGTTTTTTGGGTACAATCGTTTAGACAGACAGACGGGCGTAATACGCTCTCTTTTCGCGTGCTTTTTTCTTAGGA
>JAFTPQ010000051.1 GCA_017463205.1 Clostridia bacterium
AGCAGGAGATCGACGTTAATAACGAGGTGCGTATCAGCGTGCAATATGGCGGTCACGGCGGCGGCGATTATGCGATCATGCACGAATTGCTGCGCTATTTAGACGGCGATACGTCGTCGGTGTCGATCACGAGGTTGGACGATTCGATCAACGGGCATATGGTCGTTTACGCGGCGGAAGAAAGCCGTAAAACGAAACAAACGGTTTTGCTGGATCTTTGATCGTGGGATTTGATCGTGGTGTTATAATTGTGGTGTCATAATGGAAAATCGGAAAGAAATTGTTAAAAAATGGTATCGTGAATTGCATTTTTCGCCTGATTACGACGAGGAGTTTTACGCGTGCTTGCAACGGACGGATTTGTCCGATCTAACTTGTTTTCAAAGCTATGATTACAAAAAAAATACGCCGCAAAAAAATCTGCTTGCGTGTTTGTATTTTTGCGAAGCGTTGGAAAAGGAGTATCAAGAGGCGGGGATCTCCCGTGAAATTCTGTTGGACGGTTTGCTGGATCTGGTTTTATGGAACGAATCGTATTATCAAGTGCATCAGCACATCGGATTGACGGAATTTCCTTGGTTGGATAGGACGTTTCTTATGCAAATTTTTCGCTTGGGCAGATTGCAATTTTCTATGTTTCCGTCGGAGTTTGATATCGAAGAACTCGGCGTAAAGGTGGGCGAGCCTGTGTTGGAAGTGCATATTCCCGGCGGTTTGGCGTTGCGATATGAAGAATGTGAAAAATCGTTTGCGCAAGCGAAGGTGTTTTTTCAAAAATATTATCCCGATTTTCCGCAGGAATGGTGTATTTGCCATTCGTGGCTGTTAGATGAAACGATGTTGCCGCTTTTGGGCGAAAATTCCAACGTGGCAAAATTTCAAACGTTTTTTACGCCGATCGGGAAAAATGAATCGGATTCGGCGATACGCTTCACGTTTTTGTGGAACACGACGCGGGAGAATTTGGAAAATGTGCAACCGAAGTCGGGATTTGCTCGGCGGTTGAAAGAAAAAGCTTTGGCGGGAGAAACATTCTACGAAGTTCTCGGGATTAGAAAAATGTAAAAGGAGAAAAGATTATGGGCAAAACAAAAATGTACGTAATCACGGAAACGAGTCTGTTTATGATGTCTTACGTGATCGTAACGGAACAAGGCAATTGCGTGATCATCGACGGCGGTCGCCCCGAAGACGTGCCGCTTTTGCGGGAAAAGGTGAAAGGGAAAAAGATCAAAGCATGGTTTTTAACGCACCCGCATTTCGATCATATTTCCGCCTTTAATCAATTGGTGAAAGACGATGATCCCGATTTCGATTTTGAAAAGGTGTATTATAATTTCCCCGACAGCAAAACGTTTGTATCCAAAGACGGCTCGGAGGATTGGGAATCGCTGAAAAATTTCAATGCGATTTTGCCGAAGATCCAAGATCGGGTGCAAATCGTTTATACGGGCGACGTGTTGCAGATCGACGAATTGACTGTGGAAATTTTATATCATTACGACGAGAAACACTTCTTTGTGAAACCGAATATCAACAATACGTCGATCGTATTCCGTGTGACGACGCCTCGATCTTCCGTAATGTTTTTGGGGGACCTTGGACCGGAGGGCGGCGATATCCTCGTGGAACAGGGAGAAGAAAAGTTGCGCGCGGAATATTGCCAAATGGCGCACCACGGACACGGTTGCGTCGGACCTGACGTGTATATGCATATTCAACCCAGAGTTTGTATTTGGAATGCTCCCGCGTGGCTGTGGGAAGAGGAAGGCGTATTGCAAGATTACCGTTGTTACGGCACGAAACGGACGCGTTGGTGGATGGAGAAGATCGGGGTGAAAGAACATATCGTCACCAAAGACGGTACGGCGGAAATCGATTTGTAAACAGAGGTGGATCATGAATGCAAAAGATAGGTTTTACGGGCATAAATGGGGAGTGTTTAATCATTATTTGGCGGTTTTGCAAAATAATCCGCTTTGCGAGAATAGCTATGGCAATCAATCGGATTGGGATACGCTTGTAAACGAGTTTGACACCGATCGCGTAGCGAAAACTTTATATAAGATAGGCGCAAAATATTACGTGATCACCGTTATGCAGGGAACGAAATATATGATTGCGCCCAATGCGGCTTTTGATGAAATCGCGGGGACGAAACCGGGCGAAGCTTGCAGCACGCGCGATTTAATTGCGGATTTATACAATTCGCTTTCAAAATATGGCATCGATCTGTTTTTATATTTTACGGGCGACGGGCCGTATAAAAATCATCCCGAAGGGGATCGTTTTGGCTTTGTAGAGCCCCGTGAGGTGGGCGTCACCGAAGCGTTTGTAAGAAAATGGGCAAGCGTTTTGGAAGAATATGCTGTCCGTTACGGTGATAAGATAAAAGGCTGGTGGATAGACGGTTGTTACAAAGAATATTTTAAATACACCGACGATCTGTTGGAAATTTATTATAAAGCGTGCAAGAAGGGGAATCCCGATGCGTTGGTTGCGCTGAATAACGGTGTGTGGGATGATAAAATAGAAACAGGATACACGCACGAAGATTTTTTGTGCGGCGAACGAACGGATTTCGATTTGATCCCCAAACAAAGATTTTACGGCAACGCGCAAGCGCATTTGATGGCTCCTTTGGGCGTAACTCCGCAAAATGAGGATTTGAAAGAACTCATCGAAAGCATGATCGGTCCCGGTTGGGGGAGTTTTGGGGTGAAAAGGACGAAAGAATACTTGGCGGATTATGTGAAAAAAGTGAATCAAGCAGGCGGCGTAGTCACCTTTGATATTGGGGTGTACCGCGACGGGAAATTCGACGCCGAACAAGTTGCGGTGTTGAAATATGTCGGGGAACACGTATAAAATATATCCGAAAAAAAGAAGAAATGCACCTTGAAAGGTAGAAAACTTTCGAGGTGCATAATTATGAAGATAATTGGTTATGGTGGAATGTTTTTATACGCGAACGTATAGAAAAGGGCGTAAAATAGTTTAAATGGTGATAAACTTTTCCCCGAATTTTTCTTTGATTTTATCGGGCAGCTCGTTATTGCTTACGATATAATCGATATCGCGCAACGTGCAGAGGCGAAAAGGGGAGGTTTTACCGAATTTCGTACTGTCGCACAGAAAAACGCGCTTGGTTGCGTTTTGGATCATCGCTTTTCGAATGACGTTTTCCTTTTCAAAACAATCGTAAATCTTTCCGTCGTCGTCAACGGACTGCGCGGAGAAAAACGCCAAATCGGCGTGGAAATTTTCAATCATTTTCTCGGCATAATTCCCCACGAGAACGGAACGGTTTTCCCGATTGACGTGGCCGCCCGTCGAGTAGGCTTCGATATCGTATTTCGACAGCAACGAAAGCGTGTCGATGCCGTTGGTGATGACGCGGATATTTTTAAATTCCAAAAGATATTCCGCGATAAAAAAGGCGGAGGTCGTTCCGTCGAGGAAAATGAGGTCGCCTTCTCTGATCAACTTGATCGCCGCAAGCGCCATTTTTTTCTTTTCGAAGCTGTTTTGGTGTACTCGAAAGGTGAAACTTGGGGAAAAACAATTGGTGTCGTTGAGTTGCACACCGCCGTGTACGCGCGTTACCAGCCCTTTGTTTTGCAAATTGTTTAATTTTCTGCGAACGGTAGAGGGGCTGATAAACAGATGTTTTGCCAAATCGTCGATACCGGCATATTGATTGTTTTGTAAAAAATCCAAAATTTCTTTTTCTTGTTTTTCTTTCATAGGTCTTGCTCGCTTTTGGGGGAAATGAGCAGTTTTAAAGATCAAATCCCTTAAAATATTGATGATCTTTGCAAATGGAGCGTTGTATTTTGCTTATTTGCTTATTTCTATTATAATATAAGGAAAGGAATAAGTCAACAAAATTTCGTAAAAAAGAAAGGAACTTATTGTCGGAGAGAGAATAAACCGATAATCAGCTGTAGACGTGCAAATAGAGCTTTGCTTGAGCCACTACGAGTTTTTACGAGTTTTGTATTTCGTTTTAATCCCAGCCACAACTTTGCCGGTAGGCAAAACTTCACTCGCCAAAGGCGAACTTCACTTGACGTTTGTCAAACTTCACTTGTCGTTAGACAAACTTAACTTGCAACGCAAACTTCCCCCTCATTTCTTCTCGCGATCCAACAAAAAACCTCTGCGCAATTACAGCACAGAGGTGATTTTTATCAAATTGTGGGTGCAGGATTTATGCAAACCCTTTCAATTTTGCCAGTTGCGTGTCGATAAGAAATTGACGTTTTTCCAAAGCATATATCCGCTTGTTTAATTTTTTTACGATGCGTCCAGCCAACCACGATACGATTTTCGGAAGAAATATCAGTGCGATCCAGCCGCATGTGAACGCAATCGATACGATGGCAATAGCTCTGCCCACCGTCCCGAACAAAAATCCGACGATCGCACCGATAAACATACCCGCAACAGCGCCTAAAATAGGGGACGAATGCGTATAATCGACGCCGTAAAGATATCCGAGGATCGCGCCAAGCACAATACCGCTGACGCCAAACAACAATCCCCATTTTAACATTCCGCGCGTAATTAAAATTTTGATGGTATGTAAAAAGGAGGGGGAAGCGGACAACGAGTGCGCTTCCTTTTTCAAAGCGTTGATACGTTTTTCCGTGCGTGCGCGTTTTCCTTCCAACAACTTGATCCGATCATTCGAGTTTGCGTTTGTAGGCATAATTTTTTCCTTTTTGGCATTTTGTTAATTACAGTATACTTTATTTTTTCAAAAATGTCAATAAAATCACCTTTAAAAAGAACGGAAAGCATAAAAAGGTGTAAAAAAACGTAGGTTGTAAGCGAGACGGGCTTTCGTATGCGGAATTTTACAAAAAAAATTTGTCGAAAACTCTTGACAAGGTGATATCATTATGATATAATCAGTATCGGTAGACGCAGAAAGTGTTTGCCGAAAAACAGACAGGAGAGAAAGAAAATGTCAATTGGTATTATTTTAGCTTTGATTTTCGTTGCGGTGACGGTAGGCGGCGTTCTGTTTTGCGTACATGCGCTGGCGAAAAAGAATAAAAGCAAAGCAGTTGCAGGCGGTGTGCTTGCGGCAGTGTTCGGGGTGTTATTGTTGTTAGTGCCGATGAGTTTCCACACCGTACAGGCAGGGGAAATTGCCGTTGTAAAAGATTTGGGTAAGGCGACCAACGTGCGTACGGCGGGTACATATTTCGATTTTTGGATCACGAAAAAATACGAAGTGTACGACGCAAAGGTACAAAACCTTGAAATTTCGGCGCAAGCGTATTCGAAAGACGCGCAAACGATGGATATTGCGATGACGGTGCAATATCAAATCGACAGCTCGGAAGCGATCAATATTGCCAATCAATACGGTTCGATCCAAGTGTTGGAAAACCGAATTCAAAGCATTGCAACGGAAAAGGCGAAAGCAACGTTGTCGTCCTATTCTGCTATGGAGATCATTGAAACGCGCGCGACGATTTCGCCGTTGGTAGAAGAAACGATCAAACAAGCGGTGACGGGCGATTATTACGTGGATATCGTTGCGGTGGTGTTGACCAATATCGATTTCTCGGATGCGTTTGAACAGACGGTTGAAGATAAAATGATCGCAGAACAAGAAAAATTGAAGGCGCAAGACGAAAAGGAAACGGCGATCGTCAATGCGGAAAAGGAATTGGAAGTGGCAAAATTGGCGGCGCAGGCGAAGATAGAAGCGGCGAAAGCGGACGCACAAGCACAAATCGAAGTGGCAAGCGCGGAAGCGGAAGCAATTCGTGTGAAATCGATCGAAGTGGCAAGGGCGCTTGGTTTTACGATTTTGGAAGAAGAAGTGTTGGATGAAAACGGCGCAGTGACGGAAATAAAGTACGTTATTGATTTCAGCAACGCAAGCGAAGCGGAAAAACAAGTGATCACCGAATATTTGAAATATCTCGAATATTTGGCGAAGTGGGATGGTAAATTGCCCACGGTGATGACGGGAGATTCGGCAACGGTGATGATTCCGGTGCCCGAAACACAAGGTTGATTGTTTTTGAATAAAATGTAAGAAAAAGCGGTAGGCGCAAGAAAACGGCGGCTATCGCTTTTTTGTTTAGGGTGAAGTTTGCCTACGGCAAGTTAAGTTTGTCTTGCGACAAGTGAAGTTCGCCTTGGGGCGAGTGAAGTTTTGCCTTGCGGCAAAGTTGTGGGAATATTAAGATGGGTATAGAATGTCATACCGAGCGGAGGCGTTAGCCGTAGTCGAGTGTATCTAAAAAGATAACAACTTTCAGTGTTGCTGGGATTTATAATGGGCAACGACACGCGTTGCTCTAACTGCTTCGCAGTAGTGGCGCAACCTATCGGTTGCTTAACTTGGGGCTACTCTTTTCGTGGGCTCTGCCCACACCCGCAAGAAACTGAGTTTCTTGACTTCCGTTGGGTAACAATATGGTTACAAGTTC
>JAFTPQ010000052.1 GCA_017463205.1 Clostridia bacterium
ACACCCGCAAGAAACTGAGTTTCTTGACTTCCCATCAGATTAGGCAACGACAAGGTTATTAATATCGACAACGAAAGATAGAAAGTCAAGGTCAAGCGGAACGCTTGCGATAACGAAAGATAGAAAGTCAAGATCCAACGGTACGTTGGAAAAAGAAGCGCGGAACAAATCTGTTCCGCGTTCCTTTTAATACTTTATTTATCAGAGAGAGCTTTGAGCGAAATTAAAATGCTTTGCCTGCCGAACCAAGCACGTTGACGATTTTATGTTTTACCATTTCCTTCATCATCGCGCGTGCATCGCCAAGATATTGGCGGGGATCGAAATGCCCCGGGAACTCGCTGTAATGCTTACGGATCGCTGCGGTGAACGCTACGCGAAGGTCGCTGTCGATGTTGATTTTGCAAACCGCCATCTGCGCAGCCTTTCTCAATTCCGATTCGGGAATACCGATCGCGTCGGGCATATGTCCGCCGTATTGATTAACGATCGCCACTTTGTCTTGAGGAACGGACGACGCGCCGTGCAATACGATGGGGAAACCGGGCAATCTCTTGCCGATTTCTTCCAAAATATCCAAACGGAGTTTGGGGTCTTGACCGGGTTTGAATTTATAAGCGCCGTGGCTGGTGCCGATTGCGATCGCCAACGAATCGATACCGGTAGCGGCAACGAAATCTTGCACTTCGTCGGGCGAAGTGAAGTGCGCGTTATCGGCAGAAACGTTTACGTCGTCTTCAATACCTGCAAGCGTACCAAGTTCCGCTTCGACAACAACGCCGTGATCGTGCGCGTATTCGACGACTTTTTTCGTGATTGCGATGTTTTCGTCCCAAGGATGGGAAGAAGCGTCGATCATAACGGACGTGAAACCACCGTCGATGGAAGCTTTGCAAATTTCAAAATCTGCGCCGTGATCGAGGTGCATTGCGATGGGAATGTCGTTGGTTTCAACGGCAGCTTGTACAAGGTGCTTTAAATATACGGGGTTTGCGTATTTTCTCGCACCTGCGGAAACCTGCAAAATAACGGGAGATTTTTCCTCGTTTGCAGCTTCCACAATCGCTTGGATCATTTCCATGTTGTTTACGTTAAAAGCACCGATCGCATATTTGCCTTCGTATGCTTTTTTAAACATTTCGGTTGTAGTAACCAAGGGCATAATGTATTCCTCCAGTATGCATTAAAATTTTTCGTACATAGGTATTATATCCCATTTTTAGAAAAAAATCAATAAAAAATAGGGGGGATTGAAAAAATAATTGCAAAGAGTATGCAACCGCATTTTTTAATACGCAAAACAGCAGGAAAAACGGATATAAAAAGCGAAAAAATAGTTGTTGCAAAGTTGCTACATTATATATATAATATAAAAAGACACGGAAAAGAAAAAATTTGTAAATTTTGGATAATTTTGTAAAGAATGGACGAAAAAGTGAGGGAAAACCTTTTCTATCCCTTGAAAAGAAAGAGAAAAACAAAAAAATTAAAAAAAACTTAAAAAAAATAAAAAAAGTTGAAAAAGTTGACGCAAAACAGCTTGACTTAAATTTCGTTTCATACTACAATAAATAGGCAAGTTGCGGTGAATGCTTGAAAAACACTGTTTTTCCCCGTTAGTTGAACGGTTTTTGCAAGCGGACGGCGAGAACGGCAACACATAAAAATAAAAAAATAAAAATACACACGAAATAAGGAGTAACATATTATGAAAACCTATATGGCGCATGCCGAAACGGTTGAAAGAAAGTGGTACGTTGTGGACGCAGCGGGTGTTCCCCTCGGTCGTCTCGCAAGCCGTGTGGCTTCCGTGCTTCGCGGCAAAAACAAGCCGACCTTCACTCCCAACGTTGATACGGGCGATTTTGTTATCGTTATCAACACGGATAAAGCGGTTTTGACGGGTAAGAAACTTGAAAACAAGTTCTACAGATACCACACCGGATACATCGGCGGTTTGAAAGAAATTTCCTACAAGAAAATGATGGCTGAAAAAAGCGACCTTGCTGTGTACGAAGCAGTGAGAGGTATGTTGCCCAAGAACAGCCTTGGCAGACAAATGCTGAAGAAACTCAAAGTGTACAAGGGTGCGGAACACAACCACGCAGCGCAAAAACCCGAAGAACTTAAGGTTGACTAAGGAGAGGAGTGAAATATGGCTAAAGCAAATTTGAAAAAGAAGCTTCAATTCTGGGGTACGGGAAGAAGAAAGAAGGCGATTGCACGTGTTCGTCTTATCCCCGGCGGGAATGGTACGATCGTGATCAACGACCGTGCGTTTGAAGATTATTTCCCTCAAGGTACTCTTCAGTACATTGTAAAACAACCCCTCGTTTTGTTGAACGTGGAAGGTAAATATGACGTTATGGTAAACGTAATCGGCGGTGGTTACACCGGTCAGGCGGGCGCAATTCGTCTTGGCGTAGCGCGCGCATTGTTGGAAGCGGAAGAAAACAGCCGTTCGGCATTGAAAGCAGAAGGTTTCTTGACGCGTGACCCTCGTGCGAAGGAAAGAAAGAAGTACGGCTTGAAGAAAGCTCGTCGTGCTCCTCAGTTCTCGAAGAGATAATATCAAAAAAATTGGAAATGCATTTTGCATTTCCTTTTTTTGTATAGGAAAACCTCGGACAGTTGGGGGCGGTATAGATTTTTACCGATGAATAGAACGGTTATACGACCGAGCGAAGCGAGTGGAGTGTATCTCAAAAAATAGATAAAATGGCGGTTGGGTTGTAAAAATTCAGCCGTCCTATTTACTTGTGGGGATTTTTATGATATAATTACATGGATCCGGTAGCAACAACGAGTTGCTTGTCAATGCCGACGATCTATGGTAAATATAACCACAAAATATAGGGTGGTGATTTTTATGGAAACAAAAGATGTAATCTATGAGTTAAGAACGAAAAAAGGATTCTCGCAAGAAGAACTTGCGGAAAAGATATTTGTAACAAGGCAGGCGGTTTCCCGTTGGGAAACAGGGGAAACGATACCGAACACCGAAACGCTGAAACTGCTTTCACGGTTGTTTAATGTGTCGATTAATACGCTTCTTGGTTCTCCGAGAGAGTTAATATGTCAATGTTGCGGTATGCCGCTTGAGGACTGTAATATCAGTAAAGAAACCGATGGAAATTTCAATGAGGAATACTGCAAATGGTGTTATGCCGACGGGGAATACACGCTTGATATTTGGAAACGATATGTCCAAATAGGCGGGAAAGAAAAGCTCGAAGAATTTAAAAGCCAACTGATCGATGAAATCAACGCTCTTGAGGTTGAAGGAATGCCGAAGGTTGAGAAGCTTAACGCTCTTGTTGGCGGATACATCAATCTTGAATATTGTCTTCCGAACGGTAAAATCGTGAAATTTCTTGACGATAACGCAACCTATCTTGGGAATCAGCTTGAATGTGAGTTCGGTGGTGACAGATGCTTTGGTATTGCTGCCAACATGGATTTTATCCTCATTTGTACTTATGAAGTAAACGGGGAGAATCCCGAACTTGTCGTTTACAAAAAGAGATAAATTCAAATTCGTGAAGGAGGGTTCGATCGTTTATATGCCGTCAAATCAGTTGATACATTTAAAAAATACGTCAAACAAGGACTTGTTAAAATTTGTAGAAGGAAATATTACTTATTTTGTTTTGCATCGCATTTTGCAAAATGATTGCACCGATATTTTTTACAATAATAAAAGCGTAATTATTTGTTATTCCAATCCCCCTTACCCGATATGGGTTTGGTGCAAGGACGCGAACGAGAAAAGCGATATATTAAGTATTGCTAACTGCATCAAAGCCAATTATCCTTTAGAAGAAAACTATAACGTTATTATGAGTTATGACGTGTTAGAACAATTAAAAAAATATGATCGTTATTTTGAGAACGTATCTTTTAAGATGGAATTATTTTCATATCAATTAAGAGGATTAAACGAAATAAATTATGTATGTGACGGTCGGGCTACATTGGCAAAAATCGAAGATTTAAATATAATAGCTTCTATGTTTAAGGATATGTATTACGAAATGGAGGGATTTATTTTCGATATAGAAGAATGTAAAGAAAAAGCCCGAAATCTTATCATGTTCAATCAATTATACGCTTGGAAAAACAAAAGCAACGAAATCGTTGCGCTTACTTCCAAAAAGATAGAAGGCAATTATGGAAGTATTGCTTCGGTGTATACTGTACCAAAGGAAAGAAGAAAAGGATATGCGATAAATTTAGTGCATACAGTATCAAAAGAACTGTTGGCGAATAATATTACGCCTATTTTATATACCAACGGCAATTACATTGCATCTAATGAGTGTTACAAAAAAATAGGTTTCGAGCAGATCGGACGAATTTGCAATATTAAAAGATAAATTTCAACTTGGTAAGGAGAAGGGGTTTTTGGGGTGAAGTTTGACAAAAGTCAAGTGAAGTTTTGCCTGACGGCAAAGTTGTGGGAATATTAAGATGACGATGTGGTTATTAATATCGATAACGAGGGATAGATAAGGCTTGATGCAACGGAACGTTGCTGCCTGACGGCAAAGTTGCGGCTGGTATTTATAATGAGATACACTCCACTCGCTTCGTTCTTTACGGTATGACATTGTGAAAGCCACTCACTCCTTACGGTATGACATAGGGGGGGCAACGATACAGTTACAAGTCCCAATAACGAAAGATAGAAAGTCAAGGTCAAGCGGAACGCTTGCGGAACGTTGCTGTCTGCTTCGCAGTAGGGCGCAACCTAACGGTTGCTTAATGGGGGCTTGACTTTGCAAGGGCTTCCGCCCCTGCACCCTGACAAGAAACTGAGTTTCTTGACTTCCTGTAGGGGAACGATACGGTTATTAATATTGATAATGAAGGATAGAAAGATGTGATCCAACGGAACGTTGGCGTTGGAAAAGGAGAAAAAAATGATGAAAAAACCAATGATTGAAACGGTGAAGATGCAAAGATTAGCGATCGTTATTCAATACGTTTTTAGAGCCAATTTTAACGATACGTATTGGTTGGAAGAAAAAATGATCGATTTGAAAACTCTAAATAAAGACGAATTGACTTGGTTCGACCCGTACAACGGAAAAAGCAATATCAACGATACGTTGGCGGCGGTTGCGTATTGCTCGGATGAAAAATTTATTATTTTGGAAAAACGCGGCGAAACCATAAAAGAAATAGAAACAAAACGCCCGATGGAGTGTATCTTCTGCGAAGATTACAACGAATCGATGATGTTGGCGGCACATATCCGTTTGAAATAAAATATGCAACGAAATTTTTTTAAAAATAAAATATTTTTCGGGAAATTGCTGAGTAAAAACACGTTCTCGTTCGTTATATAGATAAAGAGGTGAGATCATGTCCGAAATTTACGGTGACAGTAGCTACCGCCGGTTCTTGCAAGGGGACAACACCGCTTTAGAAGAGATTGTACGTACATACAGCGACGCGTTGATCCGCTTTGCGTACTGTTACGTGAAAGATTCTGCTATTGCGGAAGATATGATGGAAGAAGCGTTCGCCGCGTTACTGATGAAACGTAGGCATTTTTCCTCATGCGAGCATTTCCGCGCGTATCTGTATAAAACGGTGCGAAATAAATGTTTGGATCATCTTCGTTTTCGGAAAAAGCAAGTTTCGATTGCCGATTTGGAAAACGTTTTGTACGAAAGCAATATGGCAAACAAAGCAGAGAAAAACGAGCGAAACCGTACGTTGTATCGCTGTTTGCAGGCGTTGCCGTCGCAATATAGCGAAGTGTTGTATCTTGCTTATATAGAAGATTATAAACCGTCGGAAATCTGCAAGATCATCAAACGCACGCAGAAACAAACGTACAATCTTTTGGCGAGGGCGAAACTCGCACTGAAAGAATTATTGCAGAAGGAAGGTGTTTCGTATGAAGACGTATAAAGAACGGACGGAGAGTATTTTACAAAAGACAAAAATAAAAAAACAGCGCCGAAAAAGAGCGATGACGGCAATTTCCACTCTTTGCGTTGTGGGGTTGATCGTAGGGCTGTTTCCGCTGACGGGGCTTGGCGGCGGAATGAAAGATATGGTAGGGGGGAATATGGCGGGGATGGCGCCCGAAAATGGGATCGTCAACGATAACAGCGAATCGTCTGCCGAATCGTGGTTGCCATCGGAAAATTTCTCTTCCAAGCAGGTCGGCGCGTGGAAAAACGACCGTTATTACACGACGGTGTTGGATACGCTGACGGCGTGGGACGTAGAGTATGAGAACGTATTAGACGGCAAATTGCCCGGGTTCGATGAATCGGATTGGGGAACAGCGGAAGGGGATGAAAACGCATCCTCGGGGACAAACGAATACGTGGAAACGACGGATATTCAGGTGGACGGCGTGATCCAAAGCGATTTGATCAAGCGGACGAAGGACTATATTTTTTACGTAACGGAAAAATCGGAAAACGTCGCGCAGTTGGGCGTGTATTCGATTGCGGGAAAGGATTCGGCGCAGGTTGCGGCGTATAACGTGAAATTGTTCGATGGAGAGGAGTTTAAAAAATCGGATACGAACGGCGTGGAACTGTATTTATCGGCGGACGGCAAGACGGCGACGGTGATAGCGTCTTGCGAGGAAACGGAGGACGGCGATCCGTACGTCGTGCTTATTTCCATAGACGTTTCCGATCCGTTGCATATGCGGGAAAAGGACAGAACGTATATGGCGGGGGCGTATCGAGATTCCTGTATGATCGACGGGGCGTTGACGATCGTGACGGCGTTTCGTGTAAAACGTGGGCTTGATTATGACGAGCCGTTGGAATATTTGCCCCACAGAGGGGATATCGGACAGATGCAACCTCTTTCTGCGAACAACGTGTTTGCTTCGGAAAGCGTGTTGTCGCGCATTTACACCGTCGTATATCAATACGAACAAACAACGTTGCGCAACACGCAAGCGTTGGCGGTGTTGACGCCCGTGGAAGAATGTTACTTTTCGCAAAGTTCGGTGTATTTTACCTATGGGTATACACAGAATACTGTACGGCCCGAAGACGAGCCGAATGTGTATGTTCGAAATTGCGCAATGACGGATATATACCGTATCGATCATACGGAAGGGTTGGGATTTTGCTCTGTATTTACGGTGGAAGGCGAAGTAAACGATCGGTTTTGTATGGACGAACGGGAAGGGGTGTTGCGTGTTGTGACGTCGGTGAACCGCAGTGCGGTGGGTGTTACGGGCGACGGAGAACCTGCAGTTACGCATACGCAAAAGCTCACGGCAAGTTTATATTGTTTTCGTTTAAGCGATGAAAAGCAGATAGGGGAAGTGAAAGATTTTGCTCCCGAAGGCGAGCAGGTGTACGCAACGAGGTTCGACGGGGATACCGTGTACGTGTGTACGGCGGCGGTGTCGATGGGAATTGCGGAAGATCCCGTATTTGCGTTCGATCTTTCCGATTATCAAAACATCACGTGGAAAGACACGGGTACGATCCCCGGATATTCGATTTCCCTGATCGATTTCGGTGAATATTTGCTGGGCGTAGGATATGGAGAACGGGCGTTTGACGGGAAAGTGGAAGTGTTTCGGCAAACGGAAAACGCCGTAGTTTCGGTGTGCGGTTACGGCTTGGGAGAGGGAACGTTGCCCTCCGAATATAAAGCTTTGTTCATCGATCGAGAGCAAGGCGTATTGGGTTTGGCGTTTGGACGCGAATATTTGCTGTTGCGTTTTGACGGAAAAGAAATTTCTAAGATATTTAGCTGCGAGTACGGTTGCGATATCGATGCGGCGCGGGCGGTGTTGATCGACGGGTATTTCTATTTATTCGGGCAGGCGTTGGGGTACGTCACGTTTACGGCGCAAGCCATCGGGCAGTAAAAAAGGGGACGTTTTTTCTCAACGTTTGATCCTCTTGGAACGGCGATCGTGCGCGTCCATAAATAATAAAAAAGCATTTTGTTCCGCGTCGGTTTGGCGCGGAATTTTTGTCGGATCGTTCGTTTTTGACGGGGATTCGTATTCGGAGCGGGGAAGTGCGCCGTCGGTTGTATTGGCGGCGGAATGCGTTTGCGATGAGGTAGACGGGGGATAAAAGTCCGTTTTATCGGACGGCGAGTTGTCGGCGCTGGGGGTGGAAAATAATGCCGATTTTAACAAATTGAGCAAACCAAAACTTTCCATAAACAAAAAACCTCCAAAAATTATTAAAAATTTCGTGTAAAATAACGAAAAAAGCGTCATTTTCGATTGATTTAATTGACGATTTGATATATAATAGAATATGCGTTAATAATGTCGATCCATACACACTTTTGTAAGAAAGCGGTTTGGAATGGCTAATTGATATTTCTATTTTAAGGAGTCCTTATACAATGAGGAAAACAAGTAAAAAAATACTCAGTGTCATAGCGGCGGCAACGTTCCTTGGCGCGGCATTCTCGATTGCAGGTTGCAGTGGAGAAACGATCAAGGGGAACAAGCTGGACGGTTATGAATCCACGCAAAACGCGGCGGTTTCCAACGGCGGATTTGCGGTTGAAAAAGATGGCTTTGTTTATTTCATCAACGGCGCGGAAGATTATACGGCTTCCAACAAATACGGCGAAGTGGTGAAGGGCGCTTTATTGCGTATCCCTACGGCGGATTTGCAAAAGGGCGATTACAGCAATGTGAAAACGGTTGTTCCTTCCTTGTTTGCTGCACAAAACTTTGAATCGGGCATTTATATTTATGGCGATTACGTGTATTATGCTACTCCGACGACGGATAAAAACCTTGGCGGTACGGTAGAAAATTCGTGGATCGACTTTAAACGCGCGAAGTTGGACGGCAGCGAAGCGATGAGCGGTTATTATTTCCGTTTGTCCAACAATGCGGCAAATTACCGTTTTGTTGAAAATGCCGAAACGAAAGTGGTGTATTGTTTGTATGAAGAAGACAGCGCGTTGAAATCGTACAACACGGCGACGGGCAAAACGACGGTTTTGGTGAAGGGCGCAAAATCTTCCTTCTATTTCGATAAAACCGATTTGACCAACCCCAACGTATATTATACGATGTCGGTTGTTTACGACGCAGACACCGAACATTCGACGACGGCTTCGTACGATCAGTTGTATTGCGTAGACGCGTTTGCGGAAATCGAAAAAGTGGACGCTTCGGCGGCTTCGTACACCGTGAAGGGCGGCAAGACGTATGATTTCGACGAAAAATATTTGAAATCGCAAGAAGATACGTACGATTTGAAAGATTACACCACGTATCCTTACGTCAACCTTGGCGAATTGGTGTTGGACGGCAGAGGCAGCGAACCCGAAACCAACAAAATAAGTGTGTTTAACGAAAATACCGACACCACGCCCGCTACGCCCGGTGGGTATACCTACACCGTAACGGCTTATCAAAACGGCGGCGTATATTTCACGAGAGCGGAAGTTACGAAAACTTCGTCCGATGCAGAAAGCGTGAAATTGTATTATTTGGCAGACGCAGACGCTTTGGCGGATAGCTGGAACGTGGTAAGCGGAAATGCGGCTTTGGACGTGGTTGCGCAAAACACCACCAATGCTTCGGCAACGGCGATCTACACGGTGAAAGAAGACGGCACGCACGAATATTTCTACGTTTCGGAAAACACGTTGTATAAAGCAAACAACAAAGACGGCGAAAACAATGCGCTTGCGATGGCGTACAACCTTTCCAGCCCTACGCTTTGGACATTGGAAGGGGATTATCTGTATTATTATGCAGCGGGTACGAACGGCAACAACGTTTCCCGTATCAACTACACCGGTAAGGCGGACGATTATCACAACTTGTTGGTGGAAGAAGAATATCAACCCGTAACGGTTGCGTTTGTGGATTGGAATTCGTCTTGGTACAAGCCCGAAATGTTCGGCAATAAGATGATGTATTCGAACGCGCAAACGTTTGGTACGCTTTCGTATAATTATATTTACGTTGCGGAAGTCGGCGCGGAAGCTACGACGGAAACGATCGTGGCGTTGAACGAAGCATACGAAGCAGTGAACGAAAAGATCGATGAATATTCGTCGAACACCGCTTTGCAGACGGCGATGAAATATTATTTCCGCACGGGCAAAACGGACGCGTTTGAAGCTGTGAAAGATTTGTACACCGATTATCAAGTGGAAGAATTTGAAAAATTCGTGGCGGATCTTGGCGAAGACGACGAAAAGATGGAATGGAAAGAAGAAAGCGCGTTTATTTCCGCATTGGGCTTTGTAACGGAAGCAGATACGGAAGAAATTGAACAAGCTTGGGTAGATTCGTTGTTGAAAGAAGAGGTGGAAGAGGAAGACAATTCTTTTCCCACTTGGGCGATCGTATTGATTTCGGTAGGCGCAGGTTTGGTGGTTGCGGCGGCGATCATTGTTCCCATCATTGTCACCGAAAATAGGAAGAAAGCGAAGAAAGAAGCGGACGAAGAAACGATGAACGCTTATCAACGTAAAAAGTTGGATACGACGGACGATAAATCGATCGACGTTTATGCAGACGAAGAAGCAGCGGAAGAAAAAGCAGAAGAAGCAGCGGAAGAAGCGACGGAAGTTTCCGAACCCGAAACGGTTGAAGAAGTTGCTGCGGAAGTTACTGAAGAAGTAGCGGAAGAAGCACCTGCGGAAGCAGAAGAAGTTGCGCCTGTGGAAGAAGAGCCTGCGGCTGAAGAAGAAAAACAAGACTAAAATATGGCAAAACGACCGTTTTCTGTCGAAAGCGGTCGTTTTTTCTTGAAAAAATTAAATTTTTTTTAAAATTTCAGAAAAAATTTAAAAAAGCATATAAAAAACAGTTTACAAAATCGTGAAATATTAATATAATATAGCAAAATCACGGTTTAACCGATAACGAGGGAAAAATCAGATATGGCAAGATACGTTATATGCCC
>JAFTPQ010000010.1 GCA_017463205.1 Clostridia bacterium
GAGGCATGGGTTCGTTGGGGGCGATGGCGGCAGGCAGCAGCGACAGATATTTCCAAGAAGGAACGAGAAAGTTTGTTCCCGAAGGGGTGGAAGGCAGAGTGCCTTATCGCGGAAGCGTTGCCGAAGTGATCTATCAAATGAAGGGCGGTTTGCGCGCAGGTATGGGATATTGCGGCAAGGCGAACGTGGAAGAATTGCGTACGAGTTCCGAATTTGTACGTATTACCAACGCAAGTTTGATCGAAAGTCACCCTCACGATATTTCCATCAGCAAGGAAGCGCCTAATTATACGCAACACTAAGGGACAAACGGAAAACGCGGTGCAGGAAGATGAATGCAAGCGCGTTTTCCTTGCTTTTTCCACAGATAAATAAGGTTGAATGAGTTTTAATTTTTACATATGCGGAGGTAAAATATATGGAAAACAATGTACGGCCCGAAACAATGGCGCGTATCAATACGAAAGCGCTTGCAGACGCTTTTATTGAGGAACAAGTAGCGCAGGTAAAGGCGCAGGTGGGTGATAAAAAAGTCCTTTTGGCTCTGTCGGGCGGTGTGGATTCGTCCGTTGTTGCGGCATTGCTTATTAAGGCGATCGGTAAACAGTTGGTTTGCGTACACGTCAATCACGGCTTGATGCGGAAAGGCGAAAGCGAACAAGTGGTGGAAGTGTTTAAAAATCAGTTGGACGCAAATTTGATTTACGTTGACGCGACAGAACGGTTTCTTTCCTTGTTGGAAGGTGTGGAAGAACCCGAAAGAAAACGTAAGATCATCGGCGGTGAATTTATCAAAGTCTTTGATGAAGAAGCAAGTAAATTGGACGGTATTTCATTCCTTGCGCAAGGGACGATTTATCCCGACATTTTGGAAAGCGACGGCGTAAAGGCGCATCACAACGTAGGCGGGTTGCCGGAAGATATGCAATTTGAGTTGGTAGAACCGTTGCGGCTTTTGTACAAAGACGAAGTGCGTATGGTGGGCAGCGCGTTGGGACTTCCCGACGGTATGGTATACCGTCAACCGTTCCCCGGTCCTGGGCTCGGCGTGCGCTGTTTGGGCGCAATCACGCGCGAGCGTTTGGAAGCAGTGCGGGAATCGGACGCCATTTTGCGTGAAGAATTTGAAAATGCGGGGTTGGCAAGCAAAGTTTGGCAATATTTTACGGCTGTGCCCGATTTCAGATCGGTGGGGGTAAAAGACGGCAAGCGGACGTACGCATATCCCGTTATTATCCGCGCGGTGAATACGGTGGACGCTATGACGGCGACGATCGAAGAAATCCCTTACGAGTTGTTGAAGAAGATCACGGCGCGTATTACGACGGAAGTGGAAAACGTAAACCGCGTATTGTACGATTTAACGCCGAAGCCTTCGGGAACAATTGAATGGGAATGATGAAGGGAAGTTTCCCCGTTATGAAATGAAGTTTTCATGGCGGGGATTTTTTTGTGGGTGAAGTTTGTCTTGCGTCAAGTGAAGTTTTGTCTTGCGTCAAGTGAAGTTTTGCCTTGCGGCAAAGTTGAGGGAATATGAAGACGGCGATACGGTTATTCATATCGATAACGAGGGATAGATAAGGCTTGATGCAACGGAACGTTGCTGCCTGACGGCAAAGTTGTGGCTGGGATTAAAAATGAGATACACTCCACTCGCTTCGCTCGGGACGCTCGCAGGCTCGCTATTCCGTCACTCCGCTCCTTACGGTATGACAGGACGGGTAACGATACGGTTACAAGTTCCGATAAAGAAAGATAGAAAGTTAAGGTCAAGCGGAACGCTTGCGTTGGAAGTGTGATAATTGATCTCGTACATGGTGTGTTGATTTTTAAAAATGTGCCTACCATGTATGCGTTGAAAAATTTTTTTTAAAATTACGTTTCATACATTTGACAAATTTACAAAAAACGATTAAACTTGTATATGTAATGTATAAGTGAGAATTCTTGCATTTTTTAAGGAATAGAATGCGGACACACTATTTCGGTAAAGCTTGGTAAAAGGCTACGCCGCAATTAATAATAATCTCCACACGGAACACTTACGAATGAGAAAGGAGCAAAATATTTTATGTCTATTGTAGAGTTTTGGAATCAAATGGCGGGAAATCCGTTATTGTTCGTAGCCGTCATATTAACGCTGGGCGTTATATTGGTAAACGGTTGGACGGATGCGCCGAACGCGATCGCAACGTGCGTGGTGACGAGATGTATGAAACCGAAAAGCGCTATACTTATGGCGGCGCTGTTTAATTTTCTCGGCGTATTCGTAATGACCAAAATCAGCAACGAGGTTGCGGTGACCATTACGAGTATGGTGAATTTCGGAGAAAATTCATCGGAAACTATCATCATAGTGCTTTGCGCAGCAATGCTTGCTATCGTTATATGGGCGACGCTTGCGTGGGTGTTCGGTATCCCGACCAGCGAAAGCCATGCGCTGATTGCCGGACTTACCGGGGGCGCTATGGCTCTTACCGGTCTTGATGCAATCGTTTGGAGCGAATGGAGCAAAGTTTTGATCGGTATCGTAATTTCCATTGTGTTGGGGTTTGGGTTGGCTTGGTTGATCGGCAAACTCATTACCAAAATTTGTTATAATATGAACAGACCGAAAACAGAACCGTTTTTCAAGGGCGCTCAAATTATCGGTTCTGCGGGAATGGCTTTTATGCACGGTGCGCAGGACGGTCAAAAATTTATGGGGATTATTCTTCTTTGCGTATTTACGTTGCAAGGAGGCGGTTCGGTAACGACTTTTGAAATCCCGACGTGGCTTATGATTGTTTGTTCGCTCGTTATGGCGGCAGGGACGGCGATGGGCGGTAAGAAGATCATTAAATCCGTCGGTATGGATATGGTTAAGCTTGAAAAGTATCAAGGGTTCTCTGCTGATATTGCATCTTCAATCGCTCTTGTATTTTGTTCGGTGTTTGGACTTCCCGTATCTACTACGCACGTAAAAACGACGTCTATTATGGGTGTAGGAGCTGTTAAGCGAGTATCTGCCATTAACTTTGGGGTGGTTAAAGAAATGGTTATGACGTGGATACTTACGTTCCCCGGTTGCGGACTTCTTGCGTTTATCGTAACGAAGCTGTTTCTATTCATTTTTTAACGCAAAATTTTTCAATTAAGTATTCATAGAAAAGGAGAAAATATAAAATGGCAAAAGGCGATAAATTTTATTTTGAAAACTTTGTAGCAATTACGGAACTTTCCAAGAAAGCGGCGAATTATTTGGTGGAGTGTTTTGCAAATTACGATGCGAACAATATCGAACAAATGCTGAAAAATATGCACGAGATCGAGCATAACGCAGACGTGAAAAAACACGAAATGCGCGAAGCGCTTGCAAAAGCGTTTGTAACGCCCGTTGACCGCGAGGATTTGGATATGTTGAGCCATCAGCTTGACGACGTGGTAGACTTGATCGAAGAAGTATTGCAGAAATTCTATATGTACGATATAACGGCAATGGACGCTCCTGCAGTCGATTTTGCGAAAAATATCGTAAAATCTTGCAATATCCTTTGCGAAATTATGAACGAATTTGAAAATTTCAAGAAGTCGAAAGAAATACATTCTCTGATCGTTCAATTGAACGACGTGGAAGAAGAATGCGACAAGCTGTACTTATCTTCTATGCGCGCGCTGACGAAAAAATCGGCAGACCTTTTGGAAACGGTTTCTTGGCGCAAAATATACGAGAGCTTGGAAGCGTGCGCGGACGCTTGCGAACACGTCAGCGAATGCGTTGGTTCGGTCATTATGAAAAATACCTAATTTGCATGGAGCGTATATGGAAGAACATATACGCTTTCCTTTTTTTATAACGAAATGCGCCCCGATGACTTTGAACGTTGTTCGGGGCGTTGTCGTAGGAAAAAATGTAATGGCGCAGAGGAGTATTTTTTTGCGGTGGAGTACCGATGGCGCATTGAAAAAAATACAAAGTGAAAAAGAAAAGAGAAGTTTTGATACGCTGAAAACTTGCCTTTTGGATTGTAATGTTGTATAATAATGGCATATTACGCGACAATATAAATACATAAATGAAAGGATATCGCGTAATCGTTTAAGGAGGAGCGTTATGTTGCTGCCTATTAAAAAAGTTCCGTTACCCCAAGAAGTGTTTCCTCGGAGTTGGCAAACCGTTATTTTTCGCAATTACGGCTTGGTTTCCACGGATAAAATAGCAAAAACTTTGGAATGTGACGTGCAAATCGTTGAAGGTGAAGCAAAACGTATGGGATTGCCTGATGCGCGATCGGGCAAGCAGGGCGTTTGTTATGACGGGCGTTGGGAAAAGCGCGGATTTATTACGCTTATCCGCAATAATTGGTATTTGTTGCCCTATGAGCAATTGAAAACTTTACTCGATTACGACGACGACCGTTTGGAGTTCGTTTTGTTTAAAGAGGACTTTTTGGACGTAAAATTGGGCAATTTCAAACCCGAATGTCCGAAAGTGACCTATCAGCCGTTGACTGAGGCGGAAAAGGAACAGACGGAAAAGCTTGCCGAAGAGATAGAAAAGTATTTGCCGGCAACAACGCGCGCTTTTGAGTTTTTCGATGAAAATTCGGTGGAGGAAATTGCGTGCGAACAACAGGGGGAAACCATTCGTTTGATCCACGGGTATTTGACGCCTTGCGGGGACGCGCTGGTTGTGGACGATGAGGAATATTTGCCCGAGGGGCTTTTGCGTGAATATCAAAAGCAAGGTATCAACGGGGTTTGGATGCACGGTTTATTGTCTGCGCTGTCGCCGTATCCTTTCGATCCTACGTTAAGCGAGGAATATCCTCTGCGTAGGAAAAATTTACAAAAATTGGTGGACCGTTGCGCAAAATACGGCATAAAAGTGTATTTATATTTCAACGAGCCGCGGTTTTTGCCTGTGGATAAAATCGGCAAATATGCGCATTTGCAGGGTACGACGTGGAACGGAAAGGCGTGTTTGTGCTTTGAAAAAGAAGAAGTCCGTCAGTATTTGTATACGGCGATGAAAGATTTGTTCAGCAACGTAAAAGGTTTGGGCGGCGTGATCACGATCACGATGAGCGAAAACCCCACGCATTGCAATTGGGCGGTGTTGGATGAAAATACGGACGTACAGCAGTGTCCGATCTGCAGCCGATTGCCTGCGTATAAATCGGCAGTGGCGGTAAACAACGTGATTGCAAAGGCGTTGCGCGACGCAGACGAAAATGCAAAAGTGCTGGCGTATTTGTGGGGCTGGACGTCGTATATGGGCTGGAAAAAAGAGGAAACACAGCAGGCGATTAGAGAATTGGATAAAGATATCCTTGCCGTGTGCGTCAGCGAATGTGAGTTGGCGATTGAAAAGGGCGGTGTAAAAAGCAAAATCATCGATTATTCCATTTCCAACCCCGGGCCGAGTGAAATTACGAAATTTATGTTTCAAACGGCGCAGGAAGCGGGACTTCGTTGCTTGGCGAAAATTCAAACGAATAACAGTTGGGAAAATTCCGCAATGCCGTATTTGCCCGTGTACGATTTGGTTTTGAAACATTTGCAAAATTTGAACGAATGCGGAGTCAACGAATATATGCTGACGTGGACGCTTGGCGGTTATCCTTCGCCGATGTTGGATATGGTGGCGGAATATTCGCAAGCTCCTAATGCGTTCAATATAGAAAAATGGTACGAAAAACAGTATGGAAAAGACGCGGCGAAGACGCATGAAGCCGTGCGGTATTTCTGTAAAGGATTTGAAGAATATCCTTTCAATATCAATCCTTTGTATTACGCGCCGAAAACGATGGGATGCGCAAATTTATGGAGTTTGCAACCGCAAGAAAACAATTCGACGATGGTATGTTTTGCCTTTGACGATTATGAAACGTGGTTGGGGGATTATCCGTACGAAGTATACGTTTCGCAATATGAAAAATTGTTGTCTGCGTGGGAACAGGGCATAAAAACGCTTTCTCAAACGGACGATTCGCCCCTTTTAAAAGAATTGAAAATTTGCGCGGAAACGGCGTATATTCATTTCAAATCGGATTATCTGCAAACGAAATTCTCCCACCATAAACGGGAAATGGAGAAATACAAAGAGGAAATTTTTGCCATTTTGCAAGAGGAGGAGGACATCACCAAACGGTTGCTTTCCTTTGTCGGGCTAATGCCTGCTATCGGTTTTGAAACGTCTAATCATTATTTCTATAACGATCGCAATTTGGTGGAAAAGATTTTGCAAACGCAAATGCTGAAATGTGAGTTAAAAAAGGGAAAAGAACCGTTGTGAAGCTCCCCGAAGGGATCGTTTATACGATTGAAAAATACAACGGGTGCAAAAGCAAATGGACGGCAATCAATACGATCGTTTTGGATCGATCAAAGTTGATTATTTACATACAAGATCAAAGAAAACACGGCTGCAAACGTAGCCGTGTTTTTAACTGTATAAAAGTTCTGAAAAAATTATCTGCGGATACTTACGCCCATAATCCCCATGATCACTTCGTTGGCGATCGCCTCTATCTTGACACAAGCGAGTTTTTTATCGGGATCTAAACGTATTCTTTGTACGGTGGCGTGATTGTAATCGTTGAAATAGAAAATTTCATTTTCCGTTTGCAGGGCGGGGACAAGCCAATCGTCTACGTTGCTCGGATACACAAGTTTCACTCTTTCGGCGTTCCCATCTTCGTATTCAACGGTGATGCGTACGTTTTCGACTCCCGTTTGCATAGAATTGGTGGTGCAGATAAACAAGATCGCCAATTCTTTTGCGTTGCCGTTTAAAGGAAGCGTTAAAGCAGTGGGGAAGTTGTCCCAAACGGACGCGCACGCAATATTTTCCTTTTCCGTCGGCGTGAGGAATGGAATACCCGACGGCGTGCGGATCAAACCGCCGCTTGCACGCAACGCGCTGTCATCGATATACACTTGATTATGCCCACGATGATTCCACTCCCACGCATAGCGCCCGTTGGGAAATACGCCAATGGAATATCCTTCGGGACGGGGACTCATATATTGCCGATCGTGCAATTCCTTCATATTGCAGTTGAAAAAGTTTGTAATATCGATCGGGTGGAAAACGCCGTCGCCAAGAGGCGCTTTTTTTGTTTCCTTTTCCACTTCCACAAGTTCGTAATCGGCGGAAAGGTATGCGTCGTATTCGTTCTGTTTTACGCGGATAAACAGAGTATGTTTGCCCGCAATACGTTTGGTCGTTGCATAGACCGTATCGTTTACGATCTGTATATTTTCCAACGTTTCGGAAATGTCCGTTACGTCAACGATCTCTCCGCCGTAAACGCGGAATGCAACGTCGCTGCCCGCAACCGTCAATTTGGCGTACGTAAGGATCTGCAACGGGTTTGCGCCGTGTATTACGCGCAGTTGAAACCGTCCGATCTTATCCGTTTCCACCGTCACAAAACTGTTATTGGGCGCGGGGACAATTTGATAGGGAATGGGTTCGCCGTCTAATAACATCGCTTCAACGCTGTCGGACGTCATCGGCAATTTCAAGAGTTTTTTCTCGTTTCTGTCGCAACAGATATCAAAAATATCTTCTTTGCCGTGTTTCGTGTAATGCAAGGCAAGGTCTTTCAACGTCAAGGTTGCGTGATCCCAAGCCTCGGGGAAGTTGGGTGCGATCGTGATGAGGTCGTCGAGTGCGTTGATACGGACGCCGAACAAACCTTCCACCATAAGGCGCAGATAAGTGCCGGAAACGTCGGTGAAATCAAGATCGGCGAGGTCTGCCGTACCGCGCGAAGATTGCACGTGCGCCGCCATACCGGGGTTTCTGCCCGTAAAATAGCAATCGACCAATCCGTTTAAAATGCGGTTACCTTCTTCTTTTAAGCCCAATTTGAAATATACCAACGCGAGGTGAGCGTTTTCCGCAGGGAAGATCCCGTAAGTGGAATATTTTTTAGGCAGCCAGTTCGAACAATAAGACAACCTGCCTTTGCGTTCGGGCGTTTCGATGCTTTTGATATGATTTTCGGTGTATTTCAGCATCGTATACGCTTGCAGATCGTTTACGACGTCGCAATCGATCGCAAGATATGCGGTGGACAATTCGGGGGAAGGGTGAATGAGTTTGTTTCCCACCGTATCGACGGATTCGGCAATTACGCCCGCATGGGCAAGCCACAATTTTTCTTGGATGGCGTTTTTGATCTTTTCCGCGCGCCGTTCGAAAACCTCATGCGCAACGCCGAGTTTTTTCGCGATTTTCGCCATCGCAAAGTTGGCACGATAATTATACGCGCTTGCCTGCGCGCAACCTGCGCCGTTATAGGCGTGCCCGTCCGAGATCCACGTATTTAAAAAGTTTTGATACAAGCCGTCGTTGTCGGGATCGAAGATGCGTTCTTCCCAATCGAGCATCTCGCAAAATTCATCGAAATATTTGCGCGCCAAATCAAGATCGCTCGTCCATTCGATGTGATGGAGCATCATATCCAAAGCGCATTCTTGCATATTGTAGTACGCCATCGTTTCGCCCAAAAGGTAGGGCAGATACCCCGTACTGTTTTCAATGCTGTGGTATTGCGAAGGGCCGTCGCCTTCCCGTGGATTGCCTCCGTCAAACCAAACCCGTTCTTTTCCGTCGGCGTGTTTTATCATTTGCCCCAAATGCGCTGCCATCGTGGTTTCCACCCGATCTTTCCACCCCAAAACGGTGGGGGCGTACCAATTTCTCCAACCCAAAAACGGGGAATGATAGCCAAACGCGCCGTGATGGAAGGAATTTTTATGGTATGACGAATCGAGTGCGATCACCGTCGGCGCGACGGTTAAATCGAGCGGATGATCGGGCGTTTTTACGCTGATACAAGCGTGTTTTGCATAGATCTGTCGTTTGATGTATCGGACGGGATCTTTCATCGCCAACCATTGATGCAACGTTTCTTCCTCGGAATTGTGCAAAACGAGGATATATCCGTCCAACTCTTTGCCCGGTTCGATCACGGCGGAAATTTTCACGACTTGATCGTTGGGATCTTCGGGCGTACTGCTTAAAAACATACTGGGATAAGGGGCTTCCAGCGATTTGGCAGACCCCATTTGGAAATCGGCGTCAAAGCTTGTCGCAATACGCATAGAACAGCCGTTTGTATGGCGGATCGCGGCGCAGTTTTGTCCCAATTCGACGACGTTATCGACGCAATCGCTTGCGTGAAAATAACGTTTTTTCTCGTCTTTATATTCGAAACGACCGATATAATCGGTTAAACCGCCAAAACCTGCCGTAAAAATCACCCGTTGGTCGGTGCTGATCTTATAGCGCACCAAAAATCCGTCGTCGGGGAGCAAGGGATACGTTTCGATATGTACGTTGACGTCGGGAAACCAAGGGGACATTTGCGTAAGGTCGTATTCCATACAGCCGTTTTTAAATTCGGCGGCAACGTCTTCCGAATTGTGAAACCAACGGGAACTGATATCCATATCGTCCGAATAGAAAAAGCCGATCCGTTGTCCGGGCGTTAAAGCAAGTCCGCTGATCAGCGTGCCGCATTTTGCGTAAAAACTGACCAAATTTTTCTCCCAATCGGTGGTTGCGCCCATAAATTGGGGCGCATCGCCTGCAAACGTGAAAAATCTTGCGCTTTTGTCGTCGTTTTTATGCGAGCCGTAAAGGGTGCGGTTGAACAGTTCCGAACTGCCGTTGATCGAAAATCCGTTTTCGGTTGGCGTATAACGCGCTTTTGACATAATATATATGCTCCTAAATCGTATAAATGTTCATTTCTTTCAGTATAGCACAAAAAACGGAAAAGAGCAAGAGTTTTAACAGATCAAAAAATGAAAAGCGAGCGCAAAAAATAAAACAAAAGATCCGTTTTATAAAAAGGCAAAAAATTCGATTTGCAGGGGCAGGTATGCGTTGAATTATGTGTTAAGCGTTCGTAAACAAGAAAGAAAACGGGCGAGGAAAATAAAAAAAACGCGCCGTGACGGCGATGATTTATCGGGAGGATAAAGCGTTGCGTCAAAATTTAACTGTTTTATAAAAATTTAAAAAAGCGTTGACAAAACGAAAGCGGATTGTTTATAATAAAAGCAACTCTATGCAACAAGGTGAGAAGATGAACGAATTTCTGTATGAAAAGGAAGCGGACGTCAGCGAGTATGTATATTTGCAAAAATATCAATTAAACCGCGAATCGTATATGAACGTGTTGCCTCATTATCACAATTCCATTGAATTTACCCTTGTCGTCAAAGGCAATTACACGTCGTATATCAACGGCGTCGAACGGATATTGCAGCAGGGCGACATGGTGTTTGTCGATTCGTTGATCCCGCATTTTTATAAAATCAGCGGGGTTGCGGAAGTGTATGCGGTTGTGATCAATTTGGCGACGTTTAAGACGTTTGGGGTGGAAGGTACGTTTCCCTGTTATATCAAAAATAGACCATTGTTCGATAAATTGTTGCCGCTTTGCGAGGCGGCGAAAGAAAAATGGGAACGGGCAAATTTGCAGTTTAAAACGGGGTTCGCGCACGTCTTTCTCGGTACGGTTTTGCAAGAAATTACGTTGGAAAAAGCAGACAACAGCAAAAGCCGCGCCGCATTTTTGGAAATTATGCGCTATATCGAAGAACATTATCGAGAGGATATTACGTTAGAATATTTGGCGCAAAAATTTGGATATGCGCCCAATTATTTTTCGAGAATGTTTAATAAATTTGCGGGGATCGGTTTGCGAGAGTACGTCAACCGCTTGCGGATCGCCGAAGCGTTGAAAATCAAGAAACAGGCAGGGAATATCTCGTGGCGGAATATTGCGGAAAGGGTTGGATATACGTCGCTGAATACGTTTTTTCGAGCTTATGCAAAATATGCCGCCCGATCGCAGACGGAAAACGGATCGTAAGAGAACGTTTTTTAATAGGAAAAAGAAGACTGTTTCCTTTTCGTACGATCGGAAACGTAAAAATGAAAAAGATGTCAAAAAATGATATAGATATCATAAGTAATAAAACAAAATACGGTTGACTTTTGCAAGGGGATATTTTATAATAGTGTTGTGAGAAGAACTCACGGAAAAACAGGCGAAACGCTTAAAAAGACGCGGAGGAACGACAATGAATGCTTGGATGAAAAACGGAGTATTTTATCAAATTTATCCCACAAGTTTTTATGACAGTAACGGGGACGGGATCGGTGATTTAAAAGGGATCACGGAAAAGTTGGATTATGTGAAAAGCTTGGGCGTAGACGGGATCTGGTTCAACCCCTTCTATCCGTCGCCGTTTATGGACGGCGGGTATGACGTTGCGGATTATTGCGCCGTACACGAAATGTTCGGTACGATGGCTGATTTTGAGGAAATGTTGGCAAAATGCAAGGCGTTGGGTATCCGCGTGATCATCGACTTGGTTATCGGACATACGTCAGATAAGCACCCTTGGTTTGTGCAATCGACGAAAGACGAAAAAAATAAATACAGCGATTGGTATGTTTGGACGGATAATAATTTTAACAAATTCGGGGATAAAAGTATCCACGGCTTGTATCCGCGCGACGGCGGGTACGTCATCAATTATTATGCTTGCCAACCCGCTTTAAATTTCGGGTTCAACACGCCTCCGCGCGCGCCCGATCCCAACAACGCGTACGATTTGGGCGAATATTGGAAAATGCATTACACGGACGAACGTTTAAAGCCGCTCCGCGAAGAAATATTAAATATTATGCGGTTTTGGTTGGATAAAGGCGTGGACGGTTTCCGTGTGGATATGGCAAATTCGTTGGTGAAAGGCTGTTTGTATAATTCGGATAAAGACGAAGACATCGAAGGCGTGAGATGGCTGTGGAATTTGTTGATCGGGACGATCAAAAAAGAATATCCCGACGTTGGGTTTATGGCGGAATGGGTATATCCCTCCAACGCAGTGGGCAAATGCGGCTTCGACCTCGACTATTTGGCGCACGACCGTCAAGAATACAACGAATTGCTGCGTAATGAAAAGGGAACGAATATTTTGCCTGCATTTGAAAAAGGTCATACGTATTTTTCCGACGACGGACAGGGGGATATCGAAAACTTTTTAAAATATACGATGCGCTTGCACGACGACGTAGAGGGCAAAGGATATTTTTCCGTACCCAGCGGTTATCACGATATCGTGCGCGTAGCGGAAAAGAAAGACAACGAGCAGATGAAAGTGATGTTTGCCTTTTTGTTGACGTATAAGCACGTTCCGTTTATTTATTACGGGGACGAGATCGGTATGACGCATAAATTCGGTATCAACAAGGACGGAGGTTTTATCCGTACGGGTTGCCGTACGCCGATGCAGTGGACCAACGGGAAAAATCGCGGATTTTCCGAAACGGACGGCGAGTTGTATCTGCCTGTAAACGACGTGGCGGGACAAAGCGTGGAAACGCAGGAAGAAAAAGAAGATTCGCTGTTGAACACCGTTCGTAAATTGGTGAAACTCAAAAAAGAAAACGAGGCGTTTAACGCGGATGCGGATTTAGAGATCGTATCTTGTGAAAACGGCGGATATCCGTTGGTGTATCGCCGTTTAAACAGCGAAAGCAGTTTCTTGATCGCGATCAACCCTTCTGCGAAACCCGTAAGCGTTGCGTTGAAAGGCGAGGTGTTGTTGTCGCAAAATTGCGAAACGGAAAACGGCGAAGCGAAACTTTTGGGCAAGAGTTTTATCATCGTGAAAGAATAAAAACGTATAAAAATAAAACAGTCGCAAGGTTTAAAGCTTTGCGGCTGTTTTTTATATCCTTGTTTGCGTGTTTTACGGCGTTTCTTTTTTATAATCGGTGGGCGCGATCCCGTAATACTGTTTAAAGAATTTGGAAAAATAATACAGATCGGTAAAACCGCATTCGTACGCGGTACTGGTGACGGAATTGCCTTTGTCCAACAATATTTTAGCCTGTTTCATACGATAATCGATGAGATATTGTTTGGCGCTGATGCCGAGTTCTTTCAAACAGATACGGTACAGTTGCGTGGTACTCATATGAAACTGTTCGGCGATCTGCCCCACGGAAAAGGTGGGTTGCGAATAATTGATATGGATATATTCGCGGATATTTTCGCCAAGCATACGCGGATCGAGCGTGGGAACTTCGTCTTTGCCGATTTTTCCGATCAACGCAAAAATAGAATACGTCAACGCTTTCAACTGAAATTCGTGTGGGATGCGAAGGGTGTCGAACGAGCGGAAAAGGTTTAACATCTGTTCTGCTTGTTCGATGTGCAACACGGGCTTTTCTTGGGAAATCAGCGTTTTTGAAAGGAAATTGTCAACGCGCGGCCCTTTTAAATTCAACCAATAATATTTATAAGGGTTTTGCGGATTTTTCTTGTACAATACAGGTTGGTTGTACGGAATATAAAACAGATCGTTTTTCGTCAATACATAATGTTTGTTGTTTAGTTGATATGAGCCTTCGCCAAATTCGATAAACTGTAACACGTGATCGTTCAATTTACGCAAACGGCGAAAGGATTCGCGGTTGGTAAAATCTTCATATCCGAACCCGATCAGGTACACCCCTTCTTCCAATTCAATATGCACCCGCTGAAAGGCAATATCAATATTGTAAGATACATATTTTGTCATAACATTCCCGTCCTTTTCTTTAAGCAAACACAGATAAGGCGAAAATGTTCTCTGCGCAGGGTTATCTGTGTTTGTTCAAGTATAAAAGAAATTAGCCGAATTGTCAAGATGAAAGTGAAAAATGTAATAAAAGTACAAACTTAAAAACGAAAAAGTACAAATATTTTTGCCTTAATCGATCATTTTTATAACAAAATGATACAAGAAACTAATAAAACAGCACTGATAAACGGCTGTATTTGTTGTATAATGCAATTGTAATAAAAATACAAGCGTAAGTATGAAAAAAGACATTGTTATTTTTGTTTTTTCGTGATAAAATAAGAGGGCAAGGCGGAAAAGAGCGGCGAAAATAATTTATAAAAAATAAAGAAATGTAAATCAAAACGGTGACAAATACATTTTTTTATTGTATAATAAAATTACAGCGTTTCCCATAACGCGAAAGGAGAAAAAGATGAAAGAGGAACTCATTATTTCGGATATCGCGGCGGCGGTGTTGGAAAAGGACAGGTTGACGTCGGAGGTCGTTGTTGATAAATGGCGCGCTTTGGCGTATGAAACGCCGAAATACAGCGGAACGTTGGTGTGGGCGGCAACACAATGCAAGCCCCAACCCCTCACGCTTCCGTTGAAAGCAAAAGGGAAATATCACGTGTATCTTGGTATGATCAATATGGGCGGCGATACGACGACGGGGTTGCGGCTTTCAAACGACGAGGCAGTTTCGCACGTTCGCACGCAAGGATACGGATATTGGCTGTCGAGTGAATACATAGTGGAAAATTATTGGAAGACGGTCGATTTGGACGGGAAAACCGCACTGATCATTACAAAACCCGACGGTTGTACGGCGCAACAATCGGCGCTTGTTTGGTTGCGTCTTGTCCCTGTCGACGAACAAGCGGAAACGCAAAAAACACCTTGTATTGCCTATCATTTGGATCTGGATTATTGGGCGGAGGACGAATATCCCACCGTACAGGCGGCGACGGGGCGTATCAAAACGTTTGCCGACGGCGGCACGAAACTCATTTTGCACGAGGGGTATACGTTGGAAGAAAACAGGGAAAAGGCGGAAGATATTTCCGTAGACGGAAGTTTGTATCCGCGCGCAAGCAAATATCCTTCCTATTTCCAACGGAAAGAAGAATTTCATCAAGCGTTGGTGGAAGCGTCGCATGGTATGGGCAGTGAAATTTATCTCACGTTCCGTATTCAGGCGGGCGGTTTTGTCGCGCCGCATGACGCGGGCGGTATTTTGCAAATATTCCGCGAAGATTGGACGGATATGCAAGAATTCCGTTGCCGTACGCGCGACGGACGTTGGATGGAAACTTGTTCGTTTGCTTATCCCGAAGTTCGGAAAAAGATCCTCGATAAAATTATGTCGCTTATGAACGTGGATTTCGACGGGGTAAGTTTATTGTTCCATCGCGGTATGTTTGTGGCGTTCGAACAGCCCATTTGCGATTACGTTTCGGAAAAATACGGCGTGGACGCGCGCAGATTGCCGGCTTCCGATCCCCGCTATAACGAGGCAGCATCTTATTTCGTTACGCTGTTTATAAGGGAATTGCGCGCGCAGCTTGACTGGCGGTTTTCCAAGCGCAAAGGGATCAACGTCATCGTTTATCATACGCCCGAAGCGTCGAAAAATTACGGTTTCGACGTGGAAACGTGGATAAACGAGGGATTGATCGACGGCGTTTCGCAAGGCTTGATGACGGTTTTCGAGGATTTGGACGGTTGTTATGCGGACGACGGATTGATCGATTTGGAAAAGTATACGGCGAAAATGAAACAAACGCCGACGGTGTGCCGTGATTACAGTGCAGATCCCGATCTGATCGAAAAAGGCGCGAAAGCGTTTATGAAACTGTGCGACGGAAAGGTGGATTTTTATGCGACGCTGACGTGGGAACATCCCGACGACGCAACGATCATCGATCTTGCCGATCGCTTGAAAAAGATAGGGGCAACGCAGTTTATTTCTTGGAACGCAAACCACAAAGCGAAATTTTTAAACCGTATCAATACGGAAAAATTCTATATCGCCGGGACGAAAGAAGAGTATGGAGCGAAAAAAGCGCAATATTACCGTTTGCTTTCCATCAACGGCGCAGACGTTTCGCAATACAGCCCTAATTGGAAGGGTTAATACATCAATCATCAAAAGAGAGGATAAAAAATATGAAAAGAATGCACTTGATTTGTAACGCGCACCTCGATCCTATTTGGCAATGGGCTTGGGACGAAGGGCTTTCTGCGGTGATCGCTACGTTTAAAAGCGCGGCGGATCTTGCGGAAGAATTCGATTACATTTTTTGCCACGGCGAATCGCTGTTATACGAAACGATCGAGAAAAACGCGCCCGAGCTGTTTGCGCGTATCCAAAAATTGGTGAAAGCGGGCAAATGGCACATTTCGGGGGGCTGGTATTTGCAGCCCGATTGCTTGATGCCGTCGGGGGAAACGTTTGTACGGCAGATCGCCGTCGGACAGAAATATTTCCGTGAAAAATTCGGCGTAACGCCTACGGTTGCCACCAATTACGATTCGTTCGGTCACAGCGTCGGATTGGCGCAGATTATGGCGAAAAACGGGTATAACGGCTATTTGATCTGCCGTCCGAGAAAGGACGCGCAATTCGATTATCCCTCGCGGTTTTTTAAATGGATAGGGCCTGACGGCAGCAGTGTGATCGTATCCAATTGTTACAGCTACAATTCCGCGTTGGGGCACGTTGCGGAAAAGATCCATACGGAAGCGTACGGCGGCGAAGTGGGGATGCTCGGTTCGGAAACGAAAGACGGCGCGAAGGCGGAAATGGAAGACGTCGATTACGTGTTGTGGGGGGTCGGCAATCATGGCGGCGGCCCGTCGAGAAAAGATTTGCGCGATATAGAGAAATTGCAGTTGGAAAACATTCAACATTTCCACAGCACGCCCGAGGCGTTGTTTGCGGACGATATTTGCGTCGGCGGAGAAGTGAAAAGATCGTTGGTGACTTGTATGCCCGGTTGTTATTCGTCGATGGCAAGGGTGAAACAGGCATACCGCAAGACGGAAAATCTCTTTTACGCCACGGAAAAAATGTTGGCGGCTGCCTCGTTGGCGGGGTTGAAAGCCGACCTTAACGCATTGGAAGAAGCGGAAAAGAAGATGCTGCTTGCCACTTTCCACGATATTTTGCCCGGTTCGTGCGTGGAGGAAGGGGAAAAAGAGGGGCTTGGGTTGCTTGCTTCTTGCGAAAAAACGATGAAGGAATACCGCACGCAAGCATTTTTATATTTGGCGGTCAACCAGCCTTGCGCAGGGGAAGGAGAGTTCCCCGTATTCGTTTTCAATTATTTGCCGTATGCGGTGAAAACGCCGGTGGAAACGGAATTTATGCTTGCCGATCAAAATTGGAGCACGGAAAATTGCTTTGTTCCGCATATCTACGATGAAAACGGGAACGAGTTGATTTGTCAGCAGATCAAAGAGGATTCGACGCTCAATCTCGATTGGAGAAAGCGTATTGTCTTCGAAGGGGAATTAAAGCCGATGGGGATCACGCGGTTTACGGTGAAAGTGGAGGAAGTTCCCCTTGCGAAAAAGAACGCGCAAGCGGCAGATTTGGAAACGTATGTGAAAGCTCCGGCTGTTTTACAGTTGTACGACGACACTGCCGATCCTTGGGGCATGAGCGAGGCGGAATTGAAAGAAATGGGCAAAAATCCCGTGGATTTCCGCTTGATGACGGAAACGGAAGCAGGAGAATATTGCGCCGTGGAAGGCGGAATGTCGCCTGTGCGCGTTATCGAGGAGGGCGGCGTGTATACGGCGGTGGAAGGTTTGTACACCGCAAGCAAGACGAATGCAGCCTTGCAGTATAAGTTGTATAAAAATCAGCCGTACACAGATATCAAAGCGACGATAGAATTTGCCGATAAAAATAAATTGGTACGTTTGAAGATCCCTGCTCCCGAAGGATTTGAAAGCGGGAAAGCGGTTGGCGACGGGCCGTTTGTATGGGAAGAAAAACCCGATTGTGAAATTTCTTTCCAAAAATGGGCAGGGTTGCAAAAGGAAAACGGCGAAACGTTTGCCGTGATCAACGACGGCGTGTACGCAGGAAAAGTGGAAAACGGATACGTATATCTGACTCTTTTAAGAGGGACGGGATATTGTTTCCATCCCATTTACGATCGGGAATTGTATCCGAAAGACAGATATTTGCCCCGTATCGATTGCGGCAGATACGTGTACAACATTCGCTTGTACAAGGGGGGCATGTATGAGGTGAACGCTCTTGCAGAGTCGTTTAATCAACAACCGTACGCCATCAACGTGTTCCCGACGGGCGGACAAAAAACCGAACCGCCGCGCGTCAGCGTAGAAGGGGACGTAACGTTGACGACGATGAAGTTGGGCGAACAGGGCGGCTTGGTGTTGCGCGTATACAATCCCGCGCGCGAAGAAAAAACGTATTCCGTCCGTATCGGCGAATCTGCCGTGACGGACGTTGCGAAAGGAGGCGAAGTCGTTTCGCTGACGTTTGACGGCGGGGTTTGGAAAACCGAACACGACCGTATGCCCGTATAGGCAACCCGTATCCATCGGCAAATTAAGGCGAAAATGCAGTTGGCGCATAAAGGGTGTTTGAGCCGCTATGATGAAAACGGCGCTTTTTGACACAAAAGTATAGAGTGTGACCCTCTTGATAAACATAGATTGACAAATAAAACGGAGTCGAGTAAAATGAAAGCGCCGAAACGTTTTGGAAAAGAGTAAAAAATGTGGGCAGCAGTGCCTAAAAATATATGGACTTGCAGGAGTGAAAAATGAAAATTATTGAAAAATTGAAGGCAAAACAAGAAAGTATTTACGGCGCAGAACCCGTCACCATCGCATTTTTGGGCGACAGCGTTACGCAGGGGTGTTTCGAGTGCTATCTCACTTCGCCTACGTCATTGCAAACGGTGTTCGATTATCCCAACGCATATTCGACGCGGGTGCGTGAAATGTTTAATTTGTTATATCCCAACGCGCAAGTAAATATCGTCAACAGCGGCATCAGCGGCGATAACGCTACCAACGGATTTTCCCGCTTGGAACGGGATATTTTGCGGTTTAACCCCGATTTGGTGGTGGTCGGCTTTGCCTTAAACGACAGTTGTAGCGGCGCAGATGGGCTGGAGCGGTATAAAAACAGTATTCGGTCTATTTTGGAAACGTTGCAAGCAAAAGGGATCGAATGTATTTTGTTGACGCCCAATATGATGAATACAAACACCAGTTGTCATTTGCGCGACGAGTTGTTTATCCGATTGGCGAAACAGTTTGCCGAGGTGCAAAACAGCGGTATGCTGACGGCGTACGTGGATGCGGAAAAGGCGATCGCAAACGAATTGGGTGTGCCTGTGTGCGACGTGTATGCAAAATGGTTGCAGATGCAAGAAGGCGGCGTGGAAATTACCGAATTGTTGGCAAATAAACTCAACCATCCCGTGCGGGAATTGCATTATTATACGGCGATGAAATTGCTGGAAGTTATGTTTTCGTAAAAGATATTTTTAGAAAAAAAAGGGGCAGGTATGCGTTGACGGAGTTTATTTGCCCTTTCAACTTTGTATTTTGTATCATGGTGGTATCATTAAAATCAATGGATATTAAGGAGAGAAAATATGGAACGTTCCGTTTGGGCAAAGGGGAAAAGCGAAGAAAAAAATATAGCGCTTGCTTTTCTTTACGACATTCCGACAAATCGCGGAGATGAAATCAAAATTTCGGTGTCGGCAAGCAACGTATATAAAATGTTTGTTGCCGATACGTTTTTAGGCTATGGGCCGGCGAGAGCAGCGCACGGTTACGCCCGCATTGACGAATACACGTTTACGGCAACGGCAAACACGACGTATTTGACGTTTGAAGTGGCGTCCTATCGCGTCAACAGCTTTAATTTTATCAACGAACAACCCTTTTTCGATTGCGACGTATACGTGAACGGCAAGCTGTACGCAACGTCGCTCGACGCGAAATGCTACGAATTGACGGATAGAGTGATCAAGGTGCAACGTTACAGTTATCAGCGTCCCTTTATCGAGGTATACAAGCCCGATCAATGCCGTACGGCGTTATATTTACGCACGCAAAACGTCTTTCCGAACGTAGAAACGGAAGAAGTGGAAAATAAACGGTATTTGCCGCGCGGAGTGCGGTATCCGCAATTGACGGATACGGCGGCGTTTGCGGCGATCGAACAGGGTAGTATGACGGTGGACGAAAACAAACCGCTGTATCGCGATCGGGCGTTTTTGTCGATCGGGGAGCATTTGCTTGGATTTTCTTACGACGAGTTGGAAGACAAAGTGTCCGATACGGTCAGCCGTTTCGTATATCATCCCAACGCGGCGGGAGAAAACGCATATGTTTTGTACGACGCAGGGAAAGAATACAGCGGCTTGATCAAAGCGAAAGTAGCGGTGAAAAAAGATTGCGTTCTTTATTTCCTTTTCGACGAGATCCTTTGGGACGAGGAGGAAGGAAACGCCTATTTAAACGGAGAAAAGAACCTCAGTTTTTCCCGTTTAAAATGCTGTAACGCCGTGAAATACACGTTAAAAGCGGGAACGTACAACTTGCAAAGTTTCGAACCGTACAGTTTCCGCTATATCAAGACGGTGTGCGTCGGAGGGGAGGCGGAGATCGAAGAACTTAAATTGACGAGGATCGAAAACCCCGGCGAAGCGGTGTTTGAGGGAAAAATTGCGGATAAAGACAGCGACGACATTTTACAGGCGGCGTTCCGTACGTACAAACAAAACACGTTAGACGTTTTGATGGATTGTCCTTCCCGTGAACGCGCGGGGTGGACGAACGACAGTTATTTCGCTTGTAAAGCCGATTTGCTGTTTTCGGGCAAAGCGTATACGGAAAAGAACTTTTTGGAAAATTTATTGCTGTTGGATAAATTGCCGCAACTGCCCGAAGGCATGATGCCGATGTGTTATCCGTGCGACCATTTAGACGGGGAATTTATCCCCAACTGCGGAATGTGGGTCGCAATGGAAATGTGCGAACGGGCATTGCGTTTCCCCGAAGAAGGGTATGCGGAAAAAATAAAGGAAAAGGCGTACGCCACCATTCGGTATTTTGAAGAATTTGAAAACGAAGACGGCTTGATCGAATCGCTGAAACATTGGATCTTCATCGAATGGAGCATTTGTAACACCACCGATTATATCGCAGGCGTCAACTATCCGTCCAATATGATGTATTACGGATTGGTGAAACGGGTGGGCGAAGTATTTGGCGATACGGCGTTGTTGAAAAAGGCGGCGAAGATGAAAGAAACCATTCGCGCGCAGTCGTTTAACGGCGAAATGTTCGAGGATAACCGTATCCGTGAAAACGGAAAATTAACGTTGCAAGGTCATATCAGCGAAACCTGTCAATATTACGCATTTTTCTTTGATATCGCAGATAAAGAAAGCGATCCCATTCTGTATGAAAAAATGTTCGGCAAAGAACGCCGTCAGCTTCTTGCGGAAATGCCCGATATGCCCGAATCGAACGTGATCGTAGGGCTGATCATGCGTATGGAATTGTTGATGCGGTATGGCTTGCAAAACATTTTGGAAAGCGAATGTAAAGAACTCTTTTCCAAAATGGCGAAGCGGACGGCAACGCTGTGGGAAAACAACGGAATTTATGCAAGTTGCAATCACGGTTTGGTAGCGATCGCGGCGGTGTGGTTGGCGTATGTATACACGGGTTATCGCGGTGTGGAAAACGGTAAGATCGTATTGGATAAAACATACGTGGGTACGGATTGCAGTTGGGCGTTTTCGTACGACGGAAAGCCGATCCGAATCGAGGTGAAAGGCGGAAAACGGACGGTCGTTTCCGAATATCAAGTTGAGGAGAAGAACATAGTATGAAAAGCGAAATTTTATTGAAAGATCTTGGCGAATACGTTGTAAACAAATCGGCTTTGGCGCAAGGAGCTGAATACGATAAATGGCTGTTGTTGCCTTACGAAACGGGCGAATTCAGCGGCGTAGCATTGGCGGCGATGGACAATTTTCACCCTGTGGCGATCAAACTTTCGATCGGCGCAAGCGGCTGGTATAAAATTTATTTGGGCGTGTTGACGTTTGGCGGCCGGGCGGGTATTGGCGTGCGGTTCGGGAAGGACGATCAAACGTTGATCGAGCCGAAATTGCGTGTTTCCCATTGTTGGCAACCGAACGAATGGATCGAAGAAGGATTTTTCCGCGCGATGGATCTGACCGGGAAAAACTTGACGTTGACGAAATCGGAATGTGAAGGGATCATGACGACGGGCGGTTTGGCGTATATACGTCTTGTGCCGATGACGGAGGAAGAAGTGGCGGCGTATCAAACGAAAGAGGGCGGTTGCGTTGCGTTCCATTACGACATCGATTTTTCGCGCGATTTTGACAAACCCGAAGAAGAAAGCTATGCGGGGCGGTTGCGTATGTTGGAAAATACGTGCGGCGGCGAGTGGTTTTTGGAAACGGCGTTCGATCATTGCTATGTAGACGAACCCGAAGGACACGTCTATTTATCGACGGTGAATAAAACGCACGCAAGACGGTATGCGGCTTACATAAAAGACGCCACGGAAAACCATAAATCGTTGATAAAAGAGGCGAAAAAGTTGGGGTATAAAACGTATGCGACGCAACGTATGGAAATGGCGGATTTCTGTTTCCCGTACAGTTTATATTCTTGGCGCAGCGGCATTGCCGATCCCTATCCCGAATATCATTGTAAAATGCGGGACGGACGTTCGGTGGAAGTGCTTTCGTACGCCTATCCCAAAACTCGCCGACTGTCTATCGAATTGTTGATGAAACCGCTCGAGGACGGTTTTGACGGATTGACGCTGATTTTTCACAGAGGTCTGCACGTGGCGTTTGAACAGCCCGTGATCGACAGAGTGCAACAACTCTACGGGGTAGACGCGCGCAAATTGCCCTTTGCAGACGAGCGTTTGCACGGCGTTTTATGCGAAGTGATGACGACGTTTATGCGGGAATTGAAAGCGGAAGTGACGCGCGTTTACGGGGATACGAAAAAGATAAACGCCATCGTGTATTACGACGCAACGCAAAGCAAACAGTTTGGTTTGGACGTGGAAACGTGGTGCAAAGAAGGCTTGGTGGACGGCATTTGTCAGGGCTTGATGACGCATTATGAAAAACTGGACGGTTGTTTGGGTGAAGACGGATTGATCGATTTGGAAAAATACAAAGAAGAAAACGGCAAACGTATGGTGCTTTGCCGTACCTACGACGGCGATCCGAAATTGGTGATAAACGGCGCGAAAGAATTGAAACCCATTTGCGATCGTTACGGAAAGACGTTTTACGCCTCGTTGCTTTGGGAAGGAAATTCCCCTTTCACGGCTTGGGATATGGCGCAGGAGTTGCGTGAAATGGGCGTAACGCAGTTTATGTCGTGGAACGCAAACCACAAAGCGAAAGATATGGCGTATATCAATACAGAGCGTTCCATCGCGCGTAAAGAAACAGAAAACAAGCATGAAAGCAGATTTTTACGCGTGTTGTCGATGGCGGGGAAGGATATTTCCTCTTTCTGCCAAAATTGGCGCGGATAAAAAACAATAGGTCGGAGTAAACATTATGGAAAAGAAATATTATACCGAAGAAGTGGTGCGTTTTTCGCCTTGGCGAGAAGAATATCAACAGAGCATAGGCGAATATTTGGAATCGGAAAAGGAAAAAGCCGAAGGCAAACGTTCGCAATTCATCTCCCCCGAAGCGTATAAGGCGGATATGGGTGGATACCGTAAAAAACTCATCGATATGTTGGGATATCCGTTAAACGGGAAGCGGGAAACGCCCGAACTTTTGAAAAAAGAATTTGTGGCGCAGGACGGCAACGTAAACATCTACCGTATGCAATTGCTGTTTTTCGGGAAGTTGAAATTTTACGGTATCTACTTTGAACAGATCAAAGATAAGGAAAGCGCTCCTTTTTGTATCGTACAACACGGCGGCGGCGACAGCGCGGAAGTGATCAGCAGTATGTACGGACCGAACGAAACGTATCAAGATTTGACGAGGCGGATCACGGACAGAGGAGCAAATGCGTTTGCACCGCAACTGTTGCTTTGGCGGGACGATCCGTACGGTTCTACGCACGATCGTTTGGCGACGGACGGGAAACTGCGTCAGATCGGCGGCAGTATCACGGCGTTGGAATTGTATCTTATGCGCGGCAGTATCGATTATTTCGTGGAGAACGAAGGGATCAATGCCGAGCGTTTGGGCGTTGCGGGGCTGTCGTACGGCGGAATGTACGCGTTGCATTTGGCGGCTGTGGACGATCGGATCAAAGCGTGCTATTCGTGCAGTTGGGTAAACGACTGTTACATACATTCGCGCGAGGATTGGAGCTATTTTAATGCGCAAAACACCTTTACGGTGGCGGAAACGGCGGCAATGATCGCGCCGCGCCCCTTGGTGGTGGGGATGGGCGATAAGGACAACTTATTCAACCTTGCCGTGACGGAAAAGGAATGTGATCGCATTGAAAAATATTACGCGGCGTTTGGCGCAACGGATCGTTTCAAACGGGACTTTTTCGACGGGTATCATCAAGTAGATCCTGCCGACGATTCGATCGAGTTTTTGATGTTGCATTTGTAAAAACGGCTTGAAATCAGCGTGTTGCCGCAAACGGAACGGAGGAAAAAGTATGCATACGTTCACTTTGTTGTTTTTAGGTACCTGCGCTTGCGATTTTTCGCCTAAGTTGCAAACGGAATTTAAAGATTCGTTCGATTTTGACGCGCGGCGGTCGTCATCGGCGTTGTTAAACGGCAAATTTTTGATCGATTGCGGGTATCATTGTTTGGATTCGTTGCGGATCGCAGGCGTTGACGCGGGACAGATCACGGACGTATTGATCACGCATTTGCACAAAGATCATTTTTTGGTTTCCAACGTAGAACGGTTGGCGAAAGGGAGAAAAACGCCTTTGCGGCTGTGGGTGCGTTCGGACGCGGAGTTGCCGCATATCGAAAACGTAGAAGTGCGCAAAATGGATAAGAAACAGACGTACGATCTCGGTGAAGGAATGACGGTGAAAGGTCTGCTTGCCAATCATGACGAAACCGTTAGTCCGCAGCATTTTGTATTTGAAAAGAACGGCAAACGCTTTTTCTACGGTTGCGACGGCGCGTGGTTTTTACACGAAACCTATTACGCGCTTCGCAATACGGATCTTTCGCTGATGGTGTTAGACTGTACGTGCGGCGATTACGAAGGGGATTACCGAATGGGCGAACACAACACTATTCCGATGCTCCGCGCGATGTTGCCCTCGTTAAAAACTTGGGGCGTGATCGGGGAAAATACGAAAACGTACGTTTCGCACCTTGCGCCCTCCCTGCATAAACCGCACGCTGAAACGGTGAAGATCATGAAAGAGTTGGACGTGAAAGTTGCTTACGACGGCTTGAGCGTGGAAATCGAATAAAGGCGAAAGGAAAGAGGAAGGGCGGCTGATATCGGAAACACGCGGTCGATCAAGCCCCAATTGGAACATTTCGTAAGAAGGAAACACGATTTTTAGTTGCATAGTTAAAAGATTTTTGATGTTTTGATATAATAACCAATGTAAAATTGAAAAGGAGAAATAAAATGAACGTTTTAAAAGAAAAAATCAAGGCAGGGAAAAAGATTATCGGCACGCATTTGACGATGGGCGACACGTTTATAGCGGACATATACGGTATGATGGGGTACGATTTCGTTTGGGTGGATACCGAACATTCCCCGATGGATTACGGAAAATTGCTTACCAACTTGACGGTGTTGAAAGCGAATAAAACGCCTGCGGTGGTGCGCGTGCAGGTAGATAATTACAATCACACGAAAAAGGTGTTGGAAATGGGCCCCGACGGGATCATTTTCCCGATGGTAGACACGGCGGAATATGCGGATAAATGTGTAAAATCGACTTTGTACCCGCCCCTTGGAACACGTGGCAGCGGGCCTTTGCGCGCGATCCGTTACGGTATGGACGATATGATGGAATACGTAGCCGATCAAGTGGATAATTTGTGCCGTTTTATTCAAATTGAAAGCATTACGGCGGTGAAAAATTTGCCCGAAATCGTAAAAAATCCTTACATAGACGGATACATTTTCGGACCGTTCGATATGTCCGGTTCGATCGGCCGTTTGGGGGACGTATATTGCGAAGAAAATATGTCGTTGATCAAAGAAGCGATCAAAATTTTAAAAGACAACGGTAAATTTATCGGCATGTCGATGACGTCTACGGACGAAAAAGAACAAAGATTTTGGTTGGATCTGGGCGTGGATATGGTTTCAAGCGGCGCGGATTTCGATTATATTATGCGTGAAAGCAGAAAGAACGTAACGCAATTGCGTAGAGTGTTGAAAGATTATGAGTAAAAAGATTTTAGGGATCGAATTGGGTTCGACGCGGATCAAATCGGTGCTGATCGACGAAAAAGGCGTTGTGCTTGCGCAAGGCTCGTACGAGTGGGAAAACGAGTTGGTAGACGGGTTGTGGTCGTATTCCCTTGACGAAGCGGAAAAAGGAGTGCAGGCAAGTTATGCCGATCTTTTGAAGCATTACGGACAGCCGATCAAGACGTTGGACGCCATCGGTATTTCGGCGATGATGCACGGATATCTTGTATTCGACAAAGAGGATCGGTTGCTTGCGCCTTTTCGCACGTGGCGGAACACCAACGCGGCAAAGGCTGCGGAAGAATTGACGGAACTTTTTCATTTCCACGTGCCGATGCGTTGGAGCGTTTCGCAATATTATCAATCGGTGTTGGACGGGTTGGATCACGTAAAAGACGTTGCGTTTTTAACGACGCTTTCGGGGTACGTACACTACCGTTTGACGGGTAAAAAAGTGTTGGGGATCAATGACGCTTCGGGCATATTTCCCGTGAAAGACAACGATTACGACAAGGATATGTTGAAAAAATTCAACGTTTTGTTGCAAGAAAAGGGGATAAATACGCCGTTTGAAAACTTGTTGCCGACGGTGCAATTGGCGGGCGAACAGGCAGGTTTATTGACGGAAACGGGAGCAAAATGGTTGGATATCAGCGGCAATTTGCAAGCGGGTATTTTGCTGTGTCCGCCCGAAGGAGATATGGGGACGGGGATGATCGCCACCAACACCGTTGCGCCCAAAACGGGCAACGTGTCGGCGGGGACAAGCGCGAATTTCACTGTGATCTTGGAAAAGCCTTTACAGGGATATTACGATGAGATCGACGTGATCGCCACGCCCGACGGATATCCCGCGGCAATGGTGCATACCAACAACTGCACGACGGAGATCAACGAATGGATCAACCTGTTTGGGGAAGCGGCGGCGCTGTTGGGCGGCAGAGGGGACAAAGGCGAACTGTTTACGAAATTGTTTGAAATTTCTTCCGAAAGCGACGAGGACGCAGGCGGTTTGCTCAGTTACAATTTCTTGGGCGGAGAGCCGCTGGCGGGAACGCAAACGGGCGCGCCGACGGTAACGCGTGCGCCGAGCGGAAATATGAACCTTGCCAACTTTATGCAAGCGCAAATTTACGCGGCGGTGGCAACGCTCGGTTTGGGTATGGACATTTTCAAACGGGAAAACGTGCAGATCGACAGCGTATTGGCGCACGGCGGTTTTTATAAAACGCCTATCGTCGGTCAAAGAGCAACCAGCGCGGTGTTGGGCGTTCCCGTTACGGTGATGAAGACGGCGGCGGAAGGCGGCGCGTGGGGTATGGCGTTGCTTGCGCTGTACGCAACGGATAACGCCAAAACGTTGTCGCAATTTTTAGCGGACGTATTTGCCGATTCGGAAAAAACGGTGTTGAACGCCGACGAAGCGGAACGTAAAAAATGCGAAGCCTTTATGCAACGCTATCGCAAAGGTTTACAGGCGGAAAAAGCATTTTCGGAGATTTTTTGATGTTGGAAGAATTGAAACAACGGGTATACGAGCAAAATATGGCGCTTGTGAAACAGGGCTTGGTCATTTTGACGTGGGGCAACGTTTCCGCAATCGACAGGGAAAAAGGCTTGGTCGTGATCAAACCGAGCGGCGTAGCGTATGAAAGTATGACGGCGAACGATATGGTGGTGGTCGATCTGAAAACCAAGCAAGCGGTGGAAGGAAAATACCGACCTTCTTCGGATACGCCGACGCATTTGTATTTATACGAAGCGTTTCCTCAAATCGGCGGTATTGTACACACGCATTCGACGTATGCGGTGGCATGGGCACAGAGCGGCAAAGATATCCCCGCTTACGGCACGACGCACGCCGACGCGTTTTACGGCAGAGTGCCTTGCGCCCGTTCGTTGACGAAAGACGAGGTGGAAAACGAGTATGAAAAGAATACGGGAAAAGTGATCGCGGAAACGTTTGCTTCGCTCGATCCGCAGGCGATCCCCGCGGTGCTCGTTAAAAATCACGGGCCGTTTACGTGGGGCGGAACGCCCGAAAAAGCGGTGGAAAACGCGGTGACTTTGGAAGAAGTGGCGAAAATGGCGTTGTTGACGCGACAGATCGAGGAAACAACCGCCGAAGCCGATCAATATTTGCTGGATAAGCATTATTTCCGTAAGCACGGCAAAAATGCCTATTACGGACAAAAATGATCGTTTGATTCGCCTCGGATATTTTTAACGTTTAACAATCGAAAAAACCGATAAAAACCAGCGATTTTTTCGTTAAGACGGGAAACAATATATAAAAACATTAACAAAAAACAGATTGGAAAACAGCCGCTTTTGGCTGTTTTTTCGCTTTTTTTTAACAAATTTTGGCATAAAAACCTTAATTATAAATTTTTTTCGGCGGAAATGTGAAAAAATTTGCAAATCGGGTGATAAACACTTGACAAATCGAAAAAAATAATTAAAATATTATATATAATCGAAAAAATCGTAAAAATCGATTACAGACGATTGTTTAATCGAAAACGAAAATAACGCAATAAGAAAAGTTTCGAGGAAATAAATCAGATCAAGCTTAAAAAAGCAGCCCCATGGGGCCGTTTGTTGTTCGCAAACAACAAACAAAATGTTTGATCGGCAGCAGCTTATACGTAGAAAATTCTTGCCTCTGCGTATAAGAAAAAATTAACAGGAGGTTGTTATGAAACTGAAAGACTGGTTCAAATCTTTAGGGAGGAACAAAAAGTTGATCCGTTCGGTGGGGTCGGCAGTGGCGATGCTGATGCTTGCGACGACGGCAGTTACTTCGGTTGCTTGTTCGAAGAACGGGGGCGATAAATCGCAAGAGTCCAGCTCGTCCGAAAGCAGCGTAGTAGTGCCGAAAGGGCCGTATACGGTCACGTTCGAAAGCAACGGCGGCAGCACGGTCGGCGACGTCGTGGTAGAAAGCGGAGCAACGGTTTCCAAACCTGCTGATCCGAAGCGGGACGGATACGTATTCGTCGGCTGGTATTCGGACAGCGATTTTACAACGCCTTTCTATTTTGGCGCGCAACTTGTGAAAGAAGACATCACGTTGTATGCGCGTTGGGTGGAAAGTGCAGGCGAGAAAGAAGAATATACGGTGGGGCTCGATCTTGGCTATGACAACTTGATGTTGGACAGCGTAAAGACGGTCGATGGCAAATTGTACAATTTGCCCGTTCCCGAACGCGAAGGGTACACCTTTGTCGGTTGGTGGGTGAGTATGTACAACGACGCCGACAAACTTTCCTATGTGTATACGGAAGACGTTACGCTGACGCAGAACGTCACTTTGTTCGCGCGTTGGGAAAGCGAGGCGGCAACGAACAAACTTGCAACGCCCGTGGTACGCGTAGAAAAGGATAAGATCGTATGGGACGGCGTGCAAAATGCCAGCCGTTATAAAGTGGAAGTGACGGGGCCCGAAGGGTTTACGGCGATCGACAAAGGCGTTGGGGAAACCAGCGTCAGCGTTGATTTCGAAGCTGCGCCCGCAGGCGATTACGTGATCAAAGTGACGGCTACCGGTTCGGGCGAGGATTCCGATCCCGCAGTGGTATATTACAAGAATAAAGCGCTTGCGGCGGTTTCGTTGTTCAGCGTGGTTGGCGACAGCACGTTGAAGTTCAACGCCGTGGAAAATGCGGAAAAATATTTGATTTCCGTAAAATGCGGTACGTACGGACACGAACACGTGAACGTTGACAACGGACCTTCGACCACGTACGATTTCAGCGCGTGCGATATGAAGGCGGACGGCATCGAATTTACGGTGACGGCGGTTGCCGACGGGTACATATCTTCCGTATCGGAAACGTATAAATTGGTGCGTACTCTCGACGAGGTGGCAGGGCTTTCGGTTTCCAAAGACGACCTTGTAACATGGAATCCCGTAGCCAATGCGAAAGAATACGTCGTAGTCGTTATGGGCAACGACGTTACGGTGAGCGCGACGGTGACGGAAACGAAATACAATTTAAGAGATTTGACGACGGGCAATTATACGGTGCTCGTATATGCGAAGACGCGCGGATACAATTCGGCGGCGGCAACGACGTTGCAATATGCGAAACAAAACATCGCAACGCCCAATACGGTGTCGTTGCAAGGCGAAACCATTTCGTGGAATGAAGTTGCAGGCGCGAAGAAATACCTTGTTAAGATCGGCGACAAGTTGTTTGAAACGCGAACCAATTCGCTTGCGCTTGTCAAAGGCGCGCACTATAACGAAAAAGCGGAAGCTTGCGATATTTCGATCATGGCAGTGGCGGATGAATACGCAAACAGCTCGCAATTCTCCGACGTAATTACAGTGCGTTTCGGCACGTTGGACGCAGCTTCGCTTGTGTATGCGAAAGGCGAAATTTCTTGGTCGCCCGTTATCAACGCGCAAAAATACGAAGTGAAAGTGAACGGCGGCGCAGTGTTTACCGTAGACGGTTCGGCAACGAAGACGCCCGTCACCTTGACGACGGCAGGTTTGAACACCATCAGCGTGCGTTGTTTCGACGTGTCCGGTAAAGCGTCCGATTGGGCAGAGGTAGACACCACCGCGTATGCGATCGAATTTGAATCTTGCGGCGGCGACGAAGTGGAAACGCAATATAAAGCGGCAGGCGATCCGTTTACGTTACCCGAAGCGGTGCGTTCTGGATACGATTTGACGGGTTGGTACAGCACGCCCGAAGGGCAAGCAGCAGGCTCGATCAAGTATGAAAACGGCGCGCTGTTCGACGGCAAATCGGATATCACCATGTATGCGGCATGGACGGGCAAAAAATATAAAGTGACGTACAACTACGACGGAAAGGGCATCATTAACGGTGCAACGACGACGCAGGTACAGTATAGCAAAGATTATAAATTGGCAGCGCCCAAATCGACGGACGGCGCAGTGATGTTCGTGGGTTGGTTCAGCGAACCGAAAGGCAGAGGGGTGCAATATTCCGATATTAACGGCAACAGCCTTACGCCTTGGGAAACCCCTAACAATATGACGTTGTACGCATATTGGGCTACGATCTTCTCGTTCTCCCTTCGTCCCGACGGAACGTATTCGGTGAGCCAAGGAAGAGATTTGAAGACGAGCGAATCCATCAAGAAGATCACCGTTCCCAGCCAATATCAAGGCATCGACGTAACGGCAGTGGCAGGGTATGCGTTCTCCGGTTGTTCGAGATTGGAAGAAATCAACATTCCCGACACGATCGAAGTGATCGAAACGGATACGGCTTTCTACAACTGTAAGAGATTGGAAGCGGTAAATATCTATAAAGTAGAAGGCGTTCCCGGCGAACGTTTGTGGAGTTCGACCGACGGTGTACTTATCTTTAAAGACAACGTTATCGGACAATATTCGTTGAAATACGTACCTGCCGTTATCAGCGGTTCGTTCCGTATTCCCGACGGCGTAACGGAAATTCCTTTGAAATCCTTCTCGGCGTCGCACATCAACGAAATCATCATTCCCACCAGCGTAATGGTCATTCAGGAAAGCGCGTTCTTCAACTGTCAGCAATTGACGTCCGTACGGTTTGAGGAAGTTCCCGAAGGCGGCGATATTCACGCATTGGAAATCAAGGCGAAAGCTTTCCAAAACTGCGGCGCATTGGAAACGATCACCCTTCCCGCACGTTTGACGACAATTTCCATCGATATGTTCAGCGGATGTAACGCATTGGCGAACATTCACGTGGAAGAAGGCAGCAAAGATTACAGCTCGAAAGGCGGCGTACTTTGCACCGTAGACGGCAGAACGTTGCTTATGTGCCCGACGGCAAGAGCGGGCTCGTACACGATCCCTCAAGGGGTTACGGTGATCGGCGAAAGCGCGTTTGTAGGTTGCAACCGTTTGACGGAAGTGATCATTCCTCTTTGGGTGACGGAAGTTGGCAACCATGCGTTTGAAGGCTGTAAAGAATTGGGCAGAGTTGTGTTCCAAGGCGGCGGTTTAGCGCCTCAAACGGTGGGCAACTATGCATTTAACGATTGTGAAAAATTGACGACGGTAGACTTTGCGGAAGATTGTAACGTAGCGATGCTTGGCGGCAACGCATTCTCGAATACGGCAATCAGACGTTTGGTTATCCCCGGAAACATGGCGAAGATCGGCGATTACGCGTTTGCGGACTGTGCGGATATGGCGTCGGTTACCTTCTCGGAAGGCGGCGTTGATCTGACGATCGGTAGCTTTGTATTCCAAAACTGTATCGGTATCAAACAGATTTATCTTCCCACGACGGTTGTCGAATTTAAGTCGGCTGTATTCGACGGTTGTAAAAACCTTGAAAGAATTACGGTTGATCCCAACAACCAATATTTGATGGATAAAGACGGCGTATTGTTCAGCAAAGACGAAACGGTGTTGAAATTCTATCCCATCGGTAGAAAGGGCGAATACGTCATTCCCGAAACGGTGAAGAAGATCGACGATATCGTATTTAAAAACAATATCAACCTCACCAAGATCACGCTTGGCGAAAACATTATCAGCATCGGCGCAAATGCGTTTGACGGCTGTACCGAATTGGAAACGGTCGTTATTTCGGAAGAAGGCGACGCGTTGACGTTGGGTAAATATGCGTTTGCAAACTGTATCCGTTTGAACAACGTAACGTTGCCCGAACGTGTAACGGCGATTACCGATTATTTGTTCTACGGTTCGTCTTCGCTTACCGATCTTACGATTAAGGGCGACGTAAAGACGATCGGCGCGTATGCGTTTGCAAGTACAGGTCTTTCTACGCTTTCGCTTCCCGAAACGGTAACCAGCCTTGGCGATTATGCATTCTCCGGTTCGGATATCGTGGATATCGAAATTCCCAAAAATATCACGACGCTCGGTAAGTATGTATTCTCCGGCTGTAAGTCGTTGAAAAACGTAACGTTTGCCGAAGGATATGCGGGCAAGACGATCCCTCAATATGCATTTTCGGAAAGTACGATCGAAAGCATCACCGTTCCTACGGCGATCACCAAGATCGATAACTATGCGTTCGACAAAGCAAATCAGTTGGTTGAAGTGAACTTTGACGAAGGCAGCAAATTGACGACGATCGGTACGTACGTATTTAGAGAATGTATGCAGTTGGCGTCGTTCGACCTTCCCGACAGCGTAACTGCGCTCGGCAATTACTCGTTCTATCGGTGTTATGGTCTTGAAGATTTCAATGTCAGCGAAAACAGTAAATTGAAGACGATCGGCACGTATGCATTCCAAAACACGGCGATCAAAGATTTCTATGTTCCCAAAACGGTGACGTCGCTTGGCAATTATTCCTTCTCATATACGCGTGATATGGAAACGATGGAATTTGCAATGGACGGAACGGCAGGGTTGACGCTTGGTACGTACGTATTCTATTACAGTGGCATCAAAGAATTGAATCTTCCCAAGAGATTGACGAAACTGACGATGTCTACAAGCAACAGTGTAGAAACATACGTAAACAATATCTTTACGTATGCAAGAAACTTGAAAGCAATCAATATCGAAGAAGGTTGCACGAAGTATAAATCGGTAGACGGCATCGTATATAGCCCCGATATGACGCGTGTTATCGTTTGTCCTCAAGGCTGGGTAGGTCCTGACGGAAAGGGCGAAGTGACGATCCCCAACACCGTAACCAAAATTCACGATATGGCGTTTAACGGTTGCGCGTTTATTAAGAAAGTGACGTTTGAAGAACTTGACGAAGGTCAAACGGGCGAATTGCGCATCGGCGTTACAACGAAAGAACAAGCGAATTTGGTGGATTGTACGTTTAGTACCACGGGTAAGATGTTCAACGGCTGTACGCAACTTGCGGAAGTGCACTTGCCTCAACACCTTACCTACATTGGCAGATATGCATTTGCAGATTGTTCGGTGCTGTCGAATGTGGTTATTCCCAAATCGGTTGTGATCCTCGATAATGCTGCGTTCAGGGCGTCCGGTATTGAAGAAGTTGTCTTCGAAAAGGACGAAAATAACGAAAGAGCATTGAAAGTGATCAACGGCACGGCATTCGGTTACACGACGACGTTGAAGAAGTTTGAAGTGCCGAAGGAAGTTACGGTGTTGCAAAGCCAGACGTTTGGTTACGACACCAACCTTACGGAATTGACCTTTGAAGAAGGCTCGCAATTGTACGAATTGAAAGGTACGGTGTTTACGGGCGCAGGTTTCGAACATATCGATCTGCCCGAAACGTTGACGGTTGTTTCCAGTTCGTCGCTTGCATATTATCTTCCGTTGAAAGAATTGCATATTCCCACCAACGTAGAAAATCCTTTGTATTTGCTTAACGGATTGTACGAACTTGAAAAGGTGACGCTTGATCCGGCGCATCCTACGTACACGGCGAAAGACGGCGTGGTATTTAGTAAAGAAGGGGATCAAATCGTATACGTACCCGCAGCGAAGACGGGCGAATACCGTATTCCCGACGGCATTACGTCGATTTCGGAAGACGTGTTCCAAGGAACCGGCATCGAAAAATTGATCATTCCCGGAAGCGTAACGTATATCGGCGATTACGGTTTCTGGGCATCGAATATCAAAGAAGTGGTGTTTGAAGAAGGCAC
>JAFTPQ010000053.1 GCA_017463205.1 Clostridia bacterium
ACACCCGCAAGAAACTGAGTTTCTTGACTTCCCATCAGATTAGGCAACGACAAGGTTATTAATATCGACAACGAAAGATAGAAAGTCAAGGTCAAGCGGAACGCTTGCGATAACGAAAGATAGAAAGTCAAGATCCAACGGAACGTTGGCGGAACGTTGGTTAGTCGGCTTTTGTTTTTTCGATGGAAGCCAATGCTTTTTCCACAACGTTTTCTACGGTGAAACCAAAGTGCGGGAAGAGTTTCCCTGCAGGTGCAGACGCGCCAAACGTGGACATACCGATAATTTCGCCACAGTCGCCTGCGTATTGATACCAGCTGTAAGGGGAAGCGGCTTCTACGCACACTCTTGCCTTTGTTTTGGGCGGCAACACCAAACGTTTATATGCTTCCGTTTGTTTTTCAAATTCTTCCATACAGGGCATAGAAACAACGCGGGCGTTTACGCCTTTTTCCGCCAATGCGGCTTTCGCTTTTACGCACAGCTCCACTTCCGAACCGCTGCCGATCAACAATACGTCGGGCATACCGTCGCAATCATCGAGGATATAACCGCCTTTCAACGCATTTTTACCGCTACGTTCGTATTGCGGCAAGTTTTGACGGGAAAGCACCAAAACGGTGGGTTCTTTTCCGCTTAAAGCCGAAACCCAAGCCGCTGCAGTTTCTTTGCCGTCGGCAGGACGGTATACTTTCAAACCGGGAACGGAACGAAGCATAATCAATTGTTCGATAGGTTGATGGGTGGGGCCGTCTTCCCCGACGCCGATCGAATCGTGCGTCATAATATACGAGACGGGTAATTGCATCAACGCCGACAAACGCATTGCAGGCTTGCAATAATCGGAGAAGACAAAGAATGTCGCGCAATACGCTTGAATGCCGCCGTGGAGTTGCATACCGTTTGCGATTGCCGCCATTGCGTGTTCGCGAATCCCGAAATGCATATTTCTGCCGGCAAAATTCTCTGCGGAGAAGGTGCCGTAAACGAGTTCGTCCGTGTCTTTCATATCCGAAAGATTGGAAGGGCCAAGGTCAGCCGAACCACCCATCAATTGAGGCATTTTTGCCGCTAATTTATTAAGCACTTTCGCAGAGGTTTGACGGGTAGCCATCGGTTTGTCGAAATCGTACAAATCGTCCATATCGTCGAAATCGGGCATTTTGCCTGCCATCACGTCTTTATACGACGCGGCAAGTTCGGGATAAGCATATTCGTATTCGGCAAACATCTTCTTCCATTCCATTTCCGCAATCGCGCCTGCTTGCGCGGCGATCGCGCAATGATCGAACACTTCTTGAGGACATTCGAAGGGCGGGTATTCCCAACCCAATTTTTCTTTGGATTTTTGGAGGTTGTCCGCACCCAAAGGCGCGCCGTGGCATTTTGCCGAGCCTTCCAACGGCGAACCGAAACCGATATTGGTGTGGCAAATAATGACAGAGGGTTTATCCGTACGCGCTTTTGCTTGTTCGATCGCAGCGGATAAAGCGGCTACGTCATCGGGAGAAGCAACAAGGTCTACGTGCAACACTTGCCAATTTTGCGCAGCGAAACGCGCGCCGACGTTTTCTTTAAAGGTTACGTCGGTGTTCCCTTCGATGGTGATTTCGTTATCATCGTAAAGCAAGATCAACTTGCCCAATCCGTGCGTGCCCGCAAACGAGCAAGCTTCGTAAGAAATGCCTTCTTCCAAACAGCCGTCGCCGCAGATCGCGTACGTGTAATGATCAACGACTTTATATCCGGGTTTGTTGTACATAGCGGCAAGATGCGCTTCTGCCAACGCCATACCAACGGCGTTTGCGATGCCTTGTCCCAAAGGTCCCGTTGTGGTTTCGACGCCTGCGGTGTGACCGTATTCGGGGTGACCGGGCGTTTTTGCACCAAGCTGACGGAAATTCATCAAGTCTTCCTTTTCCAAACCCATACGATAGAGGTAGAGCAAAGAATAATAAAGCATCGAGCCGTGTCCCGCGGATAAAATAAATCTGTCACGGTTGTCCCATTTCAAGTTTTGGGGGTTGAATTTCAGGAAATTCTGAAATAAGGTATACGCGATCGGCGCGCAACCCATGGGCAGACCGGGGTGACCGGATTTTGCTTTTTCGATCGCCTCAGCCGACAAAATGCGGAGGGCATTGATGGTGATTTTCTGTACGTCCATAATCTGGTTCTCCTATATATTGTTTTTTAAGACTCCGTCCCATTGTACGTTTAATAGTGATCGATCACGGATCAAACGTTCTTTGGACGCCGCCTTTTTTAAATTTGTTTCTATGTTATTTTGTATTGACGCGACATATATTATTTATATGTGGAACGCAAATGCAAAAAAGTGTTCCGCTTTTTTATAAATACGGTATTTTTAAAGTTGCAAAGGCGCGATATACAGGCAATCATCGTATTTTTGCATAAAACGGTGTAATGCGTTGACGATTTGCGCGCAACCGCCTTGTTGGTTGCTTTCAACGTTGATGGGTAAAATGGGATCGTGCAAACTCATACGCACCAGCGCCCATCCGTCGCCGTGGTTTTTGTCAAAACAAATGCGGCAGCCTTCAAAATTATCTTTTGCAAGCGTTGCGCCTTCCTGCGCGGAAAAATACGTTTGCAGATCTTGCAACAGCGTTGCGCCTTCCGCTTGGAAATTGCAGTCCTCTTTAAAGCGCAAGCGAATTTCTTTTTCTTCTTGCGGCATTTGGAGATCGGCAATCAAATCGGTCAATTTTTTGCCTTCTTTCGCCGTATTCGCCAAGGCGATCAATAAACGAGTGATCAAATATGCGCCGTCGTCCAAAAAATAATTTTCGATCAACGCCGCGTGTCCGCTGGTTTCGATTGCCAAAGGGGTGTAAATTCCCTTGGCGTTTAAACGGATCGCTTCGTTGATAACGTTTTTATAACCGCGCTTAAAACGGTGGTGTTTTCCGCCGTGATCGGTGATGAACGCCGCCAAACCGTCCGACGTGACCGAATCGGTGACGATCGTTCCCTCTTTTTCTTGTAATAAAATGGCGGAAATCAGCGCGATCAAACGGTTGCGGTTGATTTCGTTGCCAAGCTCGTCTACCGCGCCCGCGCGATCGACGTCCGTATCGAAGATGATCCCGAAATCGGCGTGAGCCTGTTTAACGGCTCTGCAAACGGATTGCATCGCCTCTTTATTTTCGGGGTTGGGAATGTGATTGGGGAACGTGCCGTCGGGATTTAAAAATTGCGAACCTGTGGTGTCCGCTCCCAGCGGTATCAAAACTTTATCGACGAAAAATCCGCCTGCGCCGTTGCCTGCGTCCACCAAAATACGTTTTCCAAGCAACGGTTTTTCTTCGCCTGTCGCGTTGCGCACTTTTGTCACCAAATCTGCCGCATAATCGTCAAGATAGGGGGCAGGTATGCGTTTACCGATATTTTCTGCGGGGATCGCGTCTTGATTTTCATAGGCGCATTGTAAAATTTCTTTCACGTCCGCCCCTTCTAAACCACCCTCAGGCGAGAAGAATTTTAAACCGTTGCGGTTAAAGGGTAGATGGCTTGCCGTGATCATGATAGAACCGTGGCAAGGCAACGTTCGGTTGCGTTTTTCGTCCTTTAACAACATAAACATAGACGGCGTGGTGGATAAGCCTGTGAGGACGGCGTTGTGTCCCGCTTCCGTGATCCCTTTTGCCGTTGCGTCGCACAAGGATTTTGCAGACACGCGCGAATCATACCCGACGGCAACCGTCAACGTTTTTGCCTTTGTCTTTTTCGAAAGCCAAAGGCAAAATGCACGCGCAATATGTTCGGCGATAAGCGGGGTGAGGGTGACGGGCTCGTTTTCGACGCCTTCCACTGCAACACCGCGTACGTCGGTGCCGTTTCTCAATTGAAGAAATTGTTGTAAAGTCATTTTGTCTTCCTTTTGTCTTCCTTTTGTCGTTCTCGGGGCTACTTCACGCAAAGCAAAATCTCCACCTATCCTATTATAGCGTTTTTGCGCATATTTTTCAAGTCTTTTAAGCAAAAAAGTTGTAAAAAATTTGCCGAGAAAAAAAGAATGTTTCTCCTGTGAAAAAGAGATGAAATGTCACAAAAAAATATGACAAAAAAGCAAGTTAATAAAAAAAATCGTTGACAGGAGGGCGGGGAATGTGATATAATAAAACGGAAAATAGGAAAGTATATTTGTTGGAGGGAATAAAATGGTATTATTCGACGTGTCAACGGATTCGACCAGCGATTTAAAAAAAGAGTATGTAGAAAAACGTAACATTTGGTTTACGCCGCTTACGTTTACGATGGAAAAGGACGGGGAAATAGAGGAAAGTTTGGATAATTTTTCCGAAGAATCGCAATACGTACAATTTTATGAAAAAGTGTCGGCGGGATATTTTCCCCGTACGGCGAAATTAAATTATCAGGCGCATATCGATCATTTTACAAAAATGGCGGAGGCGGGCGTCAAAGACGTTTTGCATTTTATGATTTCGTCAGGACTTGCAAACACCGTCACCATTACGCGGCAGGCGGCGGAGGATATGAAGAAAAAATATCCCGATTTCAACGTGTATGCCGTCGATCCTTTAACGGCGACGGTTGGACAAGGAATGTTGGTTTCGCTTGCGGCGGATTGTCGCGATAAGGGTATGACGGCGAAAGAGGCTTACGATTATATTATGGGGCTTCGGCAATACGTTCAGCATTGTGTGATTCCTGCCGATTTGTTCTATTTGAAAAAAGGGGGCAGAGTGTCGGCTGCTTCGGCTGTGTTCGGAACGATGCTGAATATCAAACCGATGTTGGCGTTTGACGAAGAAGGAAAGCTGAAAGTGGTGGAAAAGTGCAAAGGTATGAAAAAAGCCTTTTCTCGCGTGATCGATCATATGAATAAAGCGCCGATTTCCGATTTGAAGATTGCAGTGGTGGTGCACACCAACAATCCGACGGGCGCGGAAGAATTGGCGAAATTGGTGGAAGAAAAAACGGGCGTGAAACCTATGATCGCCATTATGGGGCCGGTTATCGGTTCGCACGTGGGGCCGGGGTCGGTTTCTTGCGGTTGGCTTTCGACGAAAACGAGGACAGAATTGCTGAATAGTTTGCAGGATTAAATTGGGAAAAAGAATTGGAAGAAAGTTTTACGTTTGACGCGCGTAAAACTTTTTTTATGCCTACCATGTACGCGTTGAAATAAAAAATGGGGCTACCATGTATGCGTTGAACTCAGCGTTTTATGATATGACGTCGGCGCGCGGATTTTTTGAACGGTTTTAGTGAAAAAGGCTTTATTTTGGCGGGGTGTGCGCTTGTTGAAGGGGCGCTTATGAAAAAATAAAAAAAATTTTTTGTGAGATTGCCTGAAATTGAAAAAAAGTATTGACATTTTTACAAATTTGCGTTACAATAGTATGTACAGTAGGATATAATCGCTGATTTTATATTCGATTGATAGTAAAAAGCGGAGGGTATTATGGGAAAATACTCTGAAAGAAATTTATATGCAAACGAATGGATCGTACAAAGAGCGCCTCGTGATATTTGGCCCTTGGTATGGCGTTGGGTTTTGACAGTGCTTACGTTTTTGCTGGTTGCAGGTTCTGCGGTGCTGTTTTGGTGGTTGGATAAGGAAGGTATATTTTCTTTTATGCCGCTCGGATTGATTGCCGTTATTATTTTCGGAGCGTTGTTTTTGACAGTACTGATCAAAACGATTTGCAAAGTGGTTATTTTCGTCAATACCGAATACGTGTTGACAAACCGTCGTTTAATTTGTAAAAAAGGCGTGTTCCATAAAAAGATGAAAGATATTCCCCTTCTCGAGATTCAAGGCGTTTACATCGACGTTCCTTTCTGGGGCAGAATTTTCAATTACGGCAATATCTTTATCAGAACATCAAAAGGAAATATTCGTCCTTTCAACGTGCAAAACGCCGAAGAATTTAAAACCACGATTTTGGGACAGATCGACTTGTTCGAACGCGAACGTTTGGCAGACCAATCGGCGTGGACGGCAGACGCAATGCTGCGCGGATCGCGCGGGTACAATCCTTATGCGGCGTATATGCAGCCTATGCAACAAGGCTATCCCCAGCAAAGCGCGCCTCAAGGATATCCGCAAGGATACGGCTCGCCTTATCCCAACGGGAAAAAGAAAAAACGTAAATAAGCAAATACATAATATATTAAACGGAGAGTTGAGAGTTTATCAGCTCTTCGTTTTTTTTGCCAAAAAGTAAAATTTTACAAAACAGAAACATTTTTTTAATATGGAAGAAACGCTTTTTTGGTACACTGTAAAGGCAAAACGAATAAAAGGAGTGATATTATGAACGCGATCGAGATCAGAGATCTTTCAAAGAGTTTTCGCGGAATGTACGCGGTGGATCATTTAAATATGACCGTTCCCGTGGGTGCGATTTACGGTTTCATCGGGGAAAACGGCAGCGGTAAATCGACGACGGAAAAGTTGATTTGCGGACACCTTGTGGCAGACGGCGGAGAAATAAAATTATTCGGAAAAAAACATACGGACGCGGGCGTGCGTATGCGCGTGGGCGCGTTGATCGAAAATGCAGGGTGTTTTCCGAGTTCCAGCGTCTATCAAAATTTGATGATGCAGGCGATCAATTTGGGGGTAAAGGACGCCGACGCGGAAATTGCCCGAGTTTTGAAGATCGTACGAATGGAAGATTCGGCGTCGGTTAAATTCAAAAGCTGTTCGCTGGGTATGAAACAGCGGATCGGGATCGCCATGGCGTTGTTGGGTGATCCTGCGTTGTTGATTTTGGATGAACCCATCAACGGATTGGACGTAGACGGTATGAAAATGATGCGGGAAATTTTGGTGGATATCACGCAAACGTACGGATGCACCGTTTTGATATCGTCGCATATTTTAGGGGAATTGGAAAAAATCGCCACCCATTACGGCATTATCCGTCGGGGAAAAATGATTCAAGAACTCACGGCGAAAGAAATGGAAGCGCGCGCGAGGATATTCACCTCGTTAAAAACGGCGGATATGTCGGGCGCGAAACAAGCGTTGCGAGAAAAGTATGCCAACGTCCGCGAGGAGGAAGGGTACCTGCGCGTGTACGATGTGGAAGATACGGAAACGATCGTCGAATATTTATTGCAACGAGGATATGCAGTAAGCGAAATAAAGAAAAATAAAATCGGTTTGGAAGAATATTACATTCAACTGATGAGCGCGAAAGAGGAGGCGTGATATGGAAAGATCGCATACGTTGACGTTTGAAACACCCACGTTTTTTCAACGGATAAAAGGAATGTTGGGGGTGGATTTCTACCGTTTGTTCCATACTCCGTTGTTTTACATTTTTTTGGCGATCGCGGCGATTATTCCTGCGATGATCTTGGGTACGATGGGTATGGAAAATCCGCAAACGGGAGAAGCTGCGCCTGCGCTTTACACCAACACGTGGCATATCATTGCGGCGGAAACGCCCCTGTATGCCGTTTCGGATATTGCCGAATACGCCAATATGAATATGGTGTTTATCTTCGGTGGGATTATGGTATCTATTTTTATCGGACACGATTATAAAAGCGGGTATGTCAAACAACTCTTTACGACGCACGCAAAGAAGGAAGATTATATGATCTCGAAAACGCTGACCTGTGCCTTTGCGATGGCGTGTATGTGCGTCACCTATTTGATCGGCGCAGTGGGCGCAGGGCTGTTTACGCGGCTTTCGTTTGAAGTGAATGCAGGATCGTTGATTTGCGCTCTTTTGGGGAAAATGATCATGAGCTTGGGATGGGCGAGTTTGTACACCTTTTTAAACGTGATCTTTCGGAAATATTTCGGCATTTCCATAGCATCTTCTTTCTTTTTCGGGACGGGGATCCTGATTGTGGGGATTGCGGCGATCGCAAGTAATTCGCCCTTGTTGAATATATTTTTATACGGTTCGTCCGTGTACGCGTGTTTGACGAGTAATTTTTGGACGGTGCTGGTTTGTTTGGCGGTTTCCGTGGCTTGGACGGGGATCTACAACGTATTGGGGACGCACCTGCTTTCCAAAAGCGACGTGTATTGATGGACGGTTTCATAGACGGGAGGAGAAATATGAACGCGATCGAAATTAAAAATTTAACCAAACGTTTTGGCGAAAAACAAGCGTTGAGCGGTTTAAATATGACTGTACCCGAAGGAGCGATCTACGGTTTTATCGGGGAAAACGGCAGTGGGAAGTCAACGACGGAAAAAATTATTTGCGGATTGCTTCACGCGGACGGCGGGGAAGTGAAATTGTTCGGTAGGCAACATACGGACGGGGAGATACGCGCGCGTTTGGGCGTTTTGATCGAAACGCCCGGGTGTTTTCCGAATTGTACGGTTTGGAATAATTTGATGATACAGGCGGAAAATTTGGGTATTTCCAATGCGAAAGAAGAAGTGATCAAAGTGTTGAAACTTGTCCGAATGGAAGGCGCGGCGGGCAATAAATTTAAAAATTGCTCGTTGGGTATGAAACAGCGGATCGGGATTGCGATGGCTTTGTTGGGCGATCCGAAATTGTTGGTTTTGGACGAACCGATCAACGGTTTGGACGCCGACGGAATGAGGATCGTCCGCGAAGTGTTGGTGGATCTGGCGAAAAGCGGTTGTACGGTGGTGGTGTCTTCGCATATTTTAGGTGAATTGGAAAAGGTGGCGACGCATTACGGCATCGTGCGCGGCGGAAAAATGATCAAGGAAATGACGGCGGAGCAGCTTTATGCGAGTTGTCGTACGTACGTTGCGTTGCAGACGAAATCGAAAGAACAAGCGAAAAGGGCGTTGCTTTGTAAATATGCCCGTGTGGAAGAAGATGAAAAAGGTTATCTTCGCGTATACGACGCTGCAAAACCGGAGGAGATCGTTACGTATTTATATGAGAACGGCGTATTGATCAACGAGATAAAAACGGATAAGATCGGCTTGGAAGAATATTACGTCGATCTGATGCAAGAAAGGAGGTCGTGAGATGCAAAAAAGAGCGGAAAACGGATTTGGAAAACGTGTAAAAACTATGTTGGCGGCGGACGTTCGTCGGGCGTTTACAACGCCGTTGCTGTATATTATGATCGGTTGCGCTTTGGTTGCGCCCATCTTGATCTTGGTGATGACCGCGATGATGGACGGAACGACTTCGACAGACGTCAACGGGAACGTGACGACGATGGAGGGGTTTAAAAATGTGTGGCAGATCATCAGTTCGGTTGCAGGCGGGACAGCTACGGGGACGGAAACGGACGCGGCGATGGGCGGCATGAGCTTGACGGCGATGTGTAATATCAATTTGGTGTATTTTGCCGTCGCGGTGTTTGTTTGCCTGTTTATTTCGGAGGAATTTAGAAGCGGCTATGCCAAAAACTTGTTTGCGGTGCGCGCAAAAAAAACCGATTACGTTTTTTCCAAAACGGTGATCGGTTGTATCGCAGGCGCGGGAATGATCGTTGCGTTTTTTATAGGCTCGATGATCGGCGGCGGTATTGCGGGGATATCCTTTGGCTTAGCAGAACTTGGCGTAAACGTAGGTGAGGTTGCACTGTGTTTATTGACGAAAGTGTTGTTGGTATCTGTCTTTATCGCTATTTTTGTATTGATGAGCGTGATCGCAAAACAAAAGGCTTGGCTGTCGATATTGCTTTCGTTGGGCGTAGGAATGTTTTTGTTTATGATGATTCCGATGATGACGCCTTTAAACGGGACGATGATGAACGTTCTTTTGTGTTTGGCGGGCGGCGGAATGTTTACCGTGGGGCTGGGCGTTGTCAGTGTGAAGATATTGCAAAAGACGGCATTGGTGTAATGAAAAGAAGAAAGTCATCTTGGCGGAGGATTTCCGCTTCAGATGACTTTTTTGAGTTTTTAGGGGATTAAGTTTGCTTTGCAAGTGAAGTTTTGCCTGACGGCAAAGTTGTGGGGATATTAAGACGGCTATAGAATGTTATACCGTAAGAAACAGAGTAACTTCCAAAGTGTCATACCGACCGAGCGAAGCGAGTGGAGTGTATCTAAAAAAGTAACAACTTTCAGTGTAGCTTAAATTTAAACGAGATACAAAACGGGCAACGACACGCGTTGCCCCGACTGCTACGCAGTAGAGCGCAAGCAAAGCTTGCTTA
>JAFTPQ010000054.1 GCA_017463205.1 Clostridia bacterium
GGCGAAAAAGAAAACGCAAACGAAAAAAGCCGTGAAGAAGACTGCGGAAACAAAGGCGAAAAAGGCGGCGGGCGAAAGGAAACAGACGACGAGGAAAACGAACGATGAGTAAAACGACGGTGATTGCATTTGCCAACAACAAAGGGGGCAGCGGAAAAACGACGACTTGTTCAAACGTAGGTTGCGCGATGGCGATGCAAGGAAAAAAGGTGTTGATGATCGACGGGGATATGCAGATGAACCTCACCATTTCCTTTTTCGACGAAGAACGCGCGCATGAATATGCAGAGCAGGGCAAAAATATTTACGCGGCGGTGAAAGAGGAAAAGGACTTATCCGATTTTGTTGCGGAAACGGGAATAGAAGGGCTGGATATCGTGCCTTCCTCGTCTTTGATGAGCGCGATCGAGTTCGACCTGTTTGCCAAATGGCAACGGGAATTTGTCTTGCGCAAATGTTTGGAACGGGTACGCGCAAAAGGGTATTACGATTATATTTTGATCGACGCGCCGCCGACGCTTGGCGGATGGGTGATGAATATTATGTGCGCATCCGATTTTGTCGTGATTCCCGTAGAAGCGAGCCCTTGGGGACTGTTCGGTTTGGCGAATATGTTTGAATTTTGCAATCAAGCAAAAGGCATTGCGCCCCGATTGGACGTGTTGGGGATCGCGATTACAAAAGCGGACGAACGGAAAAAATATTTTAAACAGACGCTGGAAACGTTGAAAGAAATGGAAGGCGTAACGCTGTTTGAAAATTACGTGCGCGTAGACAGCGCGGTGGAATGGGCGCAGGATAATTCGAAACCTGTGGTGGCGTTTAAGAAGTCGAGCCGAAGCGCCGGCGAATATATACAATTAACAAAGGAGATCATAGAAAATGCCAATCGGAAAAAATGCAATTAAGAGAGTGGAAAACAACGGATATTCCAAAGTGAAAACGGCTGCGCCCGATATGGAGAACAGCACGGTGATCGCAAACGTATCGGAGGAAGTGATGGAAAAAATGGTGAAACCCGTAGAAAAGAAAACTGCGAAAAAGACAGCTTGTAAAAAGAGTGCGCCCGCAAAAGCGGAAAAGGCAGTGAAAACGGCAAAAACGGAAACAAAAGCGGAAGTGAAAGCGGTGAAGAAAGCGCCCGCAAAGAAAACGGCGGTTAAGGAGCCGACCGAACAAGTGAAAAAGGTGGAGCTTGGCGGCGAATTGCCTTATTATTTGTTGTAAGAGAAAGGATATGCGAAAGGACGGGGAAATCCCGTTCTTTTTTTATGCGATTCGGTCGATTTTGGCTTATTTTGAAGAAAAAATAGGTCGAAAAGGGAAAAAAACGGAAAAAAACCGTTTAGAAGCGGAGAAAATTGAAAAAAAGCCTTGACAAATTGACAAAATAGGTATAAAATAGATAAAAGAAGTATTGCACGATACCGAAAAATACAGTGCAAGGGAAAATCGCTTGGAAAGCAAGAGCGAAAAAAGTGAAAAATAAAAAAAGAAAGGCAGGGGCTGGTTATGTTTAAAAAGTGGAAAGAAAAACGCGCGGCAAAAAAACAGTTGAAGATGGCGGATGAAATAGACGAATTGGAAGAATTGGAAGGTATTGGCGACGTTGAAGAAACGGAAGAAGAATTTACGCCTTCCACCGCAGAACCTACTGAAGAACAAGCGGCGGAACAACCGCCCGTTGACGTGAAAAGTCTGCCTAAAAAATACGTGGTAAACTGCCCCAGATGTAGTGCGGCGGTGCGGATCACGGGTGCTGTGCAAGCGGTGAAATGCAGTGCGTGCGGATATTTGTTCTGTGTGCGCATCAAAAAGCAGTTGGTGAAAGATCTGACGGAAACGGAAGCGCAGGAAGTACAAGAACAGAAAGCGATGAAAGAGGCCGTTAAGCAAGCCGAGGAGGAAGAAGTTGTTTTGCCCGTAGACGAAACGACGGACGTGGCGGAAGACGTTGCGGAAGAAATGGTTACGCCCGTGGAAACGGAAGCGACGGAAACGACCGAGGAAACAACGGAAGCGACAGAAGAAATGGCGGCGACGGAAGACGTTGCGGAAGAAACAAACGAACCCGAACAAATGAGTTTTGACGATTGGGCGGCAGACGTGGAAACGGATACCGAAGCGGAAACAGAAGTCACGGAAGAAGCTCCCGTAGAAGAAGTTTCGGAAGAACCGGCGGACGTGACGGAAGAAGCTCCCGTAGAAGACGTTGCGGAAGAACCCGCAGAGGAAGCGGCGGAAGAAGTTACGGAAGAAACGACGGAAGCATAAATGGAATAAAAAGATAAAAAAACGGCCGAAGGACATCGGTCGTTTTGCATTGCAAAAGGGCTTTGGGAAGAAAAGTGTTAAGAGTTTTGCGGAATTGCTTGACAAGGAACGCTTTTTTCTATATAATGAAAAAGGCAGCCGACGAGGTTTTCTGTGCGGCTGTGATCGAAAAAAAGATCGACGAGGACAAGGAGAAACCCAATGGAACAATTACCGATCGAAGAATTGTCGGAAGAAAAGGTGGAAGTGACGGAAGACGTTGCGGAAGAAACGGTTGTGCCCGCTGAAAACGAAGCGGAAGCGTCGAAAGACGTATTGATCAAGGAAGGGGATCTTGTGCGGATCTGGTGTCCGAAATGCGGCAGAAGATTGCGCGTCGCTTACGGAAAAACCGCGTATATGTGCCCCGGTTGCACCACTCTGATCCAAACGAAAAAGACGGCGAAAATGTTTGTAGAAGTGTAAAAACGTAAAGAGAGTACGTTGTAAAAAAGAGAAGAGAAAGAGAAGACAAAAACAAAAAAACATAAAAAAAGAGAGAAGAGGAAAATGAAAAAACAAAAGCAGGCAAAGCGGTTTGATATGAACCGCAAGCCGAACAAACCCAAGTGGTATTTGAAGCTGGTCGAATTTACGTACGGCCCTATTTATATGTGGTTACATAAGGGACACGTAAAGGTAGATAAGGAAGTGCGGAAATTGAAAGGGCCGTATTTGATCTTGTCTACGCACGCGTCGTTTATGGATTTTGCGCAGCTTGCGACAGGGTTGATGCCCAGAACAACGGGCTGGGTGATGTCTGTGGAAGAATTCCGCCGCGGGGATTGGCTGATGTACGGTGTGGGTGGTATTCCCAAACGTAAATTTACGCACGGGATCTCGACGGCGAAACAAACGTTGTACTATTTGAAAAAGTTGAAACATTCGGTGGCGTTGTATCCCGAAGCCCGTTTTGAATTTGCAGGTGTCAACGAGAAGTTGGACGGCGCGTTGGGGAAATTCTGCAAACACGCAAAAGTTCCCGTTGTGATGTGCAAGGCGTACGGCAATTTTATCAACTCGCCTCAATGGAGCAAGCACCCTTATAGAAAGATCCGCCAAGAAGCGCACGTGTATCAGTTGCTTACGGTGGAAGAGCTGGAAAAGATGACGGCGGAAGAAGTGCAAGCGAAGATCGAACAGGCGTTTGAAAAAGATGAATACAAGTGGCAGGTGGAGAAGGGCTATCACACCAAATGCAAAAAACGCGCGGACGGTTTGTATCGTATATTGTATAAATGCCCTGCCTGTCAAGCGGAATTTAAAACCAAGAGCGAGGGGATACACCTTTGGTGCGAAGCTTGCGGCGCGAAATGGGAAATGGATACGCTCAGCCGTTTAAAAGGCGTCAATACGGACAAAGGATTTTCGCATATTCCCGATTGGTATAGATGGGAACGGGAAGAAGTGCGCAAGGAAGTGCAAGCGGGAACGTATCATTTTGAAGACGACGTTCGCGTGGAGGAATATTATTCGACGAAAGTCGGTTTTATCAACGTTGGGGACGCGCACGTGACACACGACGAAAACGGATTCACCTTTACGGGAACGGTGGACGGAAAACCGTTTGCGCTGAATAAACCCGTTTCGTCCATGTATTCGGTGCACGTGGAATACGATTTTTTGAACCGTGTGGACAGTTTCGACATCGCTACGGATGAAACGTCGTATTTTATGTTCTTGAAAACCGCGCCCAACTATTTGACGAAAATGCATTTCGCGCAAGAAGAACTGTACGATCATTACGTGCGGGATAAAGAATAAAATACTGAAAAGAATAGAAAAACGGGCTGTGCCGTAGGGCGCAGTCCGTTACGTTTTTATCCGTTTGTTTTTCAAGAATTTATTTTGTAAATATCTTGCGGGTAGGGGATCAAAGAAGGCTTGCCGCATCTTTGTCGCAAATGATGGTGACGAAGGGATGAAGTTGCAAAACGGAAGCGGGAAGGTTGGGGGTGATCTCGCCCTTTACCATACCTTTTACGGCTTCGGCTTTATTCTTGCCCGAAACGACCATCAAAATAGATTTTGCTTGCATAATGTTTTTAATGCCCATCGAAAGTGCTTGACGGGGAACTTCGTCGATCGAGTTGAACAGACGGGAGTTGTCTTTGATGGTGTTTTCCGTCAAATCGACGAGATGCGTTACGGAATCGAACGGCGTACCCGGTTCGTTGAAACCGATGTGACCGTTAGAACCCAACCCCAACACTTGCACGTCTTGTTTCATTGTGTCAAGCAGAGCGTTATAACGGTCGCATTCCGCCTGAGCGTCGGTTGCGCAACCGCAAGGCAAATTGGTGTTGTTTTGATCGATGTCGATATGGTCGAACAAGTTGCTGCGCATAAAGTAGGCATAGCTTTGATCGTGATCGGCGGTCAAGCCAACGTATTCGTCCAAATTGACGGTGGAAACGTTTTTATAGGACGTACCGTTTTCCTTGCAATCTTTAATCATTGCTTGATACGTACCGATGGGGCTGGAGCCCGTTGCAAGGCCGAGGATCGCATTGGGGTTTTTCTTTACAATGTCGATGATGATTTCGGCAGCTTTTTTGCTCATTTCGTCATAATTTTCGGTAATGATAACATTCATATACACACCTCTTTAAAAATTTATTATTTTATTTCGATATTATTATAAACCAAAAATCGGGAAAGGTCAAGCGTTTGAGGGGGGACAGGCGATCTGTTTTATAGAGTTGAGCAAAAGAAAAGGATAGACAATGCTATCCTTGGTTTTGTGAGTAGATTAAGAAAAGGATATAAAATTGAAAACGGGTGGGTAAGGTTTAAAACGGATGATTTTTCATCTAAGCGGTTTCAATTTTAACGATAGGATGATTGTATAGTTTGTA
>JAFTPQ010000055.1 GCA_017463205.1 Clostridia bacterium
ATACAATACTCGTAAAAACTCGTAGTGTCGCAGAGCCAAGCTCTGCCCGCACGACTACGCAATAAATTGCTCCGCTCGGTATGACAAGATGAGCAACGACACGCGTTGCCATAACTGCTTCGCAGTAGGGCGCAACCTGTCGGTTGCTTAACTTGGGGCTTTACTTTCGTGGGCTCTGCCCACACCCGCAAGAAACTGAGTTTCTTGACTTCCTGTAGGGCAACGACACGGTTACAAATTCCGATAACGAAAGATAGAAAAGACATAATCCAACGGAACGTTGGTAACTGCTTCGCAGTAGTGGCGCAACCTATCGGTTGCTTAATGGGGGGCTACTCTTTTCGTGGGCTCTGCCCACACCCGCAAGAAACTGAGTTTCTTGACTTCCTGTAGGGCAACGACACGGTTACAAATTCCGATAACGAAAGATAGAAAAGTCAAGGTCAAGCGGAACGCTTGCGGAACGTTGGTTAGTTTTCTAAATTAGTACGATAGGTTTTTACCAGATCGCGGAATTCTGTTTTGTATTCGTCGTTGGATAAATCCAAATCGTCCAAACGCGTGATGAGTGCGTTGAGATCAGCCGTCCCTTTGTACGTCGAATCGCGTAAGATCAAAGCAAATTCGATTACGGAAGCAATAAACGAGTCTGTCGCCGTCAACGTTTGATGATATTGCGCGGTGGGGATATCCAACAGCAATTCTTGTGAAACGTCTTCCGCGCCGCCGCTGTTTTCCGTCGGTTTGTATTTCACCGTCACTTGCGCTAAATTTTCGCCTTCCGCAAATTCCTTTTCCGTCAATTTCACTTCATAAGCCACCGTCACCGTGTGTCCGCTGCCAAGTTCGCCTGCGTCCGTGGCGTCGTCCTCAAATTCTTCTTCCGTCAACAACTTGTTTTCATACCCGATCAAACGGTAGCTGTCTATATAATCGGCGTTGAAAATAATGCCCGCTTTCACGTCTTTTGCCACAGTGACAAGCGTGCCGCCGATCTCTTGCACCAGCGCGCGCTGCGCCTCTTTCACCGAATCAATGTACGAATACGTCCCGTTGCCGTTTAACGCCAACGTTTCCATTTTACTCGATTGCAGATTGCCGCGTCCCACGCCGAATACCGAAAAATATACGCCGCTTTCTCGCTTTTCCGCAATGAAATTTTCAAGAGCGCTACCGCCCGTGATCCCAACGTTGAAATCGCCGTCCGTTGCCAAGATCACGCGGTTGTTGCCTCCTTCGATAAAATATTGTTCTGCCAACCGATAGGCAGTTTCGATGCCTGCGCTGCCTGCCGTGCTACCCGACGCTTGCAAATCTTCGATCACTGCCGAAATCGTTTCTTTTTGATTCCCAAACGCGCCGTCCAGAGCCACTTTGTCATTGCCTGCATAGGTGACGATGGAAACTCGGTCGGTGTCGTTGAGGTTTTCCGTCAACAGCGAAAACGCCGCCTGTACCAACGGCAATTTGTCTTGCGAATACATCGAACCGCTGGTGTCGATGAGGAAAACAAGATTATTTTGCTGTTGCGTAAATTGCACTTCCTGCGCGGCAAGCCCAACGGTCAACAATTTTGTTTCGGCGTTGTAAGGATTGTCGAAAACGGACGACGTCAACGCCAAAATACTGCCGTCGGTGGGCGTGGCGTGGTCGTATTTAAAATAATTTAACATTTCCTCTACGCGCACGGCGTCCTTAGGGATCGTTTTCCCATAACCGCTGTTGATCAAACTGCGTAAATTGGGATAAGACGCAGTGTTGGCGTCAATGGAAAAATAGCTGTGATTTTCCTCGGCGGTTTTGATGAACGCGTTTTCGATAATTTGGGTGTAATCTTCTCCGTTGAGTTCGCCCGAAATACCTTCTTGCGCGTCTTCCAAAACGCTCGTTCCGCTGCTTGGATAACCGTTGGGCGCATAATAGTTGCCATTGTTTGCGCCGTTGAGTCTATCCGCTGCGCTTCCAGCGCCGCCGCAAGCCCAAAAGGACGTTGCGAGGACGACGATCAACGCCGAACTCATCCATTTGTAGATCTGTTTTTTCATAATTTTTTCCTCCTTTGAAGACGTCTTCACTTATATAACGCCTGAAAAGGAGATTTTACTCACCAAAATTTGAAAAAAATTACAATTATATGAAAAAATGGGGGAAATTGTTTTGGGTGAAGTTTGCCTATGGCAAGTGAAGTTCGCCTGCGGCGAGTGAAGTTTTGCCTGACGGCAGTGGCTTAAATTTAAAATGAGATACAATACTCGTAAAAACTCGTAGTGTCGCAGAGCCAAGCTCTGCCCGCACGACTACGCAATAAATTGCTCCGCTCGGTATGACAAGATGAGCAACGACACGCGTTGCCATAACTGCTACGCAGTAGGGCGCAACCTATCGGTTGCTTAATTGGGGCTTTACTTTCGTGGGCTCTGCCCACACCCGCAAGAAACTGAGTTTCTTGACTTCCTGTTGGGTATCGATACCGTTATTAATATCGACAACGAAAGATAGAAAAGACAAGATCCAACGGAACGTTGGTGACTGCGTCGCAGGAGTGGCGCAACCTGTCGGTTGCTTAATGGGGGGCTACTCTTTTCGTGGGCGCTGCCCACACCCGCAAGAAACTGAGTTTCTTGACTTCCCATTGGGAAACGATATGTTACAAGTCCCAGTAACGAAAGATAGAAAAATATGATGCAACGGAACGCTTGCGGAACGTTGGGTAACGCAAAAAAACCGACGCGCCGGTTTTGGCAGTCGGTTTTTTATGCATGATAAGAAAAGCGGAAATTATTCAGCGTCCGCTTTTTTAAGGGTTCTGATACATCTTGCGCAGACGTATCCGTTTACTTCCTTACCGTCTTCGATGTACGAAATTTTCTGTACGTTTACTTTGAACGTTCTTCTCGTTTTACGGTTAGAGTGGCTTACGTTGTTTCCCGAAGCTTGACCTTTGCCGCAAATATTACATACTCTGGACATATTAAACACCTCCGTTTTGGGTTTTTCCTTCTGTTTTTGCCGTAAAAACTGCGCTTAAAATATCGCCCAAAGCATATTGGGCATAAAACAAGCATAAATAATATATCATTTCTTTCGAGAAAAAGCAATTAAAAACACCCCCAAAAAACATAAAATTTAAAAAATTTCGGAAAATTTTGAAAAAGTGCTTGCAAAATATATCTAAATAGTGTACAATGAAAAAGTAACTTGGAGAAAAATTATGTCAGTTAATACAAATAACGCATACGGCAAAATTTCTATTTCCGACCTGGCGATCGCCAAGGTTGCTTCTCACACTGCCTTAGAATCGTACGGAATCGTGGAAACGGTTTCTCGCCGTTTCACCGACAGCTTGTCTATTCTTTTCAAAAAAGAAAGCGGCGGACGGGGCATCAAAGTGACAACTTCCGGCAATCGTATTTACGTGGACGTGTACGTTATCATCAAATACGGCGTTTCTATTTCCGCCGTTGCCGAATCGTTGAAAGAAGCCATTAAATATAAAGTGGAAGATTTCACGGGTATGATCGTAGACACCGTCAATGTAAACGTAATAGGTGTAAAACTGTAATTTTTTCAGCGCAGGCGCGGTGCGCCCCAGCGCTTTTTGGCATGCGCAGCTTTTCTTTTTGCAATATCTCGTTACGGATTTTGACGTTTTGATAAGATATAGAATTATATATTATGGAAACAGGCGATGAAAAACGAGTGAAAATGCGAAAGAAAATACAGGGCTGCGTAGGTGGGTATAACGCTTTGGCTTGTCTCTATGGGGAAGGACGGCAGGGCATATAATTTTAACAATAAGGAGCATTTCTCAATGCATAAAACGATAAACAGTACCGAACTGAGGAAAATGATACTTGTTGGCGCGAAACAGTTAGAGATCAATCGCGCAAAAGTGGACGCGTTAAACGTGTTCCCTGTTCCCGATGGGGACACCGGCACCAATATGTCGCTGACGATGCAATCGTGCGTGAAGGAGTTGACGGCGTGTCAATCGAGCGCGTTTGCCGACGTTTGCGACAGTATTTCCAGAGGCGCGTTAAAAGGCGCGCGAGGTAATTCGGGGGTTATTTTATCGCAGATCTTAAAAGGGATCTGTTCGGTGATCCGTAAGCAAGAAAAAGAGGTGGACACCAAAACGTTTGCAAAAGCGTTGGAAGCGGGTACGAAAGTGGCGTACAGCGCAGTTTCCGTTCCCAAAGAAGGGACGATACTCACCGTCATTCGTATGATGAGCGAACACGCAGTGAAAGTGTCGGCTAAAAAGAAGAATTTTGAAGATTTCTTCGCAGACGTGATCGCAGAAGGGGAGAAAGCGTTGGCGCTTACACCCGAACTGTTGCCCGTATTGAAAAAGGCGGGCGTAGTCGATTCGGGCGGCGTAGGTTTGATGGTGATCATCAAAGGGTTTGCCGCAGAATTGACGGGTGAAGAAATTGTGGAAAGTATGCCCGAAATGGACGCGGCGGACGGCGGCGAATCGGAATTTGGCGATAATTCGTCTATTTTATCGATGGATATCGGGGATATTCAATTTGCTTTTTGCACCGAATTTTTCATCATCAATATGAAAAAGACGACGACGCTTTCCGCGATCGACCGTTTGCGTGAAAAGTTGATGGCGATCGGCGACAGTGTAATTTGTATCGGCGATTTGGAATTGGTGAAAGTGCACGTACACACCAATCAACCGGGCAAGGCGTTGACGTATGCGTTGGAATTGGGTGAGTTGGAACGTCCGAAAATTGAAAATATGTTAGAACAAAACCGCCAATTGAAAGCCAAATTGGAAGCGGAAAAGAAAGAAATGGGTATGCTTGCCATTTGTACCGGTTCGGGGCTTTCGGAAATTTTCAAAGATTTGTCGGTAGATCGGATCATCGAGGGCGGTCAGACGATGAACCCTTCGGCAAGCGATATTGCCGACGCGGCGAAAAAGATCAATGCGGAACATATTTTTGTGTTCCCGAACAATAAAAATATTATTTTGGCGGCGGAACAGGCGAAAAATCTTGTAGAAAACAAGACGATCCACGTAATTCCGACGAAAAACGTACCGCAAGGGTTTGCGGCGGCGTTGGAATTCAATCCCGAAGCCAGCGCGGAAGAAAACAAGACGAATATGATCCACGCCCTCGACAACGTAAAGGTTGGGCAAGTGACGTATGCGGTGCGCAACACGACGTTGAATGGGTTCTCGATCAAGGAAGGGGACATCATCGGATTGGATGATAAAAAGATCTTGGCGAAATCGCACTCGTTGGAAGAAACGGTGTTGAAGCTGATCGGCAGAATGAAAGAAGACTTCCATCAAGTGATTACGCTGTATTACGGCGAGGACGTAAAGGAAGACGAGGCGGAAGCGTTGTGCGCGATGATCGGGGAAAAATATCCCGATTGCGATATTGATTTCCACAACGGCGGACAATCGGTGTATTATTACATTCTTTCGTTGGAATAATAAAATAAGCAAACAAAAGCGGGAAGGGCGGCGGAGTTCGGCTTCCCGTTTTCTTTTTTGGTCAAAGAGAGGCGGTTTGGGTGAAGCTTGCCTTTGGGCGAGTGAAGTTTGTCTTGCGACAAGTGAAGTTTGCCTTGCGGCAAAGTTGTGGCTGGGATAAAAACTAGATACACTCCACTCGCTGCGCTCGGGACGCTCGCAGGCTCGCTATTCCGTCACTCCGTTCCTTACGGTATGACATTGAGGAAGGTTTCACTCCCTTGGGACGCTCGCAAGCTCGCTATTCCGTCACTTCGTTCCTTATGGTATGACAAGACGGGGAACGATACGGTTACAAGTCCCAGCAACGAAAGATAGAAAGATGTGATCCAACGGAACGTTGGTTTCTTGACTTCCTATTGGGGAACGATATGGTTACAAGTTCCGATAACGAAAGATAGAAAGACAAGATCCAACGAAACGTTGGGGGACAACTTAACTTGCCGAGGGCAGTGCAAGCATAGAAAACAATATAAAATAGGGATTTGCAGAATATGAAATTATCGCAGCTCCGTTCGATCGGGGAAAAAAGGGAAAAAGATTTTAATAAGTTGGGGATATTCGACGCAGAGGATCTTGTGCGGTTTTATCCGCGCGCCTATCTCGATTTAACCGAACGCGCCACCATCAAATACGCCTATCACAACGATATGGTTTTGGTGGCGTGCGAAGTGACGCGCGTCAACACCGTTCAGTACGGCGGCAGACGGAAAATGGTGAAAGCGTTTTGTTCGCAAGACGGCTTTCCATTCACCATCGTTTGGTTCAATCAGCCCTATATCGCCCAAAAATTGAAAGCGGGTGAGTATCTGTTTTACGGCAGAGTGCAAAATAAATTTGGACAAGTTTCCCTGGTCAATCCCACGTTTGAGGAGTTGGATAAAAACGTTCGGTTGAAAGGGATCGTGCCGGTGTATTCGCTGAAAGGGAGTTTAACGCAAAAGGTGGTGCGCGCGGCAGTGAAAGAGGCGTTGCAAAAAGTGGATCTTACAGGCGTGATCCCGTGGCAGATCGTAAAAAAATATGCGTTGCCCTCTTTGGAAAGAGCTTATTTCGATATTCATGATCCCGCCGACCACGACGCAAAAGACCGCGCGGCGGAACGCATTGCATTGGAAGAATATTTTGTGCTGATCTCTGCGTTTAAAATGATCAAAGGCGGAAAAGAGGAAGCTCGCGTCAATCCCTATTCGGTGACAGCGGCGGAAGTGAAAGAATTTTCCAAACGATTTGGGTTTGAATTTACCGACGGTCAAAAGCGAGCGGTGAACGACGTATTCGAAAGCGTGTACGCGCCGACGCGTATGAACCGTTTGATCCAAGGGGACGTAGGCAGCGGTAAAACGGCGGTGGCGTTATGCGGTATTTTTATGGCGGTGAAAAGCGGTTACACTGCGGCATATTTATCGCCGACGGAAGTGCTTGCTGCGCAAAATTACGCTGTTTTGCAACGGTATTTCCCCGATTATCGCGTGGGGTATTTGGCGGGCGGTATGACAGCGAAAGAAAAACGGGAAGTGAAGGAAAAATTGGCGGCGGGGGAAATCGATATCCTTTGCGGCACGCACGCTATTTTTCAAGCGGACGTGGAAATTCCCAAATTGTCTTTCATCGTCTGCGATGAACAGCACCGTTTTGGCGTAGCGCAACGAAACGCTTTGGCGGAAAAAGGCGTGGGTGCGGATATGTTGGTGATGAGCGCAACCCCCATTCCGCGTACGCTGTCGTTGATCTTTTACGGGGACTTGGACGTGACGACGATCACGGATAAGCCGAAGGCTCGACAGGAAATTTCGACAAGCATCATTCCCGAATCGAAGTATGACGATATGCTTTCGTACGTTCAACGTGAAACCTCCGCAGGAAAACAGGCATATTTCGTATGCGCGAAGATCGACGATGACGAAGAAGGTTCGATCATGAGTGTGACGGAACTGTACGAGGAATTGAAAGGCAGATTGCCGACGGTGCGGTTTGGGTTGTTACACGGGCGTATGAAGGACAAGGAAAAAGGGGAAGTGATGTCGGCGTTTAAACAGGGGGAATACGACTGTCTTGTTTCGACGACGGTGATCGAAGTGGGCGTAGACGTACCGAACGCGACGATTATGATCATTTACAATGCCGAGCGGTTTGGATTGTCGCAGTTGCACCAGTTGCGCGGGCGCGTAGGGCGCGGCGCGGAAAAGAGTTATTGTTTCCTTTTGATGGGGGCGGACGGTGAAACTGCGAGAGAACGGCTTTTGACGTTGAAAAACAACGTAGACGGGTTTAAAATAGCGGAAAAAGATTTGGAAATGCGGGGCAGCGGCGATTTTTTCGGCACGCGGCAATCGGGAAAGATGTTGTCGGATATCAAAAATTTGCGGTATCCCACGTCGGTGATTTTTGCGGCGAAAAAGTTATCGGACGACGTATTTGAAAGCAGGTTGGACGATGAAAAATTGCACCGATTGGCTTTGAAAAAATACGACAGTTTAAAAGACGTAGTGTTGAATTAAGCGGGCCAAAAAAAGAAAAATAGGAAGTTTTTATTCATATGGAATTTGAAATAGAAAACGGCGTATTGAAAAAATATAACGGAGAATCGGCGCGGGTGGTGATTCCGCAAGGAGTGACGAAGATCGGCGCGAGCGCGTTTAAAGATTGTTGGTATATCGAAAACGCAGTGTTGCCCGAAGGGGTGACGGATATAGAGGAAAAAGCGTTTTCGTATTGTGATAATTTACAAGAAATTTTGTTGCCGGACAGTTTGAAACGCATTGGCTGGGGGGCGTTTTTCGGATGCCAAAGTTTATGGGAAGTGCGGTTGCCTTGCTATATCGAACAGGTGGAAGATTATGCCTTTTACGATTGTGAAAATGTACGGATCTGTGCGGAATTGGGCGCAAAATCGTTGTTGTCGGGAAACAGTATTCCGCAATGTTGTCGGATAGAATGGGAGGAAACGCCCCGTTCGATAAAATATTTGGCGCAGGAATTTGACATTGAAAACGGCGTATTGAAAAAATATAAGGGGAACAGTCCGATCGTGGAAATTCCCGCTTGCGTAAAGGAAATCGGGGAAGGCGCATTTGAGCGGTGTGGCAGTTTGATAAAACTGTTTTTTCCCGAACACGTGGAAGAAGTGTACGGAAAAGGACTGCAAGTGAAATTGCAAGTGAAACCGTACGTGGTAAAAATCGGGAAACGGGCTTTTTGCGCGTGCGACGGTTTGCAAACGGTTATGTTTCCTCACGGTTTGGCGTGTATTGAAAAAGAGGCGTTTGCCTATTGCGAACGATTGGCTTGGGTGGTGATTCCGCCTGAGGTCGCGACCATTGAAACGAACGCGTTTCTCGGATGCCGCAATTTAAAAATTTATGCGGAAATGGGGCAAAAGCCGTTTGGTTGGGTGAAGAAATTATTCGGTGGGAATTGGAATCCCGACAATTGCCCCGTAGAATGGAATTACGTAAGGCGCGATCCGTCGTACGACCCCGATTTTGAAGTGGAAGGCGACGAATTGAAACGTTATACAAGTTTTGGCGGCGGCGCGATAAAGATCCCGATGGGCGTTAAGAAGATTGCCGATGATTTTGGGGAAGAAAACAAATATACGTTGGAGATGGTGGAAAGCATCGAATTTCCCTACGGTTTGCGTGAAATAGGCGTTAGAGCGTTTGAGAATTGTAAAAATTTGAAAAAAGTGATCCTTCCCGATACGGTGTGGACGATCGGGGAAAATGCATTTTACGATTGCGAGCAATTGGAGGAGTGCAATATGCCCGATTGGTTGATGAAAGTTGGGGATTGCGCGTTTACAGGGACGAAATTTATTTCAAATAACAAATATTGGAAGGTTTCCGAATATTCCAACGGGCAAATTGCCGTAGGAGAATTGTATTTGGGAGAAACGCTTGTGGATTTGCGCGGAATCGAAGGCGAATATAAAGTGAAAGAGGGAACGCAGTATATTAACGCCGCCGCGCTCAGCTTTCACAATTCTGAAATGACCGATTTGATTTTGCCTAAGTCTTTAAAAAACGCCCATTCATTGCTTTTGGAAGGATGCAAAAATTTGAAAAGCATTACAATGCCAAACGGAACCCGTTATACGTTGCAGGAGTATTATAAGGCAGCGCAGAGCGAACAGGAAAACGGAGGATACGAAGAAAAAGAAGAGGGAATACAATACGTTGGCGGATGGGGATTTTTAAGCATAGCGGTTGTAAGCGGCAAAGAGTGTTGTTTTCAAGAAGGGACAACGTCGATCGGTCCGTTTGCGGTGAGCGGAGATCAATTGGAAATTATTCATTTGCCCGATTCGATCGGAACGATTTATTCGACGTCTTTTTTAGAAACGGCGTATTATGAAAAGGAAGACAATTGGGAAAACGGCGTGTTATACATAGGAAAGCACTTGATCAGCGCCGAAAATTTGACAGAGCGCGGGTATGCGGTGAAGGATGGAACGTTGACGGTTGCATATGAGGCATTCGTTTGGGCGAGGGATTTGGAAGAAGTCATTTTGCCCGATTCGTTAAAGCGGTTAAACGGAAAAGCGTTTGCGGGTTGTCAACAATTGAAAGCGGTGTATATTCCCAAATCGGTGGAATACGTAGGGCATAGGGCGTTTCAAGGTTGCGATAATGTAACGATTTATACCGAGGCGGTTCGTCAAGCAGAGGATTGGGAACGGGATTGGAATCCCGAACAGCGTCTTGTCATTTGGGGAGTAAAAAGGGAAGATTTTTTAAAATAACGGAAAAAAATATACATTTAGGCGACCAAGGCGTTGACATAAATTTTTGCTTGGTTTCATGAATAGAATCGCAGCGTTGCTTTATTCGCTGTGCTGACATTGAGAAGATTAGAGGCATATATGGAATTTGAAATAGAAAACGGTATCTTAAAAAAATACAAAGGGCAAGCGGCGCAGGTGGAAGTTCCGCAAGGCGTAACAAAGATTGGCGAAAAGGCGTTTAAAGATAATAGTTTTGTAGAAAACATAATTTTGCCCGAAGGGGTGACGGATATAGAAGAAAAAGCGTTTTCGCATTGTTGTAATTTACAAGAAATTTTGTTGCCGGACAGTTTGAAACGCATTGGCTGGGGGGCGTTTTTCGGTTGCGGAAGGTTGAATACGGTGCAGATATCTTATCAATTAAAACAGGTTGAACCGTACGCGTTTTTTGATTGCCGACGTTTGGTGATTCATGCGGAAGTGGGAGCAAAAACGTTGTTATCCGGTGAAGGAAAGCCTTATTACATTCCGATTGAGTGGAAGGAAACGGAGCGTTCAGCGCAAAAACTTGCGGAGGAATTTGATATCCAAAAGGGTGTTTTAATCAAATATAAGGGCAAGCGGGATATTGTGGAAATCCCTGCAAACGTGAAAGAAATCGGGGCGAAAGCCTTTAATGAAAACAGCAGTTTGACAAAAATCTTTTTCCCTGAAGGGGTGAAAACAATTGGCGAGGGTGCGTTTCGCGCGTGTGACGGGTTACAAAGCGTTACTTTGCCGCAAGGGTTAAAATATATTAGAAAAGAGGCGTTTGCTTATTGCGACCATTTATCGTGGATCGTGATTCCGAACAGCGTTGAAACGATTGGGGCAAACGCTTTCCGTTTTTGCCGCAGTGTAAAAATTTACGCCGAACAGTATGAAAAACCGATAGGTTGGGTGAAGAAATTTTTAGGTGGAAATTGGAATCCCGACAACCGTCCCGTAGAATGGGGATATAGATATGAAGAAGATCCTTACGGCAAAGATTTTTTGGTGAAAAACGGCGTATTGGTACGATATAGCGGTGACGGCGGAAACGTGAAAATCCCCATTGGCGTTAAGGAGATCGAAAAAAATTTTGCTAAATATAACAACGAAGTGAGGGATATAAAAAGTATCGAATTTCCTTATGGATTGACGCGTATTGGAAATTATGCGTTTGAGGAATGCAAAAACTTGAAAAAAGCGGTGCTCCCCGATACGTTGCGCGTGATAGGAGATTTTGCTTTTAAAGATTGTAAAAAATTGCGAACATGTAACATTCCTGCCTCGGTAAGAAAGGTGGGGAAAGATGCTTTTTTGGGGACGGCATTTTATGACGACGATGCCAATTGGGAAAACGGAGCGTTGTACATAGGAAAAAATTTGGTAAAAGTGCGCGGAGCTGTTGGGGAATTTTCGGTGAAGGAAGGAACGGAAGTGATTGAATCGCATGCGTTTAGCGAAAGCAAAGAAATTACTTCGCTTATTTTGCCTGATACGGTGAAATATATCGACATGTATGCGTTCCACCATGATACAAAACTGAAACATATACAAATGTCAAAGGGAATTATAGACGTAACAAACGCGTTAGATTATATACATTTCGTTGGGGAAACGTCGGCAGACGGCGCAGAATACGTGGGCTGTTTGTTATACCGTTCGGATCAAGTGGGGGCGAAATTGCACGTGCGAGAAGGAACGGTGGCAATTGCGCGAGGCGCTGTAACCTCCGAGCAGTTGAAACAAGTTAAGTTGCCTGACAGCGTACGGTATTTGTATTATGATTCGTTTCCTTATTCTTCTGATAATTTGTGTCGAGGAAATAAAGAGCAAGACGGCGTAGTGTATTTAGGAAAATATTTATTGTACGGACAGAGTACGGCGGCGCGTGTCGTCATTCGAGAAGGGACGACGGTGATTGCGGGACAGGCGTTTCGAAATAATAAAACGCTGGAAAGTATATCGATTCCTCGCTCGGTAGAATATATCAACGCCGGGGCGTTTATGGGGTGTCAGAACTTGCGGGAAATTTATATTCCGCCTCAGGTAAAATATATCGGTCAGTATGCTTTTAAGGATTGTGATGATTTACGGATAAAAGTAGTGAAATTACCTTGTCAACCAGACGGCTGGGATGACGATTGGAACGGCGACAATTTGCCTGTGGAATGGTTGGAGTAAGCAAGAAAAAAAATTTTTTTAAATAGAACAATAAATAGAACAACAAGTTTTGTGAAAATTATGTAAAAAAATATTATACACCTATTGACGAATCAAAAAAAATGTAGTATAATAGAAAAGGAAAAAATTTGCGGAGGTCGTGATATGGCGGTTAAGAAAGAAATGACGGATATCAGTAAATTGAAATTTGATGCAAACGGGTTGATTCCCGTCGTCGCGCAAGATTATGAAAGCGGCGAAGTGCTTATGCTTGGTTCGATGAACGCGGAAGCCGCTGAAAAAACGTTTGCGACGGGTTACGTGCATTATTATTGCCCCACAAAAAAGGCGGTGTATAAGCAAGGTGAAAAGCGCGGCAATTCGCAAAAACTGATGACGGCGTATTTAAACGCACAACAAAACAATTTGTTGATCAAAGTGACGCAAAAAGGGAAGGCGGATGCGGAAAATGATACGTATTCGTGTTTTTCTCAACAAATAAAAGGGGAATACAACAATATCGGCGGAGAAATGTTCGGGCGGTTGCAACGGATCATCGCGGAATATAAAAAGAACCCCGAAGAAGGCACGTACACCAGCTTTTTGTTTGTGCGCGGCGTCGATCGTATCGGCAAAAAAGTGGGTGAGGAAGCAGTGGAACTCGTCATCGCGGCGAAAAACGAAGAAAAAGCGGGCGTTGTAAACGAGGCGGCAGATTTGTTGTATCATATGATGGTGTTGCTTTCGGCGAAAGACGTTAAAATTTCGGAAGTATGCGCCGAACTTTGCAAACGTAACAGATAAAATAGGGCGAACAGCAGGAAAATAAAGGACTCTACTCAACGTAGAGTCCTTTTTCTACTTGGGGTAGAGAAGAAATCGGGCGGGGGTAGAAAAGGGATTTTAGGCGGTAGAGGTCGCAGCGGGGGGAGTAGAGGTTTTTTGCCGAAAAACGGGTTGTGTTTTTTGAGGGAAAGGGATAGAATAGGGGAGGAAGGGGGAAGGTTGTTTTGGTGGGTGAAGTTTTGCCTTCGGCAAGTGAAATTTGTCTTGCGACAAGTGAAGTTCGCCTTGCGGCAAAGTTGTGGCTGGGATTTATAATGAGATACACTCCACGCGGTCGTTTCACTTCGCTCGGGACGCTCGCAAGCTCGCTATTCCGTCACTTCGTTCCTTACGGTATGACAGGACGGGTAACGACATGGTTACAAGTTCCAGTAACGAAAGATAGAAAAGACAAGGTCAAGCGGAACGCTTGCGGAACGTTGGTGACTGCTACGCAGTAGGGCGCAAGCAAAGCTTGCTTAATTGGGGCTTAATGTTCGTGGGCTCTGCCCACACCCGCAAGAAACTGAGTTTCTTGACTTCCTGTTGGGTAGCGATACGGTTACAAGTTTCAGTAACGAAAGATAGAAAAGACATGATCCAACGGAACGTTGGTTGACTTCCTGTTAGGTGTCGATATGGTTACAAGTCCCGACAACGAAAGATAGAAAGTTAAGGTCAAGCGGAACGCTTGCGGAACGTTGGCTTTTGCTGAAATTTCCCAAAAAAAACACAAAACCGACAAAATTCGGGTTGATAATTATGATATGATATTCTTTGCCCAAAAGCGGTAGATCAGTAAGGAGCAGGCGCGGAAAAGAATTATGGCAAGGAAAATCGTCGTAACATCGGGAAAAGGCGGCGTGGGGAAAACCACGGTGGCGGCTAATTTATCCGCGCAGCTTGCAAAACGCGGTCAACGCGTCATTTTATGCGACGCCGATTTCGGGCTGAATAACGTGGACGTGGCTGCCGGAGTGGAACATCTTGTCGTGTACGATATCGTGGACGTCATCGAGGGTAGATGCCGAGCAAAACAGGCGCTTGTGCGACACCCCGATTATGCCAATCTGTATTTATTGACAAGCAGCCATTCTGCGCCCGAACGTTATGTTTCGCCGCAATCGCTGAAACTTGTGTTAGACGCGTTAGCGCCGCAATTCGATTTCATTTTCATCGACTGCCCTGCGGGGATCGACGAAGGGTTTCATCGGGCGGTGGCGACGGCGGACGAGGCGATCGTGGTGACGACGCCGCACATTTCCGCTCTGCGGGACGCGGATAAAGTGATCACCGTGTTAAAAAGTTATCAATTAAACGATTTATCGGTGGTGCTGAACATGGTGCGGGGGGATCTGTTGCTGTCAGGGGATCTGTTGTCGCCCAAGGAAGTGGCAGAACTGTTAAAAACGCCGTTGCTTGGGATATTGCCCGAAGAATACGGAATATACAACGGCGATCTGTCGCAAATACACATGGCGTTTAAAACGTTGGGAAACAACGTATTGACGGGGAAACGGAAATTGTACGACGTAACGCGGAAATATACGGGGGTGTTCGGCAATATACGCAGAGCCTTGAAAAAGCGTTTGTAAAGAAAGGAACAAGAGGAATGAGAGAAAAGGAGAAAAAGAATGCGCGCACGGAAAACGGAAGACAGGTTTGCGCGGATCAACAACGTGATCCAATCGGATAAATCGGTGATGAGCGACGCTTGCAAGGCGTTGGTATTGCAGGATTTTTCCGAAAAGTTTAACGAATATTTCGATTTGATCGGTTTGCCGAGAATGGAACTGACCAGACAAAACGGCACGTATGCCGTTTGCGTGACGTTCGAGGCGGAACGGATAAAAAAATTCAACGTTTTAAAATAGTTGTATCCAATCGAAAATAAGCGGAAAAGATAAAAAATATTTTACATAGGAGTGAAAAAATAATATGGAAAACAGAGCATTTGACATCATTACGGACAGTGGCTGCGATATGCCCGACGAATACTTGGCGGAGCACGGCATTGGGCTTGTGAAGCTAGGTTTTAATATGGACAACGTGAATTATGAAGGGGACAGCGGCGAGCCGATCGCACCCAAAGATTTTTATGAAAAACTGCGCAGCGGCGCGATGCCGACCACTTACCAAGTGACAAGTGAAATGGCGAAAAAATTCATCGTACCGTCGTTGGAAAAAGGGCGGGACGTATTAATTGTTTCCTTTTCGTCGGGACTTTCGGGTACGGCGGGTAGTTTTATCGTTGCGGCAAGGGAATTGGCGAAAAAATATTCAAAACGCAAGATTGCGGTGGTGGATTCGTTGTGCGCGTCGATGGGGCAAGGTTTGTTGTTGGATTACGTAGTGAGAAAGGCGGACGCAGGGGCGTCGTTGAAAGAAACGCAGCAATATGCCGAGGAGTTGAAATTGCATATTTGCCATCATTTTACGGTGGATAATTTGTTTCATTTAAAGCGGGGCGGCAGAGTGTCGTCTACGACGGCAATTATCGGTTCGATGTTAAAAATAAAGCCGATTATGCACGTAGACAACGAGGGGAAATTGACGCCGATCGGGAAAGCGATGGGGCGAAAAAAATCGTTGCATATTTTGGTGGAGAATATGTTTCAAGCGGCGGATATGACGGAGGACGAACCTATTTTTATCAGTCACGGCGACTGTATGGAAGACGTGGAGTATGTAAAAAGGCTGATAACGGAGCGTTTGCCGAACGCCAAGATCACGGTGAATTACGTAGGGCCTGTTATCGGGGCGCATTCCGGTTGCGGTACGTTGGCTTTGTTCCATAAGGGAAAGCAGAGGTGATTGGAGAGAAGGGGGAAGGTTGTTTTGGTAAGTGAAGTTTGCTTCGCGAGTGAAGTTTGACAAATGTCAAGTGAAGTTTTGCCGAACGGCAAAGTTGTGGCTGGGATTTGTAACAGGCAACGACACGCGTTGCCCTGACTGCTACGCAGTAGAGGGCGCAACCTATCGGTTGCTTAACTTGGGGCTACTCTTTTCGTGGGCTCTGCCCACACCGGCAAGAAACTGAGTTTCTTGACTTCCGTTGGGTAACGATATCGTTAGTAATATCGATAACGAAAGATAGGAAGTCAAGGTCAAGCGGAACGCTTGCGACAACGAAAGATAGAAAAGACACGATCCAACGGAACGTTGGGGAACGTTGGGGAATTCATAAATGAGTATGAAAAAAGGATAGACGGCGTGGGCTGTCTATCCTTTGATATTTGTTTATGTTGAAAACGATCGTTTTCGTTTGCCGTTAGGTTGCCGAGGCGACGGAACACACCCTCAATTCGTCGGCGGTTGCCGTAAATTTGATTTCCCAACAGCCAAAGCGCATTCCGTACACGCGTGACGGATCGGTTTGGTAGGAAGGACGGGGATCGTCCGATAAACATTGCAATAAGCCTTCGCGTTTTTCTTCGGGTATAACGTTTAATAATTGCGGTGGGAAATGCACCTTTAAGCGATGGTTTTCCCCTTGTTGCGCATATCCCGACGTTGCCTCGGTGCGGCAATCGGCAAAGGGTAGATAGGGTTTTACGTCGTAAATGGGCGTTCCGTCTAATAAGTCTGCGCCCGACACCGCTAATACGACGCCCTGTTCCCCTTTTTTTACCTGTTCCAGCTTTACGCAGGACAGCCCCAAATGATTGGGACGGAAGGGGGAACGACTGGCAAAAACGCCCACGCGGTGGTTGCCGCCAAGCCGAGGCGGACGGACGGTGGGGGAAAACTTTTCCGCATGCGCTAAGGAAAAATCGAAAATCAGCCAAAGATGAGAAAATCCCTCGATATCCCGAAACGCTTCGTCACAGGCGTATTCGGGAAGAAATACGATTTCGGAGATGAGGGCAGGAGCTCTGCCGCTCTGTCGGGGAATGCCGAATTTTTCTTTAAGATCGTTGCGGATAAACGCGATCGGTTTTATAAAAAAGCCTTGTTCTGTCATGGCATTATTATAAAGCATTTGTTGTGGTTTGTCAAGTGTAAAAAATGCAAGAAAATTCTGTTTACGGGTGAAAAAGAATTGATAAATTCGGCAGATTGTATTATAATGTTAAAGAATAAAGCATGGAGGATGTTATGAAACTCATCGATATTTTTCAACAGAGAAAATATTCGTTGTCGTTTGAGGTGTTTCCGCCGAAGACTTCGGACGTATACGACAGCGTGAAGACGGCAACCGAGCAGATTGCCGCATTAAAGCCGGTCTTTATGAGCGTAACGTACGGCGCGGGCGGCGGGACAAGCCGATATACTTTGGATATTGCCAAGCGGATACGGGAGGAGTTCGGTGTGGAATCGTTGGCGCACCTCACCTGCGTATCGTCCACGAAAGAGACGGTGAAAGCGAGGATAGAAGATTTTAAGCAAGCGGGGATCGAAAACGTGATGGCGTTGCGCGGGGATATTCCTACAGATTTACAAAACGTCGACCGCAGCGGTTGGTGTTATCGCCACGCGGTGGATCTGATTGCGGAGATAAAGGAAAGCGGAGCGGATTTTTGTATCGGCGGCGCGTGTTATCCCGAAGTGCATCCCGAAAGCCGAGATCAAAAAGAGGATATTGCTCGGTTGAAAGAAAAGGTGGACGCCGGGTGCGATTTTTTAACGACGCAGATGTTTTTCGACAACAATTTGCTGTATAATTTTTTATACAAGATACGCGAGGCGGGGATCACGGTGCCTGTGATCGCAGGGATCATGCCCATCACGAATGCGAAACAGGTGGAACGGGCGATCAAGTTGTCGGGTTCGTTTATGCCGCAACGGTTTAAGACGATCGTGGACAGGTTTGGAGGAGATCCGTTGGCGATGAAGCAAGCGGGGATCGCCTACGCTACCGATCAGATCATCGATCTGTTTGCAAACGGCGTGACGAACGTACACGTGTATTCGATGAATAAGCCCGACGTGGCGGAAACCATTCAAAAAAATCTTTCGCAGATCATCGGGAAAAATTCTTAAAGGCGAGAAAGACATAGGGACGTTTTATTTTGGAATGCGCATAAAATCGCGAATGGGATAGGATTATGGATATCAGAACGTTTTTACAACAAAACAGAGTGTATTTAGACGGCGGGACGGGCACGTTGTTGCAAGAGCGCGGTTTGCCGTTGGGGGAATTGCCCGAACGGTGGAACGTGGCGAACGCGGAAGCGTTGGTGGAGATACACCGCGCTTATTTTGACGCGGGCAGCAACGTTGTTGCAACGAATACGTTTGGGGCGAACCGTTTTAAATTTTCCGCAGAAGAATTGGAAGTTTTGGTGAAAGCGGCGATCGAAAACGCCAAACGGGCGGCGGAAACGTCTGTGGGAACGCAACCGAAATTTGTGGCGTTGGATATTGGGCCGACGGGGAAGCTGTTACGCCCGTACGGAGAGCTGGATTTTGAAGACGCGGTGGCGTGTTTCGCCGAGACGGTGAAGCTGGGGACGAAATACGGCGCCGACCTTATTTTGATCGAAACCATGAGCGATTGTTATGAAACAAAAGCCGCTTTGCTTGCCGCGAAAGAAAATTGCGATCTGCCGGTGCTGGTGTCGTGCGCTTACGGCGCGGACGGGAAGTTGATGACGGGCGCGTCGCCTGCGGCGATGACGGCGTTGTTGGAAGGTATGGGGGCGGACGGGATCGGCGTAAATTGTTCGCTTGGTCCGAAACAGCTTGGCGGTGTTGTAGAGGCGTTGTTGAAGAAATCTTCCTTGCCCGTGTTGGTGAAGCCGAACGCGGGTTTACCGTGTGTGAAAGACGGAAAGACTTGTTACGATATCGACGAGGAAGAATTTGCGTCGGCGATGGCGGAGTTTGCGCGTATGGGCGCGCGGATTTTGGGGGGATGTTGCGGTACGACGCCTGCGTATATTCGCGCGTTGGTGGAAAAGACGAAAGATCTGCCCTTATTACCGATAGAAAAGAAAGAGATCACGTGCGTATCTTCGTACACGCACGCAGTGGAGTTCGATTTGCCCGTTTTGATCGGGGAACGGATCAATCCAACGGGAAAAAAGCGGTTTAAACAGGCTTTGTTGGAGGGAGATGACGAGTACGTATTGCGCGAGGGGCTTGCGCAACAGGAAAAGGGCGCGCATATTTTGGACGTGAACGTGGGAATGCCCGAAATCGACGAAAAAATGCGGTTGCCCGCATATGTGGAGAAGTTGCAAGCGGTGTTGGATCTGCCTTTGCAGATCGATACGTCCGACGTAGTGGCGATGGAGCGCGCGTTGCGGCGTTACAACGGAAAGGCGTTGATCAATTCGGTGAACGGCAAGGCGGAGAGTATGGCAACGGTGTTTCCGCTTGTGAAAAAATACGGCGGCGTGGTGGTGGCGTTGACGTTAGATGAAACGGGGATCCCCGACACTGTGGAAGGACGGGTTGCGATTGCGGAAAAGATCGTGGCGGAGGCTGCGAAATACGGCATTGAGAAGAAAGATATTCTCATCGATCCGTTGGCAATGGCGGTCAGCGCGGATAAAAATGCGGCGGCGGTGACGTTACGCGCTTTGCGTGAGATCAAAGAGCGGTTGGGAGTGCATACTTCGCTGGGCGTATCGAACGTTTCGTTCGGTTTGCCGTCGCGGGAAACGATAAACGCGACCTTTTTTGCACGGGCATTGGAAAACGGTTTGTCGGCGGCGATCTTAAATCCCAATTCTGCGGAAATGCTGAAAGTGTATTATTCGTTCCTTTGTTTGGAAGGCAAGGACGAAAATTGCGGAGCATATATCCGTTTTGTCGGTGAAGTATTGCCGACAATGGGCGCGACGACTACGTCGGTGGCGGCGGTTGGCGCATCGGGCGGCGACAACGCGATACAAAACGAAAAGGGCGCGGATACGCCTTTGCAACGGGCGATCGTGAAAGGATTGGATCGAGAGGCGGCGCGGATATGCGAAACGCTTTTAAACGATACCCCCGCTTTGGCGGTGATCGAAGGAGAGATCGTTCCCGCATTGGATCATATCGGGAAAGAGTACGAGGAGAAACGGGCGTATTTGCCGCAACTTTTAATGAGCGCGGAGGCGGCGAAGGCGGCGTTTGAAAAAATAAGCGAACGTTTGGCTTGTTTGGGAGAACGGCAAGAACGCAAATGCAAAGTGGTGTTGGCGACGGTGCAAGGAGATATCCACGACATCGGAAAAAATATCGTGAAAACGCTGTTGGAAAATTACGGATTCGATGTATTGGACTTGGGACGGGACGTTCCGCCCGAACGGATCGCGGAAGCCGTAGAAAAAACGGGCGCGCCCTTGGTGGGGCTGTCGGCATTGATGACGACGACCGTGCCTTCGATGGAAAAAACGATCGCTTTGTTAAGAGAAAGGGGCGCGGCGTGCAAGATTATTGTGGGCGGCGCGGTGCTGACGGAAGAATATGCCGAGAAGATCGGCGCGGACGGGTATGGAAAAGACGGTATGGCTACTGTGCGTTACGCCTTACATTTATACGAAGATTTATGCAAAAATCAGCAAGATATGCAATAATTTATACAATTATGCGATATATGCAAAAAATATTCAAAAATATTGAAAACTTTTATGCAATAATACGATAAAAAGGTTTGACAAACGGGAGCATGGGGCGTATAATGTATGCAGAAAGTGAATCAATACAAGTTTTTTGAAAAAAGGAGAAAGAATTATGGATAAAAAAGACATTAAGAAAGTGGTGC
>JAFTPQ010000056.1 GCA_017463205.1 Clostridia bacterium
AAACGTACGCCTGCGTGAGTGTTCTATTTTCCTGCTTCTATCGATTATGGGGAGGAGGAAGGCCGTTTTCGGATGAAGGGTTTTTTGAACGGCGATGAAAAGGCGTTGCTTTGCGGCGACGTCCATTTGACCGAAGAAAAAAAGAGCGAATATTTCCCTGCGGCATTAAAAAACAGTGTTATGACAAAGCGTGTGATGGACGAACAAACCTTTCGCGATTTTCTCGATTATTCGGTATACGTGGCGCGGCAGGGTTGTAAAGAATTGAAAGAAGGTTATATTGCGCCGTCGCCATATAAAGGGAATTGTGAGTATTGCAAATACGGCGGTATGTGCGGATTTAATAAAGACGTAGGCGGCACGCGAGTAGAAACGGACATCGATCCTGCAACGATCGCGTCGATCGCGAGGGAAGAACGAGGCGAAGGAGGAAACCGTTGATGGCAAGCAGATTTACAAGCGAACAACAAGCGGCGATCGAAGCGGAAGGCAGAACGATCGTATCCGCCTCCGCAGGCAGTGGAAAAACGACGGTTATGATCGAGAAGATCATTCGCCTGATCAAATCGGGCTGTCGCGTCGATGAAATTTTAGCGGTGACGTTTACGAAAAAAGCGGCGGCGCAAATGAAGGAAAAACTTTGCAAAGAATTGATCGAGGAGATCAATTCCGATTCGGTCACGCCCGAAAAGCGCGCGGAGTTGAAACAACAACTTTCCGACGTTCCCAACGCAGATATTTCCACCATACATTCCTTTTGTTCCAAGCTGATCCGCTCTCACTTTTTTACGGCGGAAGTAGACAATGCGTTTCGTGTGATCGGCGGCGACGATGCGGAAGGAACGGCGTTGAAAAACGAGGCGTTAAACGATTTATTGGAAGAAGGATATGAAGAACAAGAACCGCAATTTATGCACTTGTTATCCGTGTATTGGCGCAAAAAGAGCGATAATGCGCTGCGGAAAATCTTCCTTTCTTCTTACGAAAAACTGCGTGATCGCGCCGATTATCGGCAATACCTTGAAAATTCGGGGAAGTATACGCAAGAAACGTTTGCGGATATTTGTAACGATCTGTTGCGGATACTCAAAGAAAAGTGCCAATATTATTACGGCTTGTTGGAGGAGGAAGCGCAATATTTCGAGCAGCACGGAGGGAAAGGGCAGATCGGGCTTTGCGCCGAACTTCGCGCGTGCTTGTCCGAAGTGCTTTCCGCCCCCGATTATTTTGCCGCTTGCGCTTGTATAAAACCCAAATTCTCTATCAACCGTAAGGGAAAATCGGACAGCGACGAACGCAAAAAACACATCGATCGGCTTGCCTTTATCAAGGGCAAAGTGGCGAAAATTTTCGACGATGAATTATCTGCGACGCTTTCGGCAGAGGAGGAATGGAGCAATTTCTCTTGCGCAGGGGAAACCGCGGCGGCGTTGGCGAAATATTTATTGCGCTTCGACGAAAAATATGCGGCGTTGAAAGCGGAAAAAAGCGTGCTCGATTACAACGATTTAGAACACAAAGCGTTAGCCTTGTTAAAAAATGAGGACGTATCTGCGGCGGTGAAAGAGAAATATCGCTACGTTTTTGTAGACGAATACCAAGATGTTAATCCCGTACAAGAGGAAATTATTACGAGATTAAGCGGTGAAAATTTATTTTTGGTGGGGGACGTAAAGCAATCGATCTACGGCTTTAGAGGAAGCAAATCGAAATTTTTCTTGGAAAAGCAACGGCAATTTAAAACGGACGGCGGAAAAAATCTTGCCATGACGCGCAATTTCCGAAGCTCGGATAAGGTGCTCGACGCAGTGAACGAACAGTTCTCTTTGGCGATGACTTTGCAAACTTCCAACGTCGATTATCAAGCCGATTCTTATATGGAGAAGGGGGGCAGGTATGCGTTGAACAGCGGAAAAGTGGCAATTCACTTCCTCGGTAAAGAGGAAAAAACGCCCCCGCAAAAACGCGGCGTATATTCGGTGAAAGCGAAAACGTTGAAGAAAGAGACGGAAGAAAGTCAAACGGCAAAACTGATACGGACGATCATTGAAGAAGAACGAAAAACGCAAATTTTCGATCCCGACATCGGCGGATATCGATTGGTGGAATATGCCGATATCGCCGTGTTATCGAGAAAAAAACAGGGGCAAATCGCAACGACGGTGGCGGCGTTGGCTGCGGAAGGCGTACCTGTTACAGCGGCTGCGGCTGTAAACGTTTGCGAATACGCGGAAGTGAAAACGCTGATCGATATTTTGTCGTTGATCGACAACGCCGAACAAGACGTACCTCTTTGCAGCGCGTTGTTATCCGCTATGGGCGATCTGACGGCGGACGATCTTGCCGCCATTCGTTTGGCTTATCCCGACGAAGGATTTTTCCGCGATGCTTGCCGTCGCTATCAGGCGGAATACGAAGATTTGACGGCATATAAATTAAGCCAATTTTATGCGTATTACGAAAAAATACGGGCTCGTTCGCAAGTGCTTGCCGCAGGCGAACTGTTGACGGAAATTTTATCCGAAACCCGTATGGAAGCGCGGCTTTTGACGCTGGAAAACGGCGCGGCGTGTATGCGCCGCATTCACCGCTTTATCGAAGAAAGCGTTGCGGGCGGCCCGCTTTGCGTACACGAGTTTTTAGACCGTTTGCGCGATCTCGATTATAAGATAGAGTTCAGTGAAAACGGCGGGGAAGATTCCGTGAAAGTGTTGACGATGCATTCGTCGAAGGGATTAGAATATCCCGTTGTGATTCTCGACAATCTCAGCGCGCCGTTTAGGGGAGCCGATCACGACGACGTATTGGTGGAGGAAAAATACGGTTTAGCGCCGCGCGCACACGATACGCAGCGTATGACAAAACGCGAAACGCTTTTGCGGCGTTTGCACGAAGAACGGGAAACGGAAAATTCCGTTCAGGATGAATTGAATTTATATTACGTTGCGTTGACGCGCGCGAAACATACGCTGCATATGTTGTTTGGCGAACGATCTGCGATGCTCAACGTGCGGTATGCTCGATCGTTTGCGGAATTTACCGATTTCGACGTATGGGAAAAGTATACGGTGCAAGACGATATTTTCGATCTGCCCAAGCAAGACCGCACTGCGTTGGTCTTTCGTCCCGACGAAAGTTTGGTGCGTTCGATCATGCAGGCGTTCTTATGGGAATATCCAATGGCAGGGTATGAAAATTTGCCTGTAAAAAGTTCTGCGACGGCGTTGCTTGCAGGCGCGCAGTTTGTCACCGTTGAAGACGGCGAGGGTCAAAAAGAAACGGAGGCAAAAGCCGAGGCGGAAATAGACGAAAAGACATGCGACGGCGAAAAATCGGAACGTGATCGTCGGATTGCGGAAGGCTTGGCGTATCATGCGTTTTTGGAAAAATTTGATTTTTCTTTGTTATACCGTGAGGACGGAACTCCCGTCGATCGTGAAACGTTAAACGGCGCGGTTGAGGCGGCTTTTGACGGTTTTGCAGTGAAAAACGCAGGCGAAGCGGCGTTGTTATCCAAGACGAAACTGACGGAAATTTTAAAAAACGAGATTTTCTATCAGTTGTCAGGCGCGAGGTTGTATAAAGAACAACAATTTTTGGCGTCGTTGCCCGTTTGCGAAACGTACGCAAAAAAAGCGGGCTTTGAAGAATTATCCTTGAAACAGGACGGAGAAGAAATGATTTTTCAAGGAGCGATCGATTTGTTGGCAGTGTCGGGCGACGGCGCGCGAATCATCGATTATAAGTTTTCCAAAATGGGCGCGGAATATTTGCGGGAACATTATGCGCCGCAGCTGGCGTTGTATCGGCTTGCCGTTGCGAAAATTATGAAGCTCGATCCGAAGAAAATCCGTTGTACGATCGTCAATATCGATCGCGGTTTTCAAGTGGATATCCCGTAACAAGTTGCGTTTTTAGAACGTTGGAGCAAAAAAAACCTTATCGTTGCGCGCAAACGTTGCGTTTTCGATAAGGTTTTATTTTTTAAATTTTACTTTTAAAATAAGAGAGAACAATTATTTTTTCTTTTTTTTGCCGTCCGTTTCGGCAAGCGTAAAGCTGTAATCGATTTTCGGATTCACGTCTAACAGAGCGCGGGTAAAATCTTCGTTCCATTCTTTGGAAAGGGATAAAACCGCAAATTCCTCGCCCATTTGCACCGTCAATTTATAGGTGTCGGTATCTAAAATCAGCCCCGTGATCGATTGTATTTCCGTTTTGCTTTTGATAAACCCAAATTGCGTGGTTAAATATTTTTCATCGACGCAGTATTGCGATTTGATCAAAATAGCGATCATCAACACGATACAAAACAAAGAAATCAGCGTTAAAAAAGGGTATTTCAACAGCTCGATGGCTTCGCGGATCCCAAAACGGGAAATTTGATAAATACTGACGGCGATCCCGGCAACGCAAAGCGCAATAACCGCAATTGCCAACACGATCAGCGTAGGGGTGAAACGGTATTTAAAAATTTTAGCCTCTTGAGGCACAGACGTTTTCTTCATAATTCCATTATAGCACGCAAAACAGAAAAATGCAACCGTAAACAGTGACGTTATTGTGACAAGAATTGAAAAATTCTTAAATTTTTTGACGGAAACGAAGGCACAACACTTGCAAATTGCACTTGAAAAGGTTATAATAAAAGGTATGAGCGTACATAAGAAAGAAAACGTCGTAGAAGACGAAGCCGCCGTTTTAGAGCGGGAGAAAAAACAATTTATCAAAATGACGCAAACCAAAATGTCGCGATTGATCATCGGGCTGGGTATTCCTACAACGCTGAGCATGATGGTGACGTCGCTCTATAACCTTGCCGACACCTATTTTGTATCGCTGATCGGAAACGACGCGGTAACGGCAGCCGTCAGCAATCTGCTTGCCTTGATGTCGATCATTCAGGCGATCGGTTTTACGTACGGCATGGGCAGCGGCAGTTTGGTGTCTACGTTGCTGGGAAAACGCGATCGGGAAGGAGCGGATAAAGTGGCGTCGTCTGCATTTGCCATTGCCTGCGTCAGCGGCGTGCTGATCCTATCGTTCGGGTTCATCTTTTTAACGCCGTTGATGAAATTATTCGGCTCGACGCGAGGCAGCGTATTGTCGTATTCCAAAGAATACGCCACGTATATTCTACTTGCGGCGCCGTTTATGTGTATGTCGTACGTGTTAAACAACGTGTTGCGTGCAGAAGGGAAAGCGGTGTTGTCGATGGTAGGGCTCATCGTCGGTGCAGTGGTCAACGTAGCGTTAGACCCGTTGCTTATTTTTACGTTTGACCTTGGCGTGGCAGGCGCGGCGATCGCAACGGCGCTCAGTCAGTTGATCGGTTTTATCGTATTGCTGTCTATGTTTTTATCGGGACGGACGATCGTTCGTATCAAATTTCGTTCTATTGCAAGAACGTTTACAACGTATAAAGACATCATCGTAACGGGTTTCCCGTCTTTTTGTCGGCAGATCCTCGCCAGCCTTTGCACAGTATTTTTAAACAGAGCGGCGTTGAAATACGGTATGCTGGCGTATGGGGAAGACGGCGGGGACGCGGCGCAAGCGGCGTTTGGCGTCGTGCAAAAAGTGTTTATGTTGGCGTTTTCCATTTCGTTGGGGATCGGACAAGGCTATCAGCCCGTTTTGGGATATAATTACAGCGCGAAACGTTTTGATCGTGTACGGTCGGCTTATTTGTTTACGTTGAGTTTCGCAACGGTGTTGATGATATGCTTTGCGTCCGTTTGCGCCGTGGCGGCGCCGTGGTTGATGCAGGCGTTTAAATTATCGGAAGAAGCAACGGAGATCGGAATGCTCACTTTGCGGTTTCAATGTATCACGATGCCGTTATTGCCCTTGAATTTTATGGCAGGGCTTACCTATCAAGTAGTGGGAAATAAAGCCATAGCTTCGTTGTTGTCGGTGTCCAGACAGGGTTTGTTTTATATCCCCGCCGTTTTGCTGTTGCCTTCGCTTTTTCAATTGCGTGGCGTACAGAGTTGTCAGTCGGTGGCAGACTTTTTCGCATTCTTCTTTGCGATCCCGTTTACAATTTTGTTTTTCAACACTTTAAAAAAGGAAACCGTGAAGGCGCAAGCAGAAGAAACGCCAACAACGGAAACGCCGTAATTTTGGCAGTGCATATAAATTGAAAGAAAGACAGAATATTTAAAAACGTTTTAAACGCGTTTATTTGCCGTTTAAAACGTTTTTTATATTGCATCGAGTTGTTCCTTGTCTAAAACGGTTTTGTATTAAAAAACGGCATTTAAATAACAGTATTATTCACACTGTCATACCGAGCAAAGGCATAGCCGTAGTTGCGCGAGCAGAGCTTGCTCTGCGACACTACGAGTTTTTACGAGTATGCTATCTCATTATAAAGACAAACTGTGTTTATTGTGTACGGCATTACCACATACAAAAAAGAATCGCTTCCGCGAGGGAAGCGACTCAAAGTGTTTGCAATTTGTTTTAATTATTTTTCGACTGCAATTTCAGTAACGAAAACTTTACCACCAGTTAAGGAAATAGACCAAGTGTCAACAGGTTCGGTAAATGTGATGATAACAGTTTTTCCTTCAACGGTATACGCAACTTCTGCATCCGTTAATGCTTGCGTGAGGTAGGCAACATAATCATCATAACTAGATGTATGGCAAGTAATTTTAATTTGCTTCATACCAGCACAAGCGATTGTAAGTTTAGAATTCTTATAGAAACGTGCAGGGGCAGCATAATCGGCAACATTATTAGTGCTTACATCTTTATCATTGGTTACAGTAATACCGTTTTGAACCCAAACTTGTTGGGAGGTAGTAAATACGGTACGATTTGCCTTATCAGCAAAGCTGATAGAGTTCAGATTAACGGGTTCAGCATTATCAATATAAGAATCAAGTGTACAGCCTTCAGCAAATTCGATTGTGCCAGAATAATTGGTAAGCGTACCTGTAACAGTGATTTCGTCGGCTTTACCGATAACGTCTGCGCCCGTGCCTGCTAAACGATAACACTTGATGGGTTTATCCGTCAAATTGCCAATAACGATGGTAACCGTAACATTGCTGTATTGGGAATTGTATGCATTATCAACAGAGGTGACGATGCCCGTAAGAGTATAGGTTCCTGTAAGTGATGCACCAGATGCAAGCGCATAAGCTGCATTTACGATTTCTTCAGGCGTCGTATAGGTAGGCGTTTCAGGGGTGGTCGTACCGCCTTGATCGCCACTGCCTTCGCCGATAACGTAGAAGTGTGCAACATAGTCGCTTGACATATAGGACGATGCTCTGCAGGAGAATGTGTTATACGTTTTATCCGATCTGCTACCATAATGGATCGTATCGTTGTTGATTGCGCATACAAGCGTATTATTGGTTGTATCATACGTATACGTGGTTGCAGGTTGCGTCGTTACAAGACGGGGATTTACATAACCTGTATCGGTCACATACATTTCAATATATGTTTCGGTGGTGCCGTTAAGGAAACAAAGATAATATTCACCGCTGTTTGCAGCTGCTTTCAAATAAACTTGAACAGAAGCACTGAAATCGGTTGTTCCTTGTAAATAATACCCCTGGCTGTCAAGTGCCCCCGAGAAATAGTATACAGTTCCGTCAGAGGTTTGTGTGAAGGAGAAATGATAAGGGGTATTTACAGCAACGGAAGTTACTATCGCAAGAGTGGGAGCAGCGGGTTCTTCGGGTTCAGTAGGGATTTGATCTTTATCAACCAACGTGCAAAGGAGTGCAGGCATACTGGTGCCGATATAGCTGTATGCGCTTGCCGAGAAGGTTGCATACTTGTTATACGTACCGATATACGCCTTTTGCGCGCCTTCGGCATCCGTTACAAGCGTCTTATAGGTTTCGTCCCAAACATATTTCGTTTCAGCATAACGCCCCAACGAAACCGAGAAAGAATATTTACCGGAGTCGTCTGCTGTTGCGCTGATATTAAGATAACCGCCGGTCGAACGAAGATAGAATTTACCGGTTTCGCCTTCTACTGCTTCTACCGTTACGTCAGCAGCTTCTTCTTGAACGTCGGAAGTTGCCAAAAAGCTACCGTCCATTTCGCCCGTAAAATACAACGTTTGGTCAAGGTTGGTTTGTTCAAGATAGAATTTATAATTCGTGCCGACAACGGGTGCTTCGCTGATTGCAAGGGGAAGCGTAGCGGGTTCTTTAGGTACAACAAATTCATATTCAACCGTCTTTGCCGTAGCTTCGCCGCAGGAAAGGGTAGCCGTCACTTTTACGGTTACGTCTGCCGCATCCGATGCGGGGCGGGTGATCACGAGTTTGCCGTTTTCAACTTTTGCAACCGTTTCATTATCGGAAGCCCAAGCGATTGCAACCGTTTCGTATACGCTGCCTTTCGTTTGCAACGTTTGCGTTTTGGAAACTTTTGCAGCAAAGCCTGCCATCAAATCTGCTTCGAAATCGATCTTTTCAGCGTCCGTCAAATCGAGAACGGTGAAGTTGCTGAACGCGTCTTTCGTTACGGGGATAATATAAATTTTGTTGTTATAGATGGAAACAACACCCGTTACGTCTGCTGCTTTGCCTTTGTTTGCGGCAACGGCATCTTTAAACGCTTTTTGATCTTCCGAACCGAACATACAAGCGGAGGAGGAGATACGAACGTAGCTCTTCGAATCGCCCAACTTAAAGTTATAATACGAAGAATCGCTTGCATCTTGTCCCATAACGGTTGCGCCCTTGATCACGACCAACATCGATTGTTTTGCCGTCAAATCTTCGCCTTTAAGGGTTGCGTCAGCCGTGAAAAGCTCGCTGATGTCGAGGGGAGTTACGGTGACAGGGGTTTCGTTGAGAACTTCTACTTTGGCATTAATTACTTGATTTACGCCGTAATAGGAGTCACGCGTACCTCTTACACGGATCTCTTGACCGATTGCAAGGCCGTCCATTTCTTCTGCGTCAAGGTTATATACGTAATAACCGCCGTCGTTATCTTGCAAATAAATTTCGTGCTTTTTCTTGTCGTCATTATCTACAATACCGCTGATAACGCCCTTGATAACAACTGCTTTTTCATCTTCCGTTGCGGTAAATTCTGCCCAAGTAAGTTCTCTGAATTTGGGAACAGTGTGGTTGTAGGTGAGGGTTTGTGTGTTGCCTTTCGAATCTTTAATGGTTGCCGTCAATACATAATTCAACGCCGTTTCCGCTTCTTCGTCAACGTCGATGAGATAGTTGCCGTCTTCCGTCGTCGTAACGGTTACGCCTTCGCTTATGTCTACGCTCCAAACAACGGCGTATTCGACGCCGTCGATCGTAACTTTGCCCGTACGTTCGTAATCTGCGCCTGTTTCTACGGCTGAGTTCTTGTACAATTCTTTTACGTAATCTTTCGCATTGGTGAGGCCTTTGTCGGCTTTATCGCCGCCGCAACCTGCAAAACACGCAAGACAACCTAAAGTTGCAAGAATGCTGATGAGAGTCTTTTTCATAAATTGCTCCTTCCTTATAATGATTTTTTATTACATTCAATTCTTATCGAATTGTAATGCTCGAAATATTGAATACTTTAATTTGGTGCGAACCTGTTTCGTGGTATTCCAATTTAAAGTAGTCGATGATGCCCGTTACGTCGATCGTTTTCCCTACAAAACGGTCTGCCGTAACCACTTTGCCGTCCGTATCTTTCAATACGATAGTGCGAACGACGATCGTTTTGCCGCCGTATTCGCACGTGATCGAAATTGCGCCTTTCGAATCGCCCGATTGCGTGGTGTAGGTTTCGACAACTTTCAAATTTTTCATCGAAATCGAACTGCCCACCGCCAACGCCGCGTAAGTGTGTTCTGTTGTCGTAACGTCGCCCGTTTCCGCGTCTTCCGTGCTGACTTCCACCTTGCTGTAGAAGGTGTCTAACGTGGTTTCAACGTTTGCCGCATCGTGTTTTTCCTCGTCGAGGAGTTTGCACGAATTGGGATCGTCCGGATTACGCATATTATATTCTAAGCCCGAAACTTGGTACGAATCGCCCGCTTCCCAATAGGAAACCGTGCCGACGATACGGAAACGGTTGCCGGGGATAAACACTTCTTGCAAGAAGGGATTGACGGAGAACCCGTAATATACGTACATACCAAACCATACCGACGTTTCTTCGTCAAAACTTTCGACGTATGCGCCGCCGTCGTCAAGATAGGTGATCACGCCTTCAAACGCCACTTTTTGTCCGTTGTATTGGTCGATATTTAAACGCAATTCTTTCAACGTCATCGGTTGCGCGTCGCCATAATAGAAATCGGGATCTTTTTCCCCGGAATATACGTGCAATTTTTGCTGACGGGCTTGTTCGATCGCCTTGCCGCAAATTTCACCGTAGCGATTGCCTTCCGAATTGGACGCGATCGCAAGTCCGTTTTGCAGAATTTCAATATTCAAATTTCTATACGACGTCGAACCTTCGGGTTTATACCAAACCCAAACGAGGTGTCTTCCGCCTGTGGAATCGAGTTCCCAATTCGCTCCGTCCGTTTCCAAAACGATAGAGGAGGCGGTTTTCAATTTTTCCTTGGTGAAGTTGGAGGCGTTTTTGCCCCATTCTTCGATTTTACCCGTGGATTCGGGCGTGTTGATCGCCAAATATCTTGCTTTCAACACGTCCAAAATTTCACCTTCGGAATTTTTGATCTCGTCTGACGAAACGTTGAAATGAGTGGTGTCGCCGTCGATATACGTCTTCACCGTTGCCGTTTCTTTTTTGGTTTCCGTAGAATTGAGATCCAACGTCACTGCCGCCGCGTAATCGACGGGGGTAAAGCTGTTGTCACTGCTGTTCTTTTTGTTGTCCGATTTTCCGCAACCGCCGAACGCGCTTAAAACAACGCCGACCAACAACAATAAAGAGAGAATTTGTTTTTTCATAACAGTTGTCCTTTATTTGTCAAATTTTACGCTTGATATTCACATTCTTCGATCGCGTCGTCAAATGCCTTTTTAATATAGCTCATCGCCGCGTCGCCGGTCAAATTTTTAGTGCCGGTGAAACAAGCTTGCATCAACGCTCCCACTTGGTCACGGGCAACGGACGAACCCTTAAATGCAGGGGATACGTAATATGCTTTTACTTGATCCATACAAGTTTTCGCCGAAAGCGCCGCAACGTAAGCCGTGCCGTTTGCCTTATTTAAGAAACTTGCATAATACGGGTCTTTCGTAACCGATTGCAATACGGGTACGTAACCGGAAACGATCGAGAAGTCCGATTGGAATTCGATGCTGGTCGTCAAATACTTGGTAAACAACCACGACGCGATTACTTCTTGAGGGTTGTCCTTCTTAAAGATACAGATGGAAGGACCTTGCGAAATAACCTTCGGATTTTCGGGATCCACCTGAGGAATACTGGAAATACCAACTTCAAAAGGATAATTACCTTTATCGTCGGGGGTAGGACGTTGTTTCGTTGCGCCTGCCGACGAACCGATAGACATATAACTTCTCGTTTCAGCGGTTTGTTCTGTGAACAAGCTGGAGGTGTACGCGCCGAGGATCTCTTGTGTGGTTACGTAACCTTTTTGATACCATTCGCTGAATTTAGCAACGAAGTTCCAGTTGGTTTCGTTGTCGAACAAGAAGTGGTCGCCCGTTGCCGACGTGTAGGGAGAACCGTATTGTTCGCACATATTGATGAACCAGTTTGCTTCCGAGTCGTATCCGAGAGGAATACATTTGGGATCGAGTTCTTTCAAGCGTTTGCAAACGTTTTCCAATTCGTCCCAAGTTGTGGGAACGGTCAATTGATGTTCATCGAAATACGTTTTGTCGTAATACAAAACTTCCGTCGATTTCGAGAAGGGAAGGGTGTACATACGATCGTCGCCAAACGCTTTCCCTTCGTTGTAATAACCGGGGATAAAGTCGTCGATTTGCGCCTGCGTCAAACCGAGCGTTTCCGTTGTACCGTCCGCATGCGACACTTCGATATCGCTTGCGATCAAATCGTCAAGCGTTTGTACTGCGCCCGCGATGTTGTAAAGAGCAACGTGGTCGGGATAACAATATGCAATATTCGGCTGGTTACCTGCGTTCAATTCTTTACTGATCTGGTCGCGTACGTCGTCGTAATTACCGACTTGCGTCCATTTGATCGTAATGTTGGGATACAATTTGTTAAATTCACTGATATAGGTGTCTAAAACGTCGGAAAGGTTTTGCCCCATCGTGTGATAAAATTCAATGGTGACAGCGCTTCCGTCATAGCCGCCTTCGGGGATCTCCAAATCTTTGAAAGTTACTTTTTTCGAACAGGAGATCGTCGAAAATGCCATTCCGCCGACGGTTGCCGTGGCAAGCACAGTGCAAAGGATACGTTTGAATGTTTGTGTTTTCATATGCTTTTATTTCCTTTAATAAATTTTTCTGATCGATAGGGGATCAACCCTTGATGCCGCTTCTGGATACGCCTTTCATGATATATTTTCTCAAGAAAATAAACACGAGGAACAAAGGCGCGGATACAATGGCAACTGCCGCCATTTGCACAGGGAAGTTTACGTCGCCCGACGCATTGGTAAACGCATTACGCAAACCGTTCGTGATCAAACGGTGCGCAGGATCGTTTGCAACCAAACGAGGCCAAATATAGGAGTTCCACGCACCCATCATTTTCAAAATGGTGATGGATATCAACGTCGGCAACGCAAGCGGGATCATCACTTTCCACAAATATTTAAGGTCGGTCGTACCGTCTACTTTTGCCGCCAAATACAGCTCGTTGGGGATCTGCATAAAGTTTTGTTTCAACAAATAAATATAGAAGATGCTTACCAAGAAAGGTACGATCAACGCCGTAAAGCTGTTCAACCAGCCAAATTGGCTGACGGTGATATAATTTGTGATCGTAAACAATTCGCCGGGGATCATCATTGTCGCCAAAAGAAGGGCAAACAACGTGTCTTTCCCTTTAAATTCAAGCCGAGCAAACGCAAACGCCGACAATACGGTGATGATAAGGGACAACAACGTGGACACAACGCCGACGAATAACGTGTTGCCGAACAACGTGCCGAGGTTGGCGGTGTGGAATGCGTCTACGTAATTGTAAAATACGAATTTTTTAGGAAATAAAGTGGGGACGGCAAGGTTGTATTCTTCCAACGTCTTCACAGAGGAGATCAACATCCAATAGAAGGGGAAAAGCACGATCAGTGCCATCAATCCGAGGAAAGTGTAAAGCGCAACGTTTACCAGCACTTTACCCACTTTTTGTGCGGAGGAAACTTGTTTCATGTCTTTTTCATGCATCACGCCGTCGGACATATTTTCCGTTGCGGGAGCGTTTTTCGATTCACTCATCGTCTTTCCTCCTTAATAATGTGTTTTCTTTTTACTTACGTAAAGGTTGATCATCGTAACGACGAAAATGATCGCAAACAAGATCAATGCAGCTGCGCTGGCACGACCGTCGTGCTGACCGCTGAGCGCGTCGTAAATATAACCGACCATCGTGTTCAGTTTGCCGTCTGCGCCCGCAGGGCCCATTCCTTCGCCGAAAATACCGACGATACTCGAATATTCTTTAAATCCGCCGATAAAGCCCGTGATAACGACGTACGCCAACATCGGGGAAAGAAGGGGAACGGTGATCCGCGTAAACACTCTCCAACGAGGCGTGCTGTCGATTTTTGCCGCTTCGTAATATTGTTTGTTTACGCTTTGCAAACCGCCTAATAAAATCAAAATTTTAAAGGGGAGCGCGTTCCAAACGATATAGATGACCAGAACGGTGATATTGGCCGCGTATGACGAACCGGAATTGATCCAGTTGATCGGCTCGACGCCGACTACGCCCAAAATATTGTTGATGATCCCTGCCGTGGGGATCAACTCGTTTTGCGTACCGATATTGTTGCCGATGATATTAAACATAGCGGCGAAAA
>JAFTPQ010000057.1 GCA_017463205.1 Clostridia bacterium
CAGACGGATATTGGGTGATCAATGGTGAAACAACTGATATTAAAACCAAAGGCGAAGACGGCACAAACGGTATAAACGGCAAAGACGGCGCCACCCCTACCATTTTGATCAACGCAAACGGATATTGGGTGATCAATGGCGAAACGACTGATATCAAAGCCAAAGGCGAAGACGGAACAAACGGTATAAACGGCAAAGACGGTGTTACGCCGACAATTACCATTAACAACGATGGCTATTGGGTGATCAACGGTGCCGTAACCGAGGTAAAAGCCAAGGGGGAAGATCTAACCGCCTGTGCACACGATTGGAGCACGTGGAGCACGCAAGTAACGGCCAATTGCGTTTCTATCGGGTATGATACAAGAACTTGTTCATTATGCGATGAAACGGAATATCTTTTTCACGACGCAACGGGACATACATATTCCGCCGCCCAAACCGTAACCTTCCCCACTTGCAAAAACGACGGAACCGCCGTGCGTTATTGCAATACCTGCAACTTGCCCGAAGTACAAATACTCAATGCTTATGGGCATAGCTACGAAGCGCAAGGATTTTGTAACATTTGCGGAAAACGAAAACCTACAGACGGATTGAAATACCAATTAAACAGTAGCGGCACCGCTTATCATTGCGCGGGTATCGAGTCCACGGAAGAAACGGTTATCGTCATTCCCGAATATTATAACGGCTTACCCGTCACGGAAATTAAACGCGGAGCTTTCCAAGACACCGCAATAACCGCACTCTTTCTTCCCGATACTATTGTAAAAATCAATACCAACGCTTTTTATGGATGCAATCAAATGTCTTTGTGCACCCTCTCGGAATCTTTACAATATATTGGTAGCGATGCCTTCACCGAATGTCGAGCACTTACCAATATCACTATCCCGAAAAACGTCGCTTATATTTCCGACACGGCTTTCAGCTCCTGTTATTCTCTTATCAGCATTTCCGTAGATAACAGTAATCCCTATTACAGTAGCGACGACCAAGGCATTTTATACAATAAAACGAAAACGAAAATCTCATTTATTCCCCATAACGTTAAAACCTTGAATATTGCAGACGCGGTTACCACCATTTCGGAGCCCGCCTTATACAATTGTCGAAGCGTTACATCCGTCCACATCAGCGAAAATAATAACAGCTTTATATTGGACGAGCAGGGCGTTTTATATAACGCCACCAAAACAGAAGTAGTCCTTGTTGAAAAAGACGCTAAGAGCGTCACTCTTCCCACCACGGTAAAAACGATTTTCCCGTATGCCTTCCACTCATGCAATAATTTATCCGATGTCATTCTTCCCGATGCCTTGACCTCCATCGGACATGACGCATTTGCCTATTGCGGTCTTACACAGATAGACCTGCCTGACAATATCACCCGCTTAGAAAGCGGAACCTTTTATTGCAGTAAATTGACGAGCATTGTCATTCCCGATAGTGTCAACAGTCTTGAGGCTTTCGTATTTAGCGGTTGCTATCATTTAAAAAGTATCGTTATTCCCGTAAGCATAACGGAAATCGGTTGGTATTCTCTGAACGGCGAAATTGAAAACATTTATTATAAAGGTACTGCGGATCAATGGAACAATATGACTTTGGATTATAATACCAACGCTTGTTTATCCACCGCCACGGTATATATCTATTCCGAAGACGAGCCTACGCTGAATGCAGAACAGACCGCCTATGACGGGAATTATTGGAAATACGACGAAAACGATGAAATTTTCATTTGGAAAAAAGAAAATTAAAACATACGGGCGTAACGGCGGGTTGATCATCTCAACCCGCCGCTTTTCTCTGTTTTCCTCTTACAAAATTGCTTTCCCGCCTAAAAAGCTGTCGAAAAACCCGCCGACGTCCAACCCCACCTTTTCAAAACACCCGATCAAGTGTTCCGGCGTAGCAATATCATACAAATTCTCTTTATAATATTTTTTTAATCCCGCAAAAAATTTTTTATCCCCGACGCTCTTTCGCAACGTATCCAGCATCACCAAAGCCTTATCATACGACAAACAACGATATTCGTAATCATTGAGATAATCCTTTAAATGCCGCGTCATACGCGTGTCCGTCCGTCCCAAAACACTGCCGTACACGTCGTAATACGAGCGGTATTCTTTCAACGCCTCCGTCACCATATCCTCCCGTGTGAAGCCGTATTTTTCATATTGCTCGAAAAAAGCCAACGTGGAATATTCCGCCAGACCTTCGTCCTGCCAAGCGTTTTCAATTTGATCGCTCCCCACCGCCGCATACCACCACTGATGAGCCGTTTCATGCGCGATCACCCGCGCCCTCTCTTGCCCGCGCGCCGCGTCCGACACCATCGCCAATGCAGGATATTCCATACCGCCCATACAAAACCCCGTTTCCGCCACCGTGTACGTCGTATAAGGATATTCACCAAACATCTTTTCATAATATAAAAACGCTTCTTTGGCGCAATCAAGACTCTCTTTCGGTTTTTCATCGGCGTAATAATAATAAAAAATCGTCTTTTTCCCAACCTGCGCTGTCAAAATTCGATAATCTTTCGACAGCACCAAGGCAAAATCTCGCGCGTTCATCGCGTACATGGTATACACGGTTTTGCTTTCCAGCGTTCTTTCGTCCACAATTTCCCCCGTCGCCGCCACTTCATATTCTTTCGGCACGGTGATCGTCATTTTATAATCGGCGCAGTCGCTGTAAAACGGGTCGCCGTCCGAATAGTACACCGTTTCGTAAAATCCGTCATGCTTCAAACCGCATAAAATCGGAAAAAAATTTCCCAAATTCACGGTCTTTTTCGTCACGCCCGTACGATGATCCACTTCCGCCAATTTTGTCATAAACCCAATATCCAACACAACTTTATCCTCCGGGAACAACGATCGTTCGAGAAAAACGTACAAAATATTTTCATCTTCCCCCATCACTTCCCAATTTTTCGCCCCGTTCACACTGGATATCACTATTTCCCCAAAACTCTCCCCCGCATAATACGCGCTTGTGGCGTAAGCGGTGGAAACGGGCTTATACAAAGCGTCTTTGCGATAGGCATTGGGATAAAGCTGAAATTTTAAAACAGACAGCTCGTTATTCGTCACATTTTCAAACGTGACTTTCACCGTCCCCCGAAGCGTACGGCTTTCAGGCACGTATTCGGCAATGATCTCATACCTGCTATGCCCGTTTTGCGTTTTTTTGCAGCCTGTGCACAGCGGAAACATACACAAACAATATACGCAAAATAAAATTAGGGAAAAAATTTTTTTCACATTATGCCTCCATTTATACAGTATTCTATGTGCGAAAAAAATTTTTTATGTTTGTTTTAAAAAGTAAAAATGCTTACGCCTCACTAACAACGTAAGCATTTTTATGTATCCATATCCTTTTCAGCTTTTATTTCGGCAACACCTTCAAAAACGTTAAATAATCGGTAGGATCTACCACAACGCCATCTTTCAATATTTCAAAATGCAAATGCGCGCCGTCTTTATATTCACTGCCGCCGACCTCTGCCACGGTGGCAATCACATTCCCTTTCGTCACTTCGCCGCCTACCGTCATCATCTCCGCCGCCGTCACAAAATAATACACTGATTTCAACCCGTTTCCGTGGTCGATCACAATACTCGAACCGTTGAGAATGTCATCGGAAATGCTTTCGATGATCCCATCTGCCACCGCAAACACGCTCGCCCCGACTTCCGCGGAAAAATCCACTCCGTTATGATTTTCAAATACGCCCGTCGTTTGATTGTACGCATATCCATAATTTTTAGACACGGAAATCGTCGCCAAAGGCGCGCCCATATCGTATGGCTTGTTCTCATCCAACGATCCTTCTTCCCCCGAATTTACGTCCGCAGAAACATTATCCTCGGAAGAATTTTCCTCCGCAAAACTGCTTGTATCTTCCTGTTCACCCCCGTTTGACTGAACGTTTTCGCCGTTATGGTCGCTTCCCGCAACACTGTTTTTATCACTGCTGACGTTTTCCACAAGGCTGTTGCCAACACCGCTATTCGCCGCTTCTAAAAAACCGCAACCGCTCAACCCGCCAAGGCAAATGCCTACGCAAACCAACCACGCCAACCACTTTTTCGTATATTTCATACAAACCTCCAAATGTTTCATTATTAATATTATAGTCAGTTTTTAACTGACTGTCAAGTAATAACTGACTATTTTTCGTATAATATTATTATGAAATTTACAAAAAGATTTAACGAATTATTGCAAAATTGCGGAAAATCGCAGGTTGAAATTGCAAAAGCGATTCATGTTTCCAAACAGTGCGTCAACGATTATAAAACCGGAAAAAGCGTCCCGTCGATTGAAACACTTTTTTTGCTTTGCCGTGTTTTAGACGTCTCCGCCGATTATTTATTGGGGCTTAGCGACGATTATTAAAATGATACCGATATTATTGCAACAAAAAAGACTTCTTAAGGGAAGTCTTTTTTATTTTCATCTCGTACATGGTATAGGCTTTCTATTTTTTATCTCGTACATGGTATCATTATTTTATTTTTCTTCCAACGTCAGATGCGTTGCTGGATCGACGTATTTTCCGTTTTCCAACACTTCAAAATGCAGGTGCGCGCCGTCTTTATATTCCTCTCCCGTTGCTTCCGCCACCGTTGCGATAACGTCACCTTTCTTTACACTGTCGCCAACCTTCAAATGTTCGGCTTCCGTCACAAAGCGGTACACCGTTTTTAAACCGTTCCCGTGATCGATGGTGATTTCCGTCCCCGCCAACACGTCCGCCTTATAAATACTTTCCACCTTTCCGTCTTCCGCCGCCAGCACTTCCGTTCCTGCCGACGCCGAAAAATCCACCCCCGAGTGTTCGTAATAAAAATTCAGAGTCTGATTATGATAAAACCCATAATCGTTCCCCACCGTCGTCGTTGCCACAGGCGCGATCATACCTTCGGGCGTAATGATAACCGGCTTGTCCCCTTCGTTTCCGCCGCCTTCATTCCCCGTATCGCCGCCGTCCGCGCCGCCCGTCGAATCGATTACCGACGAAACAGGCGGCCTATTCGCTTGCTTATCCACGCTATTCGCATTCGTCACCGCAATCGCTATGATCACGATCGCAATCAATGCCGCCGCGCAACCGATCGCCGTAAACAAATAGAATTTCTTTTCTTTCGTCAATTCCATTTTTTTTGTTTTGGGCTTTGCTTCTGCGTTCGCCTTGATCTGCTTTTGTGTTGCGTCGCGCACTTCCGACTTTTTCTCGTTCTTATTTTGTTCGTTCATTTTCTGTATCCTCCGAAAAATGTATTGTATGTAAATTGTTTCCGCATTCTTTCCGCTTTATACCTACCGATAAAAATTTTTTTAAAATCCGCCGAAAATAATCGGACAGCCCACCACGCATTTTTCCTCGCTTACGGCGATATGCAAATTGATCTTTTTCCCGTAAAGCGTCACGCTCTCCTGCCAGCGCTCGCTGCAAGCATAATACGACGTCACACCGCAAACACTTTCCGTAAATACGATCTCCGCATCATACTTTTTTGCGATCTCCGCCGCCAGAGCCTCCTTTCCCACGCCCTGTTCCACCGAAAACGCCACGCTTTCCCCTTTCACGTAAGGCAGATCGCGCAACGTCAACGTCTGCGCTTGCAAACCTTGCGACGAGGCCGAACCAAGATAAAAAGTCCGTTCCCCCTCAAGAGCGGAAAATTTACATACGTTGCCGCAATAAACGATTACCAACGTCCCAACACACGCGCTCATCGCCAACAACGCGCTGAAATAAGTTTTCAATTTCCACCACCAAATTTTCCGCATAAAAAATCCTCTCCGCCTACTGTTTTTCGCAGACGAAAAGGATTATTGCCTTAAAAAAATATTTTATACCTCTTACGCTTGTTTTTTACACCGCACCTATGCGTTTATCAAAAATCCGCCAATTTTTCACCGCCAAGCAAATGAATATGCAAATGCGGAACCGTCTGGCCGCCGTTTTCCCCTTGATTGACGATCACACGATATCCGTCTTCCAAGCCCAACGCTTTTTCCAAAGCGGGAATCACCTGAAAACAATGTTTTACAATCTCTGCGCCCCCTTCATCCATTTCCGAAAACAACGCGAAATGCGTTTTGGGAATACATAAATAATGTAATTTTGCTTTCGGCTCGATATCTCTGATCACGATCATCTTTTCATCTTCATACAATCTCGGCGAAGGGATCTCGCCTGCTACGATTTTACAAAAAATACAATTTTCCATACTTTTACACTCCTTTGTTTTCTATATATTCTATATGTTTTTATATACGTTTCCCCAAAACCCCGTCTTTAAACAACCGTTCAACGCATACCTGGGTGGGTTCTTTCCCGATTTCGCCTTGCACGTACACGCGAATATAATTTTCAGAATACCCCTCCGTATACCCGTCGATACAATTTTCGGGAACGATCTCCAACGTTTGTCCCAAAAAGCGACGCATATACCGTTCTTTTTCTTCCGCGCCTTTTTTCAACAAGCGTTCCACTCGTTCTTTTTTCACCGCCGCAGACAATTCTTTAAAACGTTTATACGCATTCGTCCCCTCTCTCGGCGAATAAGGAAACGCGTGGATCTGCGCAAACCCCGCTTCTTCCACGATCCTCAGCGAATCCGCAAAATCCGCTTCCGTCTCCGTCGGAAATCCCACAATAATATCCGTCGTGATCGCAGCATTGGAAAACGCCTCGTAAATCATATGGCATTTTTCCAAATATTCTGCCCGCGTATAATGCCGATTCATACTTTTCAACACCGCATCCGATCCACTTTGTAACGACAAATGAAATTGCGGCGCAAACCGCCTCACTTCTTTCAAAGCGTTTAAAAACCGCGGCGTGATCAAACTGACTTCCAACGACCCCAACCGTATCCGCGTATCCGCGCCTTTTACTGCCAACATCAAATCGGCAAGATCTCGCCCGTTTTCATCTTTATATTCGGAAACGTCGATCCCCGTCACCACCGTTTCTTGGGCGGTGCTCGCCAATATCTCCGCCGCCGCGCTTTCCAACGCCCGCGAACGGCTTCTGCCTCGCAAATACGGAATGATACAATACGAACAAAATCGATTACACCCGTCCTGTATCTTGACGAAATTTCTCGTTTTCAAACACTCGGGCGGTAGCATTTCCTCATACGTTTTTTCTTCCTCCAACGCTGCGCCAAACCCGTTCCCGCCCATACCGGCCGCAACGATTTCCAACACCTTATTTTTACGTTGCGCGCCCGTCACCGCGTACACGGTATGCCCCTTTTCCAAAAAAGCAACAGGATTTTTCTCCGATGCGCATCCGCAAACAATAATTTTCGCCTGCGAATTACACTTGATCGCTTTGCCGATCGTCTGCCTGCTTTTCCGTTCCGCTTCCGCCGTTACCGCGCACGTATTGATCACGTACAGATCGGCTTTTTCCATTTCCCGTGAAACAAAGTAGCCCATTTTCTCCAACCCACGGATAATAGAACCGCTTTCCACGTCATTCACTTTACACCCAAGCGTATACACGACCGCCTTCATCGCAATTCCCCCAAAGCAAACATCACCACGCTTGTCAACGCAACCGCCGCCGTTTCCGCGCGCAAAATGCGTTTCCCCAACGTGACGGAAGCAAATCCTTGCGCGTTTGCCATTTCTTCTTCTTCGCGCGAAAAACCGCCCTCACTGCCGATCACGATCGCCACGCTCCCTTTCAACGCTCCTACGTCCGCCTTGCTCTCCGTTGCAAATTCACAGGCAAACAGTTTATTATCATACCCTTGCGCAGAAAGCAACGCTTTTTCCAATTTGTCGTAATAAACCACTTCGGGCGCAACCGAACGCAGGCATTGTTTTGCCGCCTCTTTCGCCACTTTATTCAAACGTTCCAACTTATTTTCATTCATATACGCCGAAGAAAATTCCGAGGAGAACACCCCGATTTTTTTTACGCCCAATTCTACGGCTTTCTGCACGATAAATTCATTTTTATCCGCATTTTTCAAATATCCGAACAACAAACAAACGTCCGAATCCGCTTCCCGTTCCCCAACAGCTTCGCGAACCACGTTCAACAGCATACGTTTCTTTTCCACCGCCGCGATCACAGCCGTATATTCCTTTCCGCTGTTGTCCAACAAGATCACTTCCGCGCCCACGCCAAGCCGCAACACATTTTTCGCGTGTTCGAACTCCTCGCCGCACAACTCGGTCGTTTCGCCTATATTTTCCACAAAAAAACGTTTCAACGCAGACATGTATGCCTCCTTTCACTTATTGATGCTTTAACACCAAGGCAAACCATTCCCCTTTGCGCCGCTCGAACGTCACCGCCATTCCCACAGCTTCATATGCCGATTTCACCATTTCCAAACGACTTTCGATGATACCGCTCAAAATCAAAACGCCCTCTTTTTTCAAATTTTTCGGGATCGACGGCGCTAACATTTTCAGCACTTCGCCCGTAATATTCGCCATCATCACGTCGCCCTGTATATCCGCGTCGTCCAAAAGATTGGAAAGCGCCACCACCGTCTTATCCGAAACCCCGTTCAATTCGCTGTTATGCAACGAACTTTCCACTGCAATCGGATCGATATCCGTCAAATACGCCTTTGCCGCGCCCAATTTCACCGCCGATATTCCCAAAATACCGCTGCCACATCCCACGTCGATACACACGGAATCAGGCGTGATGTATTCCTGCATCAATTCCACGCACATAGAGGTAGTTTCATGTTCTCCCGTTCCAAACGCCATATTCGAATCCAACAACACCACCTGTTCACCGTCCGTCGGCGTATAATCGATCCATTCGGGCACGACCACGATCCCGCCCAAATGAATGGGCCGAAAATGTTTTTTCCACACGTCGATCCAATCGTCGCCGTCCACCGATCGTTTGGTATCCTCCAACGTTCCAAACGGGATATCCCCGCCCGACCATTCTTTGGCGTTGGCAACGTCTTGCAAAATATTGGCAATCGTTTCCGCCGCAATATCTTCCGCCACGTAACATTTCACCAACACGTCCGAAGGCTTGTCGGAAAGCAATCCTTCCTCCAATTCCTCGTCCATATAATCCCAAAACGTCGATTCCTTTGCCGTTTGCAACGCAATAATATCGGCGCGATCGCAAATCGTCACCCCGTAATCGGTATAATTCCACATAATGTCCGAAATGATCTCGCTTGCCTCGGTCGTGGTATGTATCGTCAATTCTATATATTTCATAGCTTTTTACCTCACCGCTTTATTATACCACGCATTCTGCGGAAAGTCAACGATTTCGCCGCTTCTTACAACGCCCGCCTTACAAATCATAAAACCAAAGTCCGTTCCTCCCCGCGTCCTAAATCCAACGCATATTCTTTTCCGTTAACTTTTACAACAACCTCGCCATAACCTTCCACTGCTTTGATGGTAAACAAAACCACTTTTCCGTTTTTCCACGTTGCGTTCAACTCAAAACCACCACGCGCTCTCAATCCGCGAAACGAACCGTTTTTCCACGATTTGGGCAGGGCAGGTATGAGATGAATCATTTGATTGCGGCTTTGAATCAGCATTTCCAATATCCCCGCCGCACCACCAAAATTGCCGTCGATTTGGAAAGGCGGATGGACGCTAAACAAATTCGGTTTCACCGAATTACAAAACAGTTTCAATAACATTTCCTTCGCATTTTCACCGTCAAACAGCCGCGCATAAAGATTGATCAGCCAACTCGCACTCCAACTTGTTTGCCCGCCGCCATACGACAACCTACGCTCGATCGTTTTTTTAATTGCGTCAAACAACACAGGCTTGTCCCACCCAATACTCCAACCGGGATACAGCCCAAAGGCATGGGAAATGTGCCGATGTCCGGGTTCATATTCCTCATAATCTTCCAGCCATTCTAACAATCGTCCCCCTTTCCCAACACGCAACGGCGGCATTTTTCCAAGAGCCGCTTCCGCCTCACCCTTCATCTGCTCGTCAATCTTCAAGATCTCTTCCATTTCAATATAAAAACCAAGCAAACCGCCGATAATTTGAATATCCATCGTCGGAGATAAGCACATATACACCACTTTTCCGTCCACAATATACCCGTTTTCAGGCGAAGCCGACGGCCCGGAAAGCAATCTGCCCCGTTCATCCTCGAACATATAATCCAAATAAAACCGCGCGCAAGCGGCTATGTAGGGATAAGCCACCTCTCGCAAAAATTTCTCGTCTTTTGTAAACAAATAATGTTCCCATAAATGGAAAGCCAACCAACCGCCCCCAAGCGGCCACAGCCCCCAAACTCCGTCCGCCGCGCTTGCCATACCGTATATATCACTGAGATGATGCACCACCATTCCCCTGCAATGATAACAAATTTCCGCCGTCCGCCTGCCACCGGGCAACAACTTTTCCGTCATATACGCAAACAACGGCATGGTACATTCGCCAAGATTGGCTGTTTCCGCATGCCAATAATTCATTTGCAAATTGATATTGGTATGATAATCACTGTTCCATATCGCTTGAACGCAATCGTTCCATTTCCCCTGCAAGTTTGCAGGCAGCGTTCCGGGACGGCTCGAACTGATTAAAAGATGCTTCCCGAATTGATAAAACAACGCAAAAAATCCGTTGTCGCGCTCTCCTTTTTTAATCAACTCCAATCGTTCCGACGCCGAAAGCTCGGATTCCTTCTCATCGCCGCAAATTTCGATATCCGATCTACCCATCAACGCCGCATAATCTTCTATCGCCGCCTTTTTGATTGCGGCATATCCTTTTTTCGCAAGCTCCGATATCGCCAAAGGCAACCGCTTGCTTTCACTTCCCAAAGTTTGTATCGTGATATAAAAAACGCAAGCGTCCGCTCTTTCCACAATCATTTTTCCATCGGTAAATCGCCACGTTCCGCCTTCGGGATAGAACCCTATTTTGACGACAAATTTATGCCCGCCTGACAGCGTTTCTCCCCAAATCGTATATATCCCGTCTTCAAAACGTTTTTCGATCGACTTTTGCTCAGAGCATACTTGCCCGTCAAATGCGCGCGCTTCCCGCTGATAATCCGCCGCAAAGGAAACCAAGCCCTTTTCATCGGCAAAAATCCGCCCGACGATTGCATTGTCGGGATAAGACGCAAAATATTCTCTCGTATATTTCACTCCATTTTTTGTGTACGAAACGGTCGCGATCCCCATTTCCATATCCAGCTCACGCCGATAATCCTCAAATACGCGATCCCCCTCGCCGTGTATATCCAAAAACAGTTCTCCCGCCGTTTCATACGAACCAACACTGCAAAATATTCCCTGCGTGTTTTCATTCGCCCATTCGCCGGCAGCCACCGCCTTCCCTGCTTTTAACAAAGTGCGTATTTTGTTATAGGCGTCGTAAAAATTTTCAGGCGGCGCTTGTTCTTCCCCGCTCCAAATATACTCCTCATTCAATTGCAACCGCTCTATTCCCACGTTTCCGTAAATACTCGCCGCAAGATTCCCACAACCGATCGGCGTAGTATTTTCCCATTCATCTGCCTCATTTTTAAGCAACAACGTTTTATTGCGCATTGTTTCAACCCTCTTTTCACAAACTTTCTTTATGAAAAAGCTGTTACAACATTTTCCTATGTTATAACAGCTTTCCATTTTCAATAAATCGATTTGACCTTATTTAATATTTTTATACATCGGGCCATACGCCTGACAAGCGCGATAATCCTGACCTTCTTTATCCATACCGAACGCATTCCAACTAGCCGGACGATAGATCTTGTCTTCGGGTACGTTGTGCATACAAACGGGGATACGAAGCATCGAACACATCGTGATCAAATCCGCACCGATATGTCCGTAAGAGATCGCGCCGTGGTTCGCGCCCCAGTTATTCATCACGTCATACGCCGTCTTAAACGCGCCTTCGCCCGTACAGCGAGGAGCAAACCAAGTGCAAGGCCACGTATAATCGGTACGCTTCCACAATTTATGCGTCACTTCGTCGGGAATACCCACCGTCCAGCCTTCCGCCATCTGCATTACAGGGCCAAGACCTTTCACCATATTCAAACGCACCATCGTACAAGGCATTTCCGCACGCGTTACGAAACGGGACGAATATCCGCCGCCACGGAAGTAACCAAGATCGGCATACGGCCACGTCGTCGCCTTCATACAAGCGTCGATATCCGCATCCGTCATTTCCCACCATTTCTTCATCACAGCGTTGCCGTTTTCGTCTTTCACTTCGCCGCAAGCATCCACACACGCCGCGCCCGAATTGATCAAGTGGATAAACCCGTCCGCTTCCTTTGCTTTGCCTTCTATTTCATAACCCGTCACACGCTTGATCGCGTCGCCCGACCAATAAGTACGCACGTCCGCAAAAATCTGCGCTCTGCCCGTTAAGAGTTTCATAAACAGCATACAAACGCCGTTCAGCGTATCGTTTTCCGTCGCCAAAATATACGGCTCTCTCGCGCCGTTCCAATCGAACGTCGAATTTAAGATGGATTCGGGGAAATCGCAGTTGGGATAGAAATCCGTCCACTGTCTTTGTCCTTGGAAACCGCCGGCAATTGCATTATGTCCAACCGCTTCTTCTTCGCAACCGACGGGCAAATTCTTGTTGCCGTTGAAAAGATCCTTGATGATACACGCCATCTTCGCGGTAAATTCCCAATCCTTTTCCTTTTGTTCCGCCGTACGTTGCAATTCGGGAGGATTCTTGTCGAAATCCGCGTTGCACTTTTCTTTCACCCAAGCAAGCGCCTTTTGATATTCCTGTTCGTCATAAATCCCTTCTGTCATTCGGCGGATAATTTCCACCTCGTCTACGCTTTCCACACGCATACCGAGGTATTCTTCAAACAATTCCACGTTGACGATCGAACCTGCGATACCCATACAGATCGAACCGATTTGCAAATACGATTTTCCTCTCATCGTCGCCACAGCAACCGCCGCGCGTGCAAAACGCAAAATCTTTTCCGCCACGTCACAAGGAATGGAAGTATCGTCCAAATCCTGTACGTCGTGTCCGTAAATACCAAACGCAGGCAACCCTTTTTGCGCGTGTCCCGCAAGCACCGCCGCCAAATACACCGCGCCGGGACGTTCCGTACCGTTAAAGCCCCAAACCGCTTTAATCGTCATCGGATCCATATCCATCGTTTCACTGCCATAACACCAACAAGGGGTTACGGTAAGCGTGATATCCACGCCCTCTTTTTTAAATTTGTCCGCGCAAGCCGCCGCTTCCGCAACACGCCCGATCGTCGTGTCCGCAATCACCACCTTCACAGGTTCGCCATTCGAGTAGAACACGTTTTCGCTGATCAGCTTCGCCGCATTCTTTGCCATATTCATGGTCTGCACTTCGAGACTCTCCCTCACCTTCAAAGGTCCTCTTCTGCCGTCGATCGTAGGACGGATACCGATTACGGGATACCCCCCGATAAGTCTTGATTCTGCCATAGTTGTTTTCCTCCCAACAATTTCTTTGATACTATAATTATATACTTGATTTTACTCAAAATCTTGTGATATAATAATAAAAAGTATAATTATTTTCACATTTTGAGGCAAATATGATTTTTAATGAACTAAAACGGCACGGTCGGGACGATTTCCCCTTCGAATTATACTGTTTACACCACCAACATCCAAAGTATAAAATGGCGTTTCATTGGCATACAAATTTAGAATTGGTGCGCGTATTGCAAGGCAGGTTATCGCTCACGTTAGACAACCGAAACCACCTGTTAAACGCAGGTGACGTCGCCATTATCAACAGCGAAACGGTACACGGAGCAACCCCCGAAGATTGCATATACCAGTGCATCGTCTTCAACGCCGCCTTTTTAAAAACCAACAATCGGGCGTGCGACGCTTTTCTCGACGATTTACTTTCCCACAACACTTTTTTAATCGAACGACCTTTCGATACGGACGTTGTATCCACAGTTCACAAAATTTTCGATCAACTGCAAAACGATGGAGACGGAACCACGTTTAAAGCATTGGGACTTTTCCATCAACTCTTGGGTGAAATTCAACAAAAAAAGTTATTCAACGCATACCTGCCCCCCTCGTCCGTCAACGACGAGAAGAAAGTGATCAAATTAAAAACGGTATTAAAATTCATTCGAGAACATTTTGCCACGGATATCACCCTCGACGATATGGCGGTAGTAGCAGGCTTTTCCTGTAAATATTTTTGCAAATTTTTTAAAGATATGACGGGAACGACCCCTGTCAATTATCTGATGGCGTATCGTATCGAACGAGCAGAACGGAAACTTTTAACGTCCGATCAATCGATCACGCAAGTCGCATTCGATTGCGGCTTTAACGACCTCAGTTATTTTATAAAAACCTTCAAAACGTTTAAAGGCGTTTCTCCCAAAGAATATCGCAAACGCGACCATTAACCAACGTACCGCAAGCGTTCCGCCAACGTTCCGTTGGATCTTGTCTTTCTATCCCTCGTTATCGATATTAATAACCGTATCGACACCCAACAGGAAGTCAAGAAACTCAGTTTCTTGTCAGGGTGCAGGGGCGGAAGCCCTTGCGAAGTAAAGCCCCAATTAAGCAACCGACAGGTTGCGCCCTACTGCGAAGCAGTTACCAACGTTCCGTTGCATCAAGCCTTATCTATCCCTCATCATCGATATTAATAACGATATCGTCATCTTAATATTCCCACAACTTTGCCGTTAGGCAAAACTTCACCTGACGTTTGTCAAACTTCACTTGTCGTCAGACAAATTTCACTTGACTTTTGTCAAACTTCACCGCCAAAAAAAAGCAAATCACTACAAAAAGAATCACGACCGTCCGCAAACCTCAACAGTCGTGATTTTTTTCGTTTGTTTCAGCGTTTTGCTTTCTTTTACGATTTTATTGATAACTCGCATTTACTTCCCTTCATAGGGTTTTTCGCCGTACAAAGCCTCCACGTTATCCGCATACCGACGCATTCTGTCGTATTGCTTCAAATCCACGTCCTCGTCCCATTTCTCCAATTCCTTTCTCTGCGAACGGGATATCTTCGTCGGGATCTCCACAATCACCCGCAAAATCAAATTCCCCGTGCCGTTACGCGCCGATCTGATGCCTTTCCCTCTGATAGTAAACACCTGACCGCTCTGCGTCCCTTCGGGTACGGTAAATTCAAACGTCTCGTCGATCGTCGGCACTTTTACAACGCCGCCCAGCACCGCAGTCTTATACGAAATGGGCAGATCGATCTTCAAATCAAACCGTTCGCGCGTAAAAATCTTATGCGGCTCTACACGGAACAAAATGATCAGATCGCCGGGCGTACCGCCTTGCACCGCTTGCCCCATACCCTTTTTCTTCATATAGCTGCCCGTATCCACGCCCGCAGGAATATCGATCGTCACTTCCGTTTCTTTGCGAGAAAAACCTCTACCCTTGCAATCGCCGCACTTTTCTTTGATCACACGGCCGTTTCCGCCGCAATCGGGACAAGGCATCTGACGGATCGTGCGCCCAAACATCGTGTTTTGCACCTGTTGCACCACGCCCGTTCCGTTACACTTTCCGCAAGTGTTATATTCCGTACCGTCTTTCGCCCCCGTACCTTTACAAGCCGCGCACGGCTCGTTGCGGTTATACGAAAAGGTTTTTCTGCACCCTTTCGCCGCGTCCATAAACGATAACGACATTTCACGTTGGATATCTTCCCCAACTGCCGAACGTTGCGTACGCGCGCCGCCTCCAAAACCTCCGCCGAAAAAGCTGCTGAAAATATCGCCAAGGTCTTCAAAACCGCCGCCGCCAAAGCCACCGAAGCCGCCGCCAAAACCACTCATACCGGGATGTTCCAGCTCGTAATCGTACGCCGCTCGTTTCTGCTGATCAGACAACGTTTCATTCGCTTCGTTGATTTCTTTAAACTTCTCCGCAGCCGCCGCGTCCCCCTGATTACGGTCAGGGTGATATTTCATCGCCAGCTTCCGATACGCCGATTTTATTTCATCAGGCGTCGCCTTTTTATCTACGCCAAGAATTTCATAATAATTTTTCTTGTCTGCCATAATTTTTACCTGTCTTCGCCGTGAAACACTTTCTGTCTTTTTCCCAAACGTTTCACCGCTGTTTTTTCTTTTTTATAGCGTTTACGGGTTTGGCGCAAACCAAACCCGATATTTCGCTTTTTTCTTCTTCGTGCCACCCATGTACGCGTTGAAACTCAAAATCGTCCACAAGCAACACACGTTTTACCCTTATTGATGGAATTCCGTATCGCCGCCTTCTGCGCCGCCCATATCAGGACCGCCCATATTCGGGTTTGCCCCGCCGTTCGCCTGATACAACTTCGCAAACACAGGTTGCACGTCTTGCATCAATTTATCGTATGCAGCCTTAATGCGGTCGTCATCTTCCGACGCAAGTTCCGCCTTCGCCGCATCCACAGCCGCCTGCAAAGCCGCTTTGTCGCTTTCGTCCAGCTTATCTCCCGCTTCCTTCATCGTCTGTTCCACGGAGAAGATCATACCGTCCAATTTATTCTTGTTTTCCACCTTTTCCTTACGCTTCTTGTCTTCTTCGGCAAACTGTTCCGCTTCTTTTACAGCCTTGTCGATTTCTTCTTCCGAAAGATTGGTCGAAGACGTAATCGTAATATCCGTGGATTTGCCCGTCCCCTTGTCTTGCGCCGTTACGTGTACGATACCGTTCGCGTCGATATCAAACGTAACTTCGATCTGCGGTATACCGCGAGGAGCAGGCGCGATTCCCGACAACATAAAGTTGCCCAAAGTCTTATTATCCTTACAGAACTCACGTTCACCCTGCAATACGTGGATATCCACGCTCGTTTGGTTATCCGCCGCCGTCGAGAAGATTTGGCTCTTCTTTACGGGGATCGTCGTGTTTCTGTCGATGATACGCGTGAACACGCCGCCAAGTGTTTCGATACCCAAGGACAACGGCGTAACGTCAAGAAGCAATACGTCTTTCACTTCACCCGTCAAAACGCCACCTTGCACGGCAGCACCGATCGCAACGCATTCGTCGGGATTGATGCCCTTGAAAGGTTCTTTGCCCGTCACTTCTTTCACTTTCGCAACCACAGCGGGCATACGCGTCGAACCGCCCACCAAAATCACTTTATCGATATCGCTGTACGAAAGCCCTGCGTCACGCATAGCCGCTTTCATCGGCGCAACCGTTCTTTCCAACAGATCGGCTGTCATCGCCTCAAACTTTTGCTTGGTCAACGTCACGTCAAGGTGTTGAGGGCCGTCCGCGCTCATCGAAATGAAAGGAAGGTTTACGTTCGTAGACGACATACCCGACAATTCGATCTTCGCCTTTTCAGCCGCTTCCTTCAAACGTTGCATCGCCATCTTATCCTTGGAAAGGTCGATCGCATGCGATTTCTTAAATTCGTCTACCAAATATTCGATGATCTTGTTATCCCAATCGTCGCCGCCGAGCTTTGTATCGCCGTTCGTCGCCAACACTTCAAATACGCCGTCGGAAATTTCAAGGATCGACACGTCAAACGTACCGCCGCCGAGGTCGTAGATCATCACCTTGCCGCCCTTGTCTTTATCCAAACCGTACGCCAAAGCCGCCGCCGTCGGTTCGTTGATGATACGAAGAACGTTCAAGCCTGCAATTTTCCCCGCGTCTTTGGTCGCCTGACGTTGACTGTCCGAGAAATACGCAGGACACGTGATCACGGCTTCCGTCACCGTCTGACCAAGATAAGCTTC
>JAFTPQ010000011.1 GCA_017463205.1 Clostridia bacterium
ACAAAATCGACGTACGCGCATTGGAAAAGCGGATCGGGCTGCCCGTAGTGGAAATTTCCGCGCTGAAAGGGGACAACATCGATACGTTGATGAAACGCGCGTTAGAATCCGTAGCGGTAAAACGGCAGGGTGAAAGCGTGTTGCGTCATTCGGTGTTGGGTTCTGCGATCGCGAATGCGGAAATAGCATTGAAATTGAAAGAAGTTACCGCGCCGTTGTTTCATGCGGTGAAGTTGGTGGAAAAGGACGAAATAGAAGTGCAAAACCATCCCGCAGAAGCGCGTGCGGTGCAAGCGTTTATTTCGGAAAACGTAACAAAGCAGGACGGATTTGACGGGGACGCCGAAGCAGCGATCGCCGACGCAAGATATAAATATATCACCGAGCATTTTTCTTCCACGTTGACGCGCGCAAGAAAGCATAGCTATGAAGATTTGTCTAAATCGGATAAAGCGGATAAAGTGTTGACGAATAAGTGGGCGGGGATTCCCATTTTCCTTGTGATCTTATTTGCTATTTTCCATTTAACGTTTTCGGATAATTTATTTTATTTGGGTGCGATTCCTGCGTTTGGAGAATGGTGCGGCACTATGGCGGAAAGCACGGTGGGCGCGATCTTTTTCGGGACGGGTATCAATACGCCGGGCGTAATTTTGTTTAATGCAATGGATCTGTTGACGGCGAGCATCGGCGAATGGCTTGCGCTCGGTTTAGGCGGATTGAAGGCGAGCGAAGCGGTGATCGGTTTTATTTGCGACGGCGTTTGGGGAGGCGTTGCGGGCGTATTGTCGTTCTTGCCGCAGATCCTTGTTCTGTTCTTGTTCTTCTCGATTTTGGAAGACAGCGGTTATATGGCGCGCGTTGCTTTTATGTTGGATAGAATTTTCCGTCGTTTCGGCGTTTCGGGCAGAGCATTTATGCCGATGATCATGGGGTTTGGCTGTTCTGTTCCTGCGATGATCAACACGCGTACAATGGCAGACGAGCAAGAAAGAACGGCGACGGTGCGCGTCATTCCTTTCTTCTCGTGCGGAGCCAAAATGCCCATCTTGCTTGCGATCGCAGGGGCGATTGCGGCGTTGCCCGGCAGTAATTTAAATGCGGATATCGTTACTTATTCGATGTATCTTTTAGGGATCGTGACGGCGTTGATCGCATTGCTTATTATGAGAAATACGTCGATGCGCGGCGAAGCTTCTCCGTTTATTATGGAACTTCCCATTTACCATATGCCCGGATTTAAAAATTTGATGTTGCATCTTTGGGATAAGGCGAAACACTTTATTCAAAAAGCGTTTACCATCATTGTAGCGTCGTGTATCATCATTTGGTTTTTGTCCAATTTCGGTTGGGATTGGAGATTTGTCGGTGAAGATATGGACACCTCCATTTTGGCTTCGTTGGGCAAGTTGATCCAACCCTTGTTTACGCCGCTTGGTTTCGGAAGTCAGTTAAACAGCAACGGTTGGGTGTTTGCGGTTGCGGCGATCACGGGTTTGATTGCAAAAGAAGACGTTATTGCAACGTTTGGTACGTTGGCGGCTTGTATCGCGGCGAACTTTGCGGGCGCAACGGAAGACGGCGTTTACGAAGTGGGCGTTATGATCGCTGAAACGGGGATCACCGTACCGGCTTTGATTTCGTTTATCGCGTTTAATATGTTGACCATTCCTTGTTTTGCGGCGGTTGCAGCGGCAAAAGGTGAAATTGGAAAAGGGAAATTTAAATGGACATTGTTGTTTTGGATCGTAACGTCGTACTTTGTCAGTTCGATCGTTTACACCGTCGGTGAATTTGTTTGGCCGCTTGCAGTGTGGTTGCTTATAGCGGTGTTGGCGACGATCGGTATCGTTTGGTATAATCGAAAAGCTGATCAAAAACAACAACCCTTGTATAAAAAATAAGATTTATAATATAGTTTACACAAATTTCGATTTTTTTCAATAACTACGTACCTGCCTGCCGCATTTTGTAAAATGGGGTAGGCAGGTATCAGACTAATAAGAAGAAAAGGAGAAAAGAATATGGGACCGATCGATGTGGTTATTATTGTTGCGGCGGTGGCGGCGGTTGTCGCCGTTGTCGGTTGGCAAATATGGAAAAAGAAAAAAGGAAAAGGCGGCTGCGGTTGCGGATGCAGCGATTGCAGCAGTTGCCCCTCTTGCCCTTCGGCGAAAAAATCGGATCAGGCAGGGGAGTGACAATGTATCGTATTATGTTTGTCTGCTTGGGGAACATTTGCCGTTCGCCCATGGCGGAATTTATCTTAAAAGATATGGTAAAAAAGGCGGGGCGTGAAAACGATTTTTATATCGAATCAAGCGCGACGTCGGACGAGAACGTTTGGCGGGGCGTGGGCGCGCCCGTATACGGTCCTGCGCGCGTAATGTTGCAAAGCATAGGCATTTCCTGTGAGGGGAAACGGGCGCAAGTGTTAACGGAAAAACACGGCGAGCAGTTCGATTTATTTTTGTGTATGGACGACGCTAACGTGCGAAACGCTCAACGGATTTTGGGCGCGAAAAATGCGGCAAAGTGTAAAAAATTATTGTCGTATGCCGGGGAGAGCGGCGACGTTGCAGATCCTTGGTACACGCGTGATTTTTCCGCCGCTTATCGGGACATCGAACGTGGCTTGGAGGGGTTGTTGCAAACGCTGGGCGCGGAAGCGGATTGAAGTTTGGAAGATAACAACGTTCATTTGTGGAAAAATACCCGCCCTGATTTTATCGGGCGGGCTTTTTTATATCCGAAAGGGAATTTTGTTGAAAAAATGGAGGCGGCGGGCGTTATTAAGTTGTGTTTGAGGGAAAGGTATGTTATAATAACAATAAGGCAATCGCCGAAAGGAGATAAAGAAAATGGTAGTAGATACGTTGAAAAATTGCGCGGAATATTTCGCTTTGCATGAAAAGTTTGAAAAAGCATTCGCTTTTATCAAGCAGGCGGTAGCAGACGGACTTGCCGTAGGGAAGTATGAAATAGAAGGTGCGGATCTGTATGCATCCGTACAGGAATATAACAGTAAATTACCTCCGGAGGGGAAATTCGAGGGGCATAGAAAATATATCGATATTCAGTATATCGTGTCGGGGAAAGAAGTGATGGAGGTGGCGGACGTTGCTAAAATGACGGCGAAAACGGAATATAACGACGTGAAAGACGTAGAATTTTACGAGGACGTTTCCAATGCAAGCAAATGTGTGGTGGAAATGGGGGATTATTGCGTTTTCTTTCCGCAAGATATCCACAAACCATGTATGGCGATCGATGGGGTTTCTACGCCCGTTAAAAAGATTGTGGTGAAAGTGAAAATTTAACGTTTTTTTAAAACGGGGCTACCGTGTATGCGTTGAACGCATATAGCGGCGCAAAAGGAGCAGAAATATGGATATGGTGTTATTGACGGCGTTGAGCGTAGGCGGCGCAACGGTGATCGGTTCGTTGATCGGTTTTGTTTTTAAAAACATCACCCATAAATTTTCGGATATCGTATTGTCGTTTGCGGCAGGGGTGATGCTTGCCGCGGCTGTGCTTGGGTTGGTGTTGCCTTCGCTCGATTACGGCGGGAAATGGGGGCTTGTGATTACGATTGCGGGGATTTTTACGGGCGCTTTGTGTTTGAATTTGATCGACAAAGTCGTGCCGCATTTGCATAAATTGATAGGGCCTGAAATCGAAGACCATAAAAACGCCGACTTGAATAAAATTTTGTTGTTTGTATTGGCGATTGCCATTCACAATTTACCCGAAGGGATCGCTGCGGGCGTTGGATTTGGCGCGGGGGATACGACGCAGGCGTTGATTATTGCGGGAGGTATCGCATTGCAAAACGTACCCGAAGGCATGGTGATCATCGGGCCGATGCTGGCAGCCGGTGTATCCAAGAAAAAGACTTTTGTTTGCGCTATGATCACGGGGTTGATCGAAGTGGTCGGAACGTTGATCGGATATTTTGCGGTGCGGATCGCATCGGTGATATTGCCCTTTGCTTTGGCGTTTGCGGGCGGAACGATGTTGTATGTGATCAGTGACGAAATGATCCCCGAAACGCACGCGCACGGCGGAGAACGGGGCGCAACGTACGCGCTGTTGGTTGGGTTTTGTTTTATGCTGGCGATGGACGTGTTGTTGGGATAAAAAAGTTTGAAAACGTAAAAAAGCGTTCGCGATTTTCACGCGAACGCTTTTATCATACGATACCGTTATTGTTTTTGCGGAGCGTCGGACGTGGTTAAACCGACAACGCCGTCTACGGGAACGGAAAAGGCGATACCTTGACCTGCCGTTTCCAACCCGACTTCTCTATACAAAGCGTGCAAAACATTTTCTTTAATTTCGCTGGGAACGAGGATCATGACGATTTCTTTTTCCGGTTGAATGGTGATGTGGAAAAAAGTTTCCGCTTCTTTGCTTGCTGTACCGCGGGCATTGATCACAGTGCCGCCGCGCGCGCCGAATTTTTTCGCCGCATCCATAACTGCGTCGCTGTAACCGTCGTTTACAATACAAAAAATAGCTTCGTGAGTATATTCCATGATCGTTCTCCTTTTAATTGGTGTGATTGCTTAAAAAGCGATAGATTGCTACGCCGATGACGCTGGACATCGGAATTGTAAAGGCGATCCCTTTGCCGTTTTTAAGGGTGTGGAATTTGTCTTCTAAACCGTGCAAGGCTTCTACGGCGCAGTCTTCGCGGATCACGCTGAAGATGACGCTCTTATCCGAATCTTCCAAGCCCAACATATAAAGGGTGTCGCTTTTTGCCGTGCCTTGCGCCAAAACGGACGTTTGAAAATTGACCTCGTAGGCGTGTAAAAAATCCATATAAAATTCCGTTTTATTACGGTTGACGACCGTGACGAGTATTTTCAATTTCCGAAAATTATTTTCGGCGGGTTTTGCGGGTTTGTTGATTTTGGTACGCTTGTTTTTTGTATTATTTTTCGTTGTACTCATATCGACGCCCCTCCTTTATAAAAAACTGATGATCTGCTCGTCGTCTTTGTCGAGGATGCGTTTCATCGCGATCTTTTCTTTAACGTGTTTTGTGATCACGGCTTTAAAGCCCAACGCTTGAATGGTGATCAACGGCGTCATCGCAACCATCGCCACCAATCCGAACGCATCGACGAGGATAGAACCGGGTTGTAAAATGGAACAAATACCGACCGCAAACGGTAAGATGAAAGTGGACGTCATCGGCCCGCTGGCTACGCCACCCGAGTCGAACGCGATCGCCGTATACAGACGGGGAACGAAGAAAGACAACCCGAGGGAAATGAAATAGCCGGGGACAAGATAGTATAAAATACTGAAATCAAAAATGATACGGATCACCGACAGGGCGATGGAAACGCCGACGCCCACCGACAGCGCGATCAGCATCGAGCTCTTTTTCACCGCGCCGCCCGTTACGGTTTCCACTTGTTTGTTTAAAACGTGAATGGCAGGTTCGGCAAGTACGACGGCAAGCCCCAATAAAAAGGCGAACAGCACCATCTGATCTTCCGTTGCATTGCTTGCCAATTCGACGCCCATTTTATAACCGATGGGCATAAATCCGACGTCTACCGCCGAAAGGAAAATGACCAAACCGAAGAAGGTGTACAAAACGCCGATGAGGATTTGACGGTTGCGTTTTTTGGACGCACCGCGCATAAAAATGGCTTGCAGAATGAAAAAGCAGATGACGATAGGGCCTAAAGCGATCCCGACGTCTTTCATTTTATGCAGCAATACCGTCGGCAAATGTCCGATATCCATCGGATAGCCGTTGTTGGTGTAAGTAAGCTCACCGGAAGAAAACGCGCCAAGCAACATTACGGCAAGGATCGGGCCGATGGAACAGAGCGCAATGAAACCGAAACTGTTTTCTCTGTTGCGTTTGTCGCCCAATGCGGAAGATACGCCGACGCCCAACGCCATGATAAAAGGAACGGTGATCGGACCTGTCGTTACCCCGCCCGAATCGAACGCAAGCGGTAAAAAGCCTTCGTTGCCGCCTACGAGAACGATAGACACCAACGCAAACAGCAACAAATAGAAAAACATCAGCATTTTGCCCAAATCAAGCCGAAAAACAATTTTTAATATTCCGAACACGAGGAATAATCCCACGCCGACGCCGATGGTGACGGTGAGCAACGTACTGTTGATGATGTCTTTCACTTGTTGCGCCAAAACCGTAAGGTCGGGTTCGGCAATGGTGATCAGCAAGCCCATCAAAAAGCAGATGATTAAAAGCGTTTTGAATTTTCCCGTTTTGGACAAGCCCGAACCGATATGTTCGCCCATAGGCGTCATTGCAATGTCTGCGCCGAGGTTGAAAAGCGACATTCCCGCGATCAATGCCAAAGCGCAGATGAGAAACACCGCTGTTTCCTCTTGCGAAAAATTGACGAGAGGGGTGAAATTGAGAAGCAGAACGATCGCCGTAACGGGTAACACCGAAACGGTGGCTTCTTTTAATTTTGTCAACAGGGCTTTCAGCATGGCAACTCCGAATCTCATTTTTTTGCGCACTTTATATGTCTATGTATTTATCTTGCATATGTGCGCGTACCATAATATAGTATACTTTAAATTTTTCGTTTTGTCAACCTGATTTTGCCCTAAAAGAAAGGGGGAACGGTGAAAATTTTGTAAAAAATGCGGAAGACTTTTTCAGTCTTCCGCAGAAAAGGATCTTTTTTTTATTTTTCACCTCGTACATGGTTAGGTGATTTTTATTTCACCTCGTACACGGTGTGCTTGTTTACCAGGCGTGAACAACGGAGAATTTATACATAGTGATCTCGCGGTATTCTTCCCCGGCTTTTAAAATTGTGGAGGGGTATTGCGGGCAGTTGGGAGAGTTGGGGAATCCTTGCGTTTCCAAGCAAAGCGCGCAGTGATTGACGTAGGGTTGGCGTTTTTTGCCTTTGAATCCGCCCGTAGAGCAAGCCGTATACAGTTGTACTCCCGGCAGAGTGGTGTAGCAATCCATCTTTCTGCCCGTTTCCGGATCGTAGACGTAACCGAAATGCTCTAATCCTTTGCCGATACGGTCTAAACAATAGTTAAAATCATAGCCGTTACATTGTTTGATCATAGGCGCATCGGAAAACATATCCTTGCCCAAGGTTTTTGCGGGCATAAAGCTGTAAGGCGTACCGTTGATATCCATATATTCGCCGTGGGGGATCAATTCGTTGTCCACGGGGGTCATTTTTTCCGCTTTGAGCATCAATTCGTGGTGTAAAACGGTGGGTTGATCACCGATGTTGAAATAAGTGTGGTTGGTCAAATTGCAAACGGTGTCTTTGTCCGATTTTGCGCGATAGTCCAAGATGATTTCGTTGTTGTCCGTCAATTCGATGCAGAGAGTCACTTCCAACGTGCCGGGAAAACCGCCTTCGCCGTCGGGCGATACGAGGGAAAGGAGCAAACAGTTTTTCACGATTTCCGCAGACCAAATTTTGCGGGAAAAATCTCCTGTGATCCCGCCGTGTAAGGTGTTTTTATTGTCGTTTGCTTCCAAGTTGTACGTTGTGCCGTTTAAGGTGAATTTCGCATCGCCGATGCGGTTGCCGTATCTGCCGATGGTAGCGCCGAAATAGGGATTTTCCCCGTAATAATCTTCCGCGCGTCTGCACCCGACGACGCAATCGCCGAAACGCCCTTTTCGATCGGGCATCCAAATACGCAAAATGCGCGCTCCGTAAGTAAGCACGTCCACTTCGCATCCGTTTTTATTGGACAACGTATAAATTTCATTGGTTTGTCCGTCTTTTATAAACGTACGTGTTTTCTGTACCATAAATCCTTCCCCTTTACAGTATCCTATGTTCGATATTTTCAAATTATAACACCATTATAACACGCCGCGGAAAAAAAATCTACTAAAAAAGAGGGGGAAATATTTCCACTTGTAAAAAATCAGCGAAAAAATGTTGACAGCCGTTGGGAAAATATGCTATCATAATACCATCATATTTATCATTGGCAACTGCTAAGGGAAGATTGCAGAAGATGAACGGATTTTGTTCGACCGAAGGAGTAAAGCTCTCAGGTGGCTGAAAGGCTGATAACTGCAATCGGATAGCACTCCGGAGAATCTCGTATCAAACGGGTGCCGAAGGGGCAAAACGGCGTTCGGTTTATCCTATCCGCCGTTAATCTCTCAGGCAAAAGGACAGAGTCGATTGCTTTTTATTGGGTTTGTGTTTTCGCTGTTTTTGTTTTTGCAAAAAAAGGGAATTTTATTGTTCAACGCATCCCTGCCCCTCTCGTTTGAGGGGTAAAAACACTTGACTTGAACGGAGTGATTTGGAAAGATCGCTCTGTTTTTTATTTTCGAGGAGCGATGGCGGTGTGAAAAATAAACGGTCGGGATTTCCGACGAAGGAGCTATAGTATGTGGGATAAAATTATAGGCGTTATTGCAGAGGTCAATTCGTTTGTCAACGGATTGGTTTGGGGTTGGCCGATGATCGTACTGATTTTGGGTACGGGAATTTTGCTGACGGTATTGACGAAAGCGTTGCAGGTGCGAAAATTCGGCACGACGTGGAAAGAAACCATCGTAGCGACGTTGAAAGGCAGCAAAAAAAAGAAAGGCGCATCGGAAAAGGAAAACTCCGTTTCGCCGTTTGAGGCGTTTGCCACCGCCATTTCCGGTACGGTGGGTACGGGGAATATTGTCGGGGTGACGTCGGCGATTATGACAGGCGGCCCCGGCGCGGTGTTTTGGATGTGGGTTTCCGCGTTTTTCGGAATGATCACCAATTATGCGGAAAACGTGTTGGGTATGTATTTCCGTAAAAAAGAACACAACGGCGATTTTTCGGGCGGCCCTGCGTATTATTTATCAGAAGGCTTAAGCGGTTTTGCAAAAGGAAAATGGAAGGCATTTTTCAAAACTTTTGGGAAGATACTCGGCGTTGCGGCGGCGGTGTTCTGTACGTTTGCGGCGATCGGCATGAGCGGCGTGCAAACGAACAAGATATCCGCAACCTTTCAAAGCGCGCTCGGCGGCGATCCGCAAGTGATCGCGATCGTTGTCGGCGTGATCGTGGCGGCGGTGTTGGGCTTGATCGTTTTGGGCGGTATTAAAAGTATCGGTCGAGTGGCGTCCTTTCTTGTGCCGTTTATGTCGTTGCTGTTTATTTTGATGTCGTTGGCGGTGATCGTTGCCAACGTTACGATGGTCGGCACGGCGTTTGCGTTGATCTTTAAAAATATGTTTTCTTTTCAAGCGGCAGTCGGCGGCGTGACGGGGTTCGCGTTTTCGCAAATCATTCAAAAGGGCTTGGCGCGCGGCGTATTTTCCAATGAAGCGGGGCTGGGTTCTTCGGTGATCGCGTACAGCGCGTCGGAAACGTGCGAGCCTGTAAAACAGGGGCTTTGGGGAGTATTCGGTGTGTTTTTCGACACGTTTGTCATCTGTACGCTGACGGCGTTGGTCGTGTTGGTCAGCTTTGGCGATTCTGTGGGAATGACGACGGTTTTGTATGCGCCCGGTTCGGTCGATACCACGGTGGCGATGAACGCTTTCGAAGGTGTGTTCGGCGGATTTGGTACGGCGGTGTATTCGGTAATTTTGCCGCTGTTTGCGTTTACCACCATCTTGGCTTGGTCGTATTACGGGGAAAAATCGGTGGATTATCTGTTCCGCAAGACGGGAGAGCGGGGCAGGAAGATCGCTACCAGCGTGTTTAAAGTGGCGTACGTGCTGTTGGTTATCGTTTCGGCAGTGATCGACGGGGAGTTGGCTTGGGCGATTTCGGATACCTTCAACGGTTTGATGGCGTTGCCAAATTTGATCGGTTTGGTGTTGATGAGCGGTTTGGTCGTTAAGATCACGAAAAATTATTTCGACAGAAAAAAAGGGGTGGACGTGAAACCTTTGCTTTCTGCCTATCTCGAACAAAACGATGAATTTATTGCCGAATTGGCGGCGGAAAACGAGGCGGAAGAAAGCTCCGACGCCGAATAATTCAAACGGCGCAAAAGGGAAACCGTGTTTTTCATTTTGTTAAAAAGGTGAATTTTTTTGAAAAATTGCCGAAATATGCGTCTAAACGGTTGACTTCCCGTTTTCAGAGTGCTATCATTATATAAATAAATTAAAGTATACAGTTTAATGCAAAAAACGCATTAAATAAGAGGGAGGGTTTTATGGAAATCAGAATAGAAAAAACGACGACTCCCAACGTGATGCCGCCGGAAGATCGATTGGGATTTGGGAAGGTGTTCACCGACCATATGTTTGTGATGGAATACACCGAAGGGGAAGGTTGGAAAGATGCGAGGATCGTTCCGTTTGGGCGGATATCCTTACACCCTGCGTCTACGGTGTTGCATTACGGCGCGGAAATTTTTGAGGGATTGAAGGCGTACCGTCGCGCGGACGGCGGCGTACAGTTGTTTCGCCCGATGGAAAACATCAAACGTATGAATCGCTCTGCCGAGCGTATGAGTTTGCCCTTATTAAACGAAACAGACGCATTGGAAATTTTGACGACGTTTGTAAAAATGGAAGAAAGATGGGTGCCGAAATCGTTTGGTACGTCGTTGTATTTACGTCCCTTTTTGTTTGGGAATGACGAATCGCTTGGCGTACACGCTGTAAAAAACGCAACGTTTATGCTGATCGCGTCACCCAGCGGCAGTTATTATGCCGAGGGGATCGATCCCGTAAAAATCATGATCGAAAGTGAAGACGTGCGTACGGTGCGCGGCGGTACGGGGTATGCAAAATGCGGCGGCAACTATGCGGCGAGTACGCGCGCAGGCGAGCGGGCGGCAAAAAAAGGGTATACGCAAGTGTTGTGGTTAGACGGCGTTGAACGCAAATACATTGAAGAAGTGGGCGCGATGAACGTGATGTTTAAAATCGATGGAAAAATCGTAACGCCTGCGCTGACCGGCTCGATTTTGCCCGGTATCACGCGGAAAAGCTGTATCGAAGTGTTGCGTTCGTTGGGGTATACCGTAGAAGAACGGTTGTTGTCCGTGGACGAATTGGTTTCCGCGATGGAAAGCGGCGCGTTGGAAGAAGCGTGGGGTTGCGGAACGGCGGCGGTGGTGTCGCCCATCGGACAGCTTGCTTACGGCGAAAAAGAATACGTGATCGGGGAAGGCAAGATCGGCGCGGTAACGCAAAAATTATACGATATTTTGACGGGCATACAGTGGGGAAAAACGGACGATCCGTTCGGATGGGTATACCCGTTGTAAAAAATTTCAGTTTTTTCCTGTGTTTTCCGAGGAAACGCATTGAAAAACGAGGGAAATAATATTGTTTCACTTGACAAAATCGAAAAAAAAGGATATAATACAATATATAAAATAGAAAAGGCAATGACGGGAATTAAAATCTTTTAAGTGCGCTTGACAGAGAATCGGCGGTTGGTGAAAGCCGATAGGTCTTTTAAGAATATGACTCATCCCCGAGCCGCCGAGAGAACGGCGAAGGCAGTTTCGCTTATTAGATTCGGACGGGTTCTCCCGTTATAGAGAAAGTCTTTTCAGACGCAAAGCGGATGGTTTTACCGTCAATCGGAGTGGTACCGCGGAGTGGAATAATCTTCGTCTCTTTCGGATAGCGCAATAAGTGCGCTTATTTGAAAGAGGCTTTTTTATAGAATAAAGTTCTGTGACGTAGCCCGAAAATGAAAGAACGGGCGGATGAGCAAGGAAAGAAAAATATGAAAAATAATCAAAAATACGTAAAACAATATTTTGAACCGCAAGGCGTATCGATGGATTGGACGAAGCGTTCGGCAATCGATCAGCCGCCGATTTGGTGCAGCGTCGATCTACGCGACGGAAATCAGGCGTTGATCATTCCGATGAGTTTGGAAGAAAAACTCGAATTTTTCAAGCTGCTTTGTCGGATCGGATTTAAAGAGATAGAGATCGGTTTTCCTGCGGCAAGCGAAACGGAATACGAATTTTGTCGAAAATTGATTGAAGAAGATTTGATCCCCGACGATGTGACGATACAGGTGTTGACGCAGTCGCGCGAACATATCATCGCCAAAACGTTTGAGGCGTTGAAAGGGGCGAAGCGGGCGATCGTGCATTTGTACAATTCGACGTCGGTAGCGCAAAGACAGCAGGTATTTAAACGGGAAAAGCAAGAAATTATCGATATTGCCGTATTCGGGGCTAAACTTTGCGAAGAATACCGCAACAAGGCGGACGGAGAAATTATTTTTGAATATTCCCCTGAAAGTTTTACGGGAACAGAGCCTGAATTTGCAGCGGAGATCTGCAACGCCGTGCTGGATATTTGGAAACCGACGGCGGACAGAAAAGCGATCATCAATTTACCCGTTACGGTGGAACATTCGATGCCTCACGTATACGCCAACCAAGTGGAATATATGTGCAAAAATTTAAAAAACAGGGAAAACGTCATCATTTCTCTGCATCCGCATAACGACCGCGGTTGCGCCGTGGCGGACAGTGAAATGGGCTTGCTTGCCGGGGGCGACCGTATCGAAGGTACGTTGTTTGGAAACGGCGAGCGTACGGGAAACGTGGACGTGATCACGCTTGCGCTGAATATGTATTCGCAAGGGATCGATCCCAAACTCGATTTTTCCGATTTGCCCAACGTGACGGCTGTGTACGAGCGCGTCACCCGTATGAAAGTGAGCGAACGGCAACCGTACAGCGGCGCGTTGGTATTTGCGGCGTTTTCGGGTTCGCATCAAGACGCGATCGCAAAGGGTATGAAATATCGGGAGGAGGAAAACATAAGCGCATGGACGGTGCCTTATCTCCCGCTCGATCCTGCCGACGTGGGCAGGGTGTACGAGGCGGACGTTATCCGCATCAATTCGCAATCGGGAAAGGGCGGCATCGGGTATATTCTCGAAACGCAATTCAAGTTTGTATTACCGCCGAAAATGCGCGAGGTGTTCGGGTATCATATCAAAAATATTTCCGATCGCGCGCATAAAGAATTGTCGCCGCAAGAAGTGTTTGATATTTTCCAAAGGGATTTCGTCAATTTGGAAGGGAAACTACGGTTGGTAAACACCGAATATAAAGCCGTGAACGCAGACATGGTGTGCGGTAATTTGAAAATAGATTATAACGGTAAGATATACGAAACGCAGGCAAACGGGAACGGTCGGTTAGACTGTGTTTCCAATGCGATCAGGCAAGTGTTGGGCAAAGAATACGTATTGGAAAGCTATGTACAGCACGCGTTGGAGGAAAAATCGTCCTCGAAAGCGGCGTCGTACGTATGCATTTTGGCAAACGGAAAAGCGTATTGGGGCGCAGGGGTACACAGCGATATTATGACGTCTTCTGTCTATGCCTTGCTGTCGGCAGTGAATAGAATGTTGACGGAATAAAACGGTTGACTGAGAGAACAAGGAGAAAAAATTATGAAATTGAACGGAGCGCAAATTTTAATTCAAACGCTCATCGAACAAGGGGTAAGCGACGTGTTCGGGTATCCCGGTGGGCAAGTTATCAATATTTACGACGCTCTTTACGAGTATAGGGACAAGATCAATCACGTATTGACTGCGCACGAACAGGGCGCGGCGCACGCGGCGGACGGGTATTCACGCGCGACGGGGAAAGTGGGGGTGTGTATCGCCACCAGCGGACCGGGGGCAACCAATTTGGTGACGGGGATCGCAACGGCAATGCTCGATTCCATTCCCATGGTCGCGATCACGGGGAACGTACCCTGTTCGCTGATCGGGAAAGACAGTTTTCAAGAAATCGACATTACGGGCGTGACGTTGCCCATTACGAAACACAACTATTTCGTGACGGACGTAAACAAGTTGGCGGACACGTTGCGCGAGGCGTTTTCTTTGGCGAAGTCGGGTAGACCGGGGCCTGTGCTTGTCGATATTCCCAAGGACGTGCAGGTGGCGTCGTGCGAATACGAACGACACGCCGTGGTGGATAAAATTCCTCTGCCGAAAGTGAAACAGGAATATATCGAACGGGCGGCGGAAATGATCAAAGAGTCGCAACGTCCGTATGTTTATATCGGCGGCGGCGCGGCAGGGCTCGGTTTGGGAAAAGAGATTGTCGAATTTGCTGGAAAAATAGACGGTGCGATCGGCTGTACGTTTATGGGCTTGTCCGCCGTACCGCAAGAAAACGAACGTTTTTTGGGTATGCAGGGTATGCACGGGCATTACGCGTCGTCGATGGCGCAAGACGAGGCAGATCTTATCATCGGGCTGGGCGTGCGCTTTTCGGACAGAGCAACGGGGAACGTTGCGAAATTTGCGAAAAAAAGTAAGATCATACAGATCGATCCCGATTGCGCGGAGATCAATAAAAACATTCGCGTAGATCTGGGGATCGTGGGCGATATGCGGGACGCGTTTAAGCGGATCGCGATGTGTTGCGAAAAGAAGAGCAATCCCGCTTGGATCGCGCGCGTAAACGAGTTGAAAAAGCAAGAGGAGATCTTGGAAGAAGAGATTGCGGCAGCGTCTACCGTACCGCTCTCTCCCAAACAGGCGTTTGATATCATCAACGAATTGAAACCTGCCAAAACGGTGATTGCCACCGACGTGGGGCAACATCAAATGTGGACGGCGCAATACGTGAAATTTGACGGTCCTCGTCGCTTTGCCTCCAGCGGCGGTTTGGGAACGATGGGGTTTGGCTTGGGCGCGGCGATCGGCGCGTACGTTGCGACGAAAGATCCCGTTATCCTGATCACGGGCGACGGAAGCTTTGGTATGAACCTCAACGAATTGGCAACGGCGGTGTCGTATAAAATTCCGTTGGTGATCGTGTTGATGAACAACGGTGTATTGGGTATGGTGCGGCAGTGGCAAACGTTGTTCTTCGGAAAACGGTATTCGAATACGGTGTTGAACAGAAAAACGGATTTTATTGCGCTGGCAAAGGCGTTTGGCGCGGAAGGCTATCGGGCGGAAACCCTCGTTGAGTTCAGACGGGCGTTGACGGCGGCGTTGCAAGACATGAAGAAAGGAAAGACGGTGTTGATCGATCTGCGTATCGATAAAGACGAAATGGTGTTGCCGATGTTGCCTCCGGGTGGCGCGATCAGTGATATGATTACAAAAGTGTAAGAGGTGAAACGTATGGAGAAAAGTAAATTTGTCATTGCGGTGTACGTAGACAACCAAGCGGGTGTTTTGACGCGTGTGACGGGAATGTTTACCCGACGCGGGTTTAACATCGATACGGTGACGGGGGGCGAAACGGAACGTAGCGAATATTCGCGTATCACCATTTATATGAGCGGCGACGATAACGTGAAAGAACAGATGATCAATCAATTGCGAAAATTGGTGGTTGTGAAAAAAGTGGAATTGTTGGAAGAAGAGGCGATCAAGCGTGAGTTAATGTTGATCAAGGTGAAAAACGATTCGGTAAATCGCAGTGAAATTATGACGGCGGTGGACGTATTCCGTGCAAGCGTTATCGATTATTCCCCCGAGGGAATGTGCATTGAAGTGACGGGCAATCCGTCCAAGATCGACGCATTTGTAAAATTGATGGAACCGTTCGGCATTTTGGAAATGTGCCGTACGGGCATCGTCGCTTTGGACAGAGGCAACATTACGCTCTTTTCAAAAGGAAAGTAAAAAAGTTTAAAACATCATTAAAAATTAAAATATTATTAAAATCAGGAGAAATAATTATGGCAAGCAGAATTTTTTATCAAGCAGATTGCGATTTAAACAAACTCAACGGCAAAACAGTGGCGATCATCGGATACGGTTCGCAGGGACACGCGCACGCATTGAATTTAAAGGACTCGGGCGTGAACGTTGTGGTAGGGCTTTATAAAGGCAGTAAAAGCTGGGCGAAAGCAGAACAGCAAGGGGTGAAGGTGATGACGGCGGCGGAGGCTGCCGAAGTTGCAGACATCATCATGATTTTGATCAACGACGAAAAACAGGCGAAATTATACAAAGAAAGTATCGAACCCAACCTCACGGAAGGCAAGACGTTGGCGTTTGCGCACGGGTTTAATATCCATTTCGGTTGCATCAAACCTCCGAAAAACGTCAATGTGATCATGATCGCACCCAAGGGGCCCGGTCATACGGTGCGCAGCGAATATCAGGCAGGGAAAGGCGTTCCTTGTTTGATCGCCGTGGAACAGGACGCAACGGGCGATGCGTTGGAACTCGGTTTGGCGTATGCGGCAGGGATCGGCGGCGCAAGAGCAGGCGTTTTGGAAACGACTTTCCGTACGGAAACGGAAACCGACCTGTTTGGCGAACAGGCAGTGCTTTGCGGCGGCGTTTGCGCTTTGATGCAGGCGGGGTATGAAACGTTGGTGGAAGCGGGATACGATCCCAGAAACGCTTATTTTGAATGTATCCATGAAATGAAATTGATCGTGGATCTTATCTATCAAAGCGGATTTGAAGGTATGCGTTATTCGGTGTCGAATACGGCGGAATACGGCGATTACGTAACCGGACCGAAGATCATCACCGAAGAAACGAAAAAGGCGATGAGAAAGGTGTTGAAAGACATTCAAGACGGTACGTTTGCGAAAGAATTTTTGTTGGATATGTCGGAAGCGGGCGCGCAAGTACATTTTAATGCGATGAGAAAGATTGCGGCGGAACACCCTTCGGAAGTGGTAGGGAAAGATATCCGTAAATTGTACAGCTGGAGCGACGAAGATAAACTGATCAATAACTGATCGGAGAAATTCGGGAACAGCCTGTCGGCAGACGTAAAAGGCAAAAAACGACGGTTATAAAAAGGAAAAAGTATATGATCAAAGAAACAATAGTAGACGGATTTCACAATGCTCCGCACAGATCGTTGTATCATGCGTTGGGTTTGACGGAAGAAGAACAGGCGCGGCCGTTGATCGGCGTGGTTTGTTCGTATAACGAGATCGTCCCCGGGCACACCAATTTGGATAAGATCGCGCAAGCGGTGAAATTGGGCGTGGCAATGGCGGGCGGCACGCCGATCATGTTCCCTGCCATCACCGTTTGCGATGGGATCGCTATGGGGCATACGGGAATGAAATATTCGTTGGTCACGCGCGATCTGATCGCCGATTCGACGGAAGCGATGGTGATGGCGCACGGGTTTGACGGGTTGGTGATGATCCCCAACTGCGATAAAAACGTACCCGGACTGTTGATGGCGGCGGCAAGATTGAATATCCCGACGGTGTTTGTCAGCGGCGGACCGATGTTAGCAGGGCGCGTAGGCGGAAAAAAACGCTCGCTGTCCAGTATGTTCGAGGCGGTCGGCGCGTACACGGCAGGGAAGATCAATGAAGAACAACTGACGGAGTTTGAAAGAAAAGTTTGTCCTACGTGCGGCTCGTGTTCGGGAATGTACACGGCAAATTCGATGAATTGTTTGACGGAAGTGTTGGGAATGGGTTTGCGCGGAAACGGCACGATCCCCGCAGTGTATTCTGCTCGTATCGAATTGGCGAAACATGCAGGTGTGCAAGTGATGGAACTTGTGAAAAAAAATATCCGTCCGCGCGATATTATGACGGCGGCGGCAATCAAAAACGCGATTACGGCGGATATGGCGCTGGGCTGTTCGACGAACAGTATGTTGCATTTGCCGGCGATTGCAAACGAATGCGGCGTTGCCTTCGATTTGGACGAAGTGAACGAGATCAGTGAGAAAACCCCCAATTTGTGTCATCTTGCGCCCGCAGGTCCTACGTATATGGAAGATTTAAACGAAGCGGGCGGCGTGTATGCCGTGATGAAGGAGTTGGAAGGTTTGGGTTTGTTGGATACAAGCGTGATGACGTGCACGGGCAAGACGTTGAAAGAAAACCTTTGCGGCGTGGAAAACTTAGATCCCGACGTGATCCGAAAGCCCCAAAATGCGTTTGGAAAAACAGGCGGTATCGCCGTATTAAAAGGCAATCTTGCGCCCGACGGTTGCGTAGTGAAACGCTCGGCGGTGGCTGCGGAAATGTTGACGCACGAAGGCCCTGCGAAAGTGTTTGAAAGCGAGGAGGAATGTATCGCGGCGATCTACGGCGGTAAGATCGTGAAAGGGGACGTGGTGGTGATCCGTTATGAAGGTCCTGCGGGCGGTCCCGGTATGCGTGAAATGCTTTCCCCGACGTCTGCGATTGCGGGAATGGGCTTGGACAAAGACGTAGCGTTGATCACAGACGGGCGTTTTTCGGGCGCGACGCGGGGGGCGTCTATCGGTCACGTTTCTCCCGAAGCGGCAAACGGCGGCGCGATCGCATACGTGAAAGACGGCGATATCATTTCCATCGATATCCCCAACTATTCGATCGAATGGAAGATATCGGATGCGGAATTTGCGAAACGCAAAGTGGAAACGCTCATCAAGAAAAAAGAAGTGAGCGGATATTTAAAGCGTTACGCAGCGCAAGTGAGTTCGGCAGACAAAGGCGCGATCATCAATAAATAAAGAAAAAACGGCAATGCGTGCCACCCAGGTATGCGTTGAAGTAGAAAGAGGATAAAATATGTCAATGACAATGACGCAAAAAATTCTTGCGGCGCACGCAGGATTAGATAAGGTGGAGGCAGGGCAACTGATTTTGGTAAACGTCGATCGGGTGCTTGGCAACGATATCACTTCTCCCGTGGCGATCCGTGAGTTTGAAAAGCTTGGCGCAACGGAAGTGTTTGATAAAGACAAAGTGACGATGGTTATGGATCATTTTGCGCCGAATAAAGATATAAAAGCGGCAACGCAGTGTAAAATGTGTCGGGATTTTTGCGATCGGCATAACGTGACGCATTTTTACGACGTTGGGCAGATGGGGATTGAACACGCTTTATTGCCCGAAAAAGGCTTGGTGTTGCCCGGGGACGTTGTGATCGGCGCGGATTCGCACACTTGCACGTACGGTGCGTTGGGCGCATTTTCGACGGGAGTCGGTTCAACGGATATGGCGTGCGGTATGGCGACGGGAAAGGCTTGGTTTAAAGTGCCGTCTGCAATCAAATTTGTTTTAAAAGGCAAACTGAACAAATACGTTTCGGGCAAGGACGTCATTTTGCATATCATTGGCAAGATCGGGGTGGACGGCGCGCTGTATAAATCGATGGAATTTACGGGTGAAGGCGTGCACGCGTTGACGGTGTACGATCGTTTGACGATTGCGAATATGGCGATAGAGGCAGGCGCAAAAAACGGCATTTTCGAGGTAGACGAAGAAACGGCGGCGTACGTGAAAGAACGTTCGACAAGAGTATTTACGGCGTATACCGCTGATGAAGACGCCGTATACGACGAAACGTACGAAATCGATCTTTCTCAAATCAAATCGACGGTGGCGTTTCCGCATTTGCCCGAAAACACAAAGACGTTTGATGAAATCGGCGATATAAAGATCGATCAAGCGGTTATCGGTTCTTGCACCAACGGGCATTATAAAGACCTTGCGGAAGCGGCGGATATTTTCAAAGGCAGAAAGGTGGCGAAACACGTGCGCGCGATCGTCATTCCCGCCACGCAAGACATTTATTTAAAAGCGATGGAAAACGGGCTTTTGAAAATTTTCATCGAGGCGGGCTGTATCGTTTCGACGCCGACGTGCGGGCCGTGCTTGGGCGGTTATATGGGCATTTTAGCGGCAGGCGAACGGGCGGTGGCGACCACCAACCGAAATTTTGTCGGGCGTATGGGACACGTGGAATCGGAAGTGTATTTGGCGTCGCCTGCGGTGGCTGCGGCAAGCGCGGTCATGGGCAAAATTACAGACCCGTTACAAGTGGAAACATTGAAATGAAGCCACCATGTATGCGTTGAAATAAAAAGGAGAGCGGGAAGAATGAGAAGATTTCGATCAGCGACGTGGATCGTGTGTAAAAAAGCGCCTGATGGGGCGGCGGTGGCATTTTGTAAAACGTTGACGTTTGAAAAGCCTGTAAAAAAAGCAACGCTGTATGCAACGGCGGCGGGGGTATACGAAGTGTATATCAACGGGGAAAAGTTGGGCGATCGGGTATTGAAACCCGGTTTGACAAGTTATACCACTCGTTTGCAATATCAACGTTTTTCCGTTGGGAACTATTTAAAAAAGAAAACGGAATTTACGATAGAAGTAGGTCCCGGCTGGGGCGTTGGCACGTTCATTTTTCAAAAAACGAAAAATTTCACGCAACACGTTGCAACGATCGCAGAGCTTATCGTCGAATACGAGGATGGTGAAAAGAGGACGTTTGTAACAGATGAAACGTGGAAAGCGTATTCGACAGAGGTGGTATATTCGGATATTTACCACGGGGAAACGGTGGATCGTACCCAACCTGCCGTTTGTTACGGAAAGGCGGTGAAAGCGGATATCAACACGCAATTTATCGCGCAGATCGGGCAGGGAGTTGTGGAGAACGAACGCATCGCGCCCGTTGCCAAATTTCTTACTCCAAAGGGCGAAAAAGTGTTGGATTTCGGACAAAATCTGACAGGGTATGTGGAGATCTGCACCGCGGGAAATTACGGGGAGCGAATATCCTTTTCCTGTGCGGAGGTATTGGATAAAGAGGGGAATTTTTACACGGAAAATTATCGAACGGCAAGATGCAAAACAACGTACGTTTTCGACGGGAAAGAAAGGGTGTACAAACCTAAATTTTCCTTCCAAGGATTTCGGTATATCCGTTTTGACGAATGCAGCGATGAATTTTGGGAAAATCTTCCCCCGATCACGGCAATCGTCGTACATTCCAAATTAAAGCGGACGGGATATTTCACTTGCGGCAACGAAAAGATCGATCAATTATATCACAACATTATTTGGGGGCAAAAAGGCAATTATTTGGATATTCCCACCGACTGTCCGCAACGGGACGAACGTCTTGGTTGGACGGGTGACGCGCAGATATTTTGCCGAACGGCGGCATACAATTTCGACGTATACGCTTTTTTCAGAAAATGGCTGGGGGATCTTCGTATCGAACAAGGTCCGAAAGGCTCGATCGGGGGCTCGTGTCCGATTTTTGAAATAGCCGATCGTACGTCCGCGGGGTTTGGCGACGCGGTAGTGATCGTGCCGTGGGAAGTGTATCGCGCCTATGGCAACAAGCAGATCTTGGAAGAAAATTTCACCTTGATGCAGCGTTGGATAGAATACATTCGCCAAGCGGGACACAACGAATATTTATGGCTGGGCGATTGGCATTTTGGCGATTGGTTGGCGATGGATAAAGGTATGGAAGATTCGTACGTAGGGGCGACGTCTAACGATTTGGTCGCTTCGGCGTTTTATGCGTATTCGACGCAGTTGTTTGTGAAAGCGGGCAAGGCGTTGGGGAAAGATATGCAAGAATACGAAAAGCTGTTAGACAATATCAAGAGAGAATTTCGCGCATATTTCCTGCCCAACGGGAAATTGTTAGACGAATATCCGCGTACCGAGCAAGCGAGATTATCTCCCGGTGAGGTGGGTATGGACAGCGTGCGCAAGGGAAAAACACAAACGGCGCTGACGCTGATTTTACATTTCGGACTTTGTGAAGACAGCCAACGGACAGAGTTGGCAAAACAGTTGGACGAATTGATCGAAGAAAGCGGCGGAAAAATGACAACGGGATTTTTGGGTACGCCTTATTTGTTGCACGCATTGACGGAAGTGGGCAACGTAAAACGCGCGTACGATCTGTTTTTCAGAGAAGACACGCCGTCGTGGCTGTATGCAGTCAATCACGGAGCGACAACAATATGGGAACACTGGAACGGTATTAAAGAAGACGGTTCGTTTTGGTCGAAGGATATGAATTCCTTCAATCATTACGCATACGGTTCTGTTGGGGATTGGATATACGGCGTCGTGGCAGGGATCGACGTAGCGGACGGCGGCGAAGGATATAAAAAAGCGCGGCTTGCGCCTCACCCGGACGAGCGGTTGGGGTTTGTAAAATGCCGTTTAAACACAGTTCAAGGCGAAATCGTCAGCGAATGGCGTTATGAAACGGAAGGGGTGCGTTTTTATTTTGAAACACCCAAGGGAACGGAAACGGAAATTTGCTTGCCGAACGGAAAGACAGAGCAGGTAGGCGGCGGCAAACACGAATATTTTATCAAAAAGATATAAATTTTATTAAAAGCGACAATAGAGGAAAAACGGAAACAGAGGCGAACAATGAAATTTCAAGGACGAGCAATCAAATACGGGGATAACGTCGATACGGACGTGATCATTCCCGCGCGGTATTTAAATACGATCGATAAAAAAGAGCTGGCGTCCCACTGTATGGAAGACATCGACAAGACGTTTGTACAAAGAGTGCAAGCAGGCGATATTATGGTGGCAGGGCAAAATTTCGGGTGCGGTTCTTCCAGAGAACACGCGCCGATCGCGATCAAAGAAAGCGGTATATCTTTGGTGATCGCGCGGAGTTTTGCACGGATATTCTATCGCAATTCGATCAATATCGGGCTTGCGATCGTGGAATGTACGGAAGCGGTGGACGGGATCGCGGAAGGGGATCGCGTAGAAGCGGATTTAGAAAAGGGGATCATTTACAATCTGACAACGGGAAAAAGTTTTCAAACGCAGCCATTTCCTGCGTTTATCCAAAAGATCATTACAAACGGCGGATTGGTCGAATCGATCAAAAAAGGCGATGTGAAATAGAAGAATAGAGAGAAGGTTGCAAGGCGATATGAAAACGTATAAAATCGGTTTATTAAAAGGGGACGGAATCGGTCCTGAAATCGTAGAAAGCGCAGTGCGCGTATTGGAAGCGGTGGGGAAGAAACACGGTGTTTCGTTTGTGTTTACTCCCTATTTGATCGGCGGCGCGGCGATCGACGCTTGCGGCCAACCTCTGCCGCAAGAAACGGTGGAGGGCTGTTTGGCGTCCGATTCGGTGTTGCTTGGTGCAGTGGGCGGACCGAAATGGGACGGTTTGCCCGGAAATATCCGTCCCGAAAAGGCATTGTTGGGTATTCGTGCGGCGATGGGGCTGTTTACCAATCTTCGGCCGGCTAAATTGTACCCTGCTTTAAAAAATGCCTGTCCGTTGCGCGAGGATATCGCCGCGAAAGGCTTTGATATTATGATCGTACGCGAATTGACGGGCGGGATCTATTTTGGCGACCGCGGATATCGGGACGGCGAATACGGAGAAGAAGCGTACGACACCGAACGTTACAGCCGTATGGAGATAGAGCGGATTGTACGCGTGGCGTTTGAAACGGCGAGAAAGCGCCGTAAAAAGGTGACGAGTATCGACAAGGCGAACGTATTGGAAACGTCGCGGTTGTGGCGAAAGATTTTTCACGAGATCGCGGAGCAATATCCCGACGTGGAAATTGCGGATATGTTGGTGGATAATGCGGCGATGCAGTTGGTGCGTGATCCTTCGCAATTCGACGTGATCGTAACCAGCAATATGTTTGGGGATATTTTATCGGATGAAGCGTCGCAGATCACAGGTTCGATCGGAATGTTGCCCTCCGCGTCGTTGAATGATGGCAAACGTGGCTTGTACGAGCCGATCCACGGTTCTGCGCCAGATATTGCGGGGCAAAACAAGGCAAACCCGATCGCAACCGTTTTATCGGCGGCAATGATGTTGTTGTACGCTTTTGACGAGCGCGCGGCTTCGGACGATATCGTAACGGCTGTGGATAAAGTTTTACAGGCGGGATATCGCACGGCGGATATTGCAAACGGGGCTACCATGTATTTGTCCACGTCGGAAATGACGGATAAGATCATACAATCGTTATCGGGTGAAAAGGTGTAAAAAATGGAGAATAAATTGCAAAAATTGCATAAAAAGCTCTGTTCTTGCGCTGTTTTTCGCGGCGTGTTAGAACACCCTTTGTTTACGCAATTCGGCGGATACTGTTTTCTCGACGAAGGGGAGGACGGGTGCGCGCAGATGGATTCTTACGCAGGGTTTGTTGCGGAAATCTATCGTCACGGCGGAAATTTAACGGAATTAGTGCAAAAATTGGTGTTTGCCGATGAAAACGTGTATATAAAAGGAGTTGCCAAAGGTGAGGAAGTAAATCCGCATATCGTGACGGCGACCGAGCGGGAATTGAATATTTTTTCGGAATTTGCCGCATTAACGGCGGAAGATTTTGCCGAAAATATGGGCGTATCGTTGGCAGATATCCCCACGTTTGATTCGTTCAACGCAGACATGGGTGCTTTGTATCAAAAAAGATTGCGTGAAATCGGGAAATACGGATACGGGATATTTTCTTCTTACTGTATGTTCCGTATGTCGGACGATAAACAAATCGAACCGATCGTCAGCGCCGACAAAATTGATATAAACGACTTTATCGGATATGAAACAGAGCGGCGGCAAGTGCTGGACAACACCTGCGCGTTTATCGAGGGCAGACCTGCGGCAAATACGTTGCTTTGCGGCGACGCGGGTACGGGGAAATCTTCTACGGTGAAAGCGATGGTAAATCATTTTTTCAAAGAAGGATTACGCCTGATCGAACTGCGAAAAGATCAATTGCGTTTATTGCCCGAAGTGATGGGCAGGATCAGCGGCAATCCGTTAAAATTTATCATCTTCATCGACGATCTTTCTTTTAATAAAAATAACGACGATTTCAGTATGCTGAAGGCGGCGTTGGAGGGTTCGGCAAGCGCAACGGCGGATAATGCCGTCATCTATGCCACCAGCAACCGTCGGCATATCATCAAAGAAAGTTTTGGCGATCGCGACGGGGATGACGTGCATCGAAACGACACGTTGCAAGAAACGTTGTCTTTATCCGAGCGTTTCGGCTTAACCGTACTGTTTACAAAACCGAATAAACAACTCTATTTGCAGATCGTGAAAGAATTGGCGGCAAGGGAAGGACTTTCGATTGAAGAAAAAGAATTGGAGTTGAAAGCGGAAGAATTTGCGCTTCGCAAAGGCAGCCGTTCGGCGCGCGGGGCAGAACAGTTTATCAACAGTCTGCTTTCGGCTTATAAAAGGGATTGCCGTTGACGTGAGGGATTGAAAAAAATCGTCAAAACAAAACATACGCATACCATGTATGCGTTGAAACAAAGCGAAAAGATATTAATTATATTTTAATAAACGGATACGAGGAGAAAAAATTATGCTTACGATCGATAATGTATATCGGGCGCGCAATGCGCTGAAAGGGGTTATTCGCAGAACGGACGTGATTCATGCACCGAAATTGTGCGAAGGCGTCGATTTGTATTTGAAGACGGAAAATTTACAGATCACAGGTTCGTTTAAGATCATGGCGCGTATTATAAGATGACGCGTTTATCAGCCGAGGAAAAAGCGCGCGGCGTTGTGGCGTGTTCGGCGGGGAATCACGCGCAAGGGGTGGCTTTGGCGGCGAAGAAAAACGGAATAAAAGCCGTTATTTGTTTGCCCGACGGCGCGCCCATTTCCAAAGTGGAAGCGACGAAAAGTTACGGCGCGGAAGTGTGTTTGGTGGAGGGTGTATACGACGACGCTTATCAAAAAGCGCTTTCTCTGCGCGATGAAAAGGGCTACGCTTTCTTGCATCCGTTTGACGACGAAGACGTGATCGCGGGGCAAGGGACGATCGCGTTAGAACTTGCCGAACAAATTTCCGATTTGGACGCCGTATTGGTGCCGATCGGCGGCGGCGGTTTGATATCGGGGATCGCTTATACGATCAAGACGATGAATCCAAACGTGAAAGTGTACGGTGTGCAGGCGAAAGGCGCGCCGTCGATGAAAAATGCAATTGCGCAGGGGAAAATTGAAGAGTTGCCCTCTGTTTCGACGATTGCGGACGGTATTGCGGTGAAAAAACCGGGCAACCTTACGTATCAGCTTTGCAGCCAATACGTAGACGAAGTGGTGACGGTTTCGGACGATGAAATTTCCGCTGCTATTTTGGCGTTGATGGAAAAACATAAATTGGTGACGGAAGGCGCAGGCGCGGTGGGCGTTGCGGCGGCAATGTTCGGGAAAGTGGATTTAAAAGGCAAAAAAGCAGTGTGCGTATTGTCGGGTGGAAATATCGACGTTACCATTCTTTCCCGTGTGATCAACCGCGGCTTGATCATGTCGGGCAGAAATTGCCAATTGATGATCGAATTGATGGATAAACCCGGTCAGTTGAAAAACGTAGCGCAGATCATTGCCGATCTGGGCGGAAACGTAACGTCTGTACGGCACGAACGCGCCAGCGAAGGTTCTGACGTGAACGGGTGCTATTTGCGTATCGTGCTGGAAACGAGAAATTTCGAACATATTCAGCAGATCCGCAACGCATTAAACGACAACGGATTTAAATTGTTAAATTAAAAGGAGAATAAAGATGGCACAATTAAAAAAAGTAGCAACGGAAAATGCGCCTGCGGCAATCGGACCGTATTCGCAAGCGATGATCTGTGGAGATCTCGTGTTTACGTCGGGACAGATCGCAATCGATCCCGCAACGGGCAACGTGGAGGCGATTACGATCGAAGATCAAACGGAACAAGTGATGAAAAACCTCGGCGAAGTGTTGAAAGCGGCGGGCAGCAGTTTTGAAAACGCCGTAAAAACGACTTGCTTTTTGGCGGATATGGGGGATTTTGCAACGTTTAACGGCATATACGGGCAATATTTCACCACCAAACCCGCGCGCAGTTGCGTGGCGGTGAAAACATTGCCGAAAAACGTGCTGGTGGAGGTGGAAGTGATCGCCATGGTCAATTCTGCGCCGACACCGATCAAAAAAGGAAAAAGTTTGATGGCTTAAAAAGTCGAGCAATAGAAACGGATAAAAACAGGTCGGCGCTTTTCGCTATGCGATAAAAATGTTTTCAACGGAATAGGATAAAAACGCCTCGCGGCATATGTTGCGAGGCGTTACATTTTGCCTTGATATTTGCAAATTTTGTCAAAATGAGCAAGTTTTTTTGAAAAGTTTGCAATATTTGCGTTCAAAATGGCAAATTGCGCAATTCATTTTGCTTATTTTGCTTATTTATAATATAATAGAAGTGTCATAAAAAGTCGAATAAACAAAGCGTATGGAGGAAAAAATGTTTGACGTGATCGTGATCGGCGGCGGTGTTGTCGGGGGCTTGATTTTACGGGAGCTGACAGAATATCGCTTATCGGTGTGTTTATTGGAAAAGGAAAGCGACGTTTGTATGGGCGCAAGCAAGGCAAACAGCGGCATTGTCCACGCGGGCTATGACGCAATGCCCGGCTCGTTGAAAGCAAAATTCAACGTGCTCGGCAGCGAGATGATGGAGGGCGTCACGGCGGAACTCGGCGTGAAATACCGTAGAAACGGCGCATTGGTAGTGGCATTTTCACAAGAGGAGATCGCTACGTTGCAAACGTTGAAAAAACGTGGGGAAGAAAACGGCGTAAAGGGCTTGGAAATTGTTCAACAGGAAGAATTGCGCACAATGGAGAAAAATATTTCCGATACGGCGTTGGCGGCTTTGTACGCCCCGACGAGCGGCGTGGTTTGCCCTTACGAATTGTCGATCGCAGCGATCGGAAACGCAATGGATAACGGCGCGGCGCTGTATAACGATTTTGACGTGACTTCGATCGCTCGAAAAGCGGACGAAAAGGGCGAAACGTATGTGGTATGCTCGAAAAACGGACAAGAAGTTGAGGGTAGATATATCGTCAACTGCGCGGGGCTGAATAGCGGCGCGATCGCCGCACTTGTCGGCGATGATCTGTGCGTTGGGGCGAGAAAAGGTGAGTACGTATTATTAGACCGTGAAAGCGGGGATTTTGTTTCGCATACGCTGTTTTTCACGCCGACGAAATTGGGGAAAGGTATATTGGTAACGCAAACGGCGGACGGCAATATTTTATTGGGGCCGACTGCGGACGAGAGGACGGCGGATACGCAAACGACCGCGCAAGGCTTGGCGTTTGTCATTGAAAAAGCGAAGAAAATGACAAAAAATCCCCCTCTGTACAATACGATCACCTCGTTTGCGGGGATTCGTGCGTACAGCGATCGGCACGATTTCGTTTTGGAAGAAAGCAAAACGGCACAGGGAGTTTTCCATTGCGCAGGCATCGAATCGCCGGGGCTCACCGCTTCTCCCGCAATTGCAAAATACGTTGTGGAAACGTGGTTAAGTCAAAAGATGCCGCTTGTAAAAAATAAGAAATTTAACGGGACAAGAAAACCCGATTATTTCTTTAAAAACTTGACATTGGAAGAAAAAAATGCGATAATAAAAACAGACCCGTCGTACGGCAAAATCGTTTGCCGTTGCGAACAGATCACGGAAGGGGAAATTTTACGCGCGATCCGCGAGAATCCGCCTGCGCGTGATATCGACGGAGTGAAACGCCGCACACGGTCGGGTATGGGCAGGTGTCAAGGCGGTTTTTGTCAGCCGTACGTTGCCGAATTATTGGCGAAAGAACAGGGGATCGAACTTTTCGAAGTGACGAAAAACGGAAAGGGATCGTCTTTATTAACGGGGGTGACGAAATGAAAAAATCGTATGATATCATCATAATCGGCGGCGGTCCTGCGGGGCTTGCGGCGGCGGTGTCGGCTTATGATAACGGCGTGAAAGACGTGTTGGTGATCGAACGTGACGTTCGGTTGGGCGGAATTTTAAATCAGTGTATCCACAACGGTTTTGGTTTGACGAGGTTTAAAGAAAGTTTGTCGGGCCCCGAATATGCCGCTCGTTTTATCGAGGAAGTACGGGCGAGAAATATCGAAGTTTGGACGGGGACGACGGTGCTTTCGCTGACGAAGGATAAGCAAGTTACGGTGATTGATCCCGTACATGGTATGCTCGTTTTGCAAGCGAAGGCGGTAATTTTGGCGATGGGTTGTCGGGAAAGAAGCCGCGGCGCGTTAAACGTTGCAGGTAGCAGACCCGCAGGGATCTATTCGGCAGGCACGGCGCAAAAATACGTCAACATCAAAGGCTTTTTGCCGGGCAAACGAGTGGTGATCCTCGGTTCGGGGGATATCGGCTTGATCATGGCGCGCAGAATGACGTTGGAGGGGGCAAAAGTGCTTGCCGTTTGCGAGATAATGCCCTATTCCAGCGGTTTGAAACGAAATATCGCACAATGTTTGGACGATTTTGATATTCCGCTGTATTTAAACCATACGATCACGAAAATCGAAGGGGAAAAGCGAGTGACGGGCGTGGTCGTGTCCAAAGTGGATGAAAACCGTCAACCGATCGCGGGGACGGAAATGCATTTCGATTGCGATACAGTGCTGTTTTCCGTGGGTTTGATCCCCGAAAACGAACTGACGAAAGAGGCGGAAGTGCCGCTTTCGCCTAAAACCAGAGGCGCGGTGGTGTATCAAAACCGCGAAACGTTGGTGGACGGGATCTTTGCTTGCGGAAACGTTTTACAGGTACACGATCTGGTGGATTTTGTGTCTGAAGAAGCGGAGGTGGCAGGCAGGTATGCGTCGAAGTATGTTTTAGAGGGTAAATCGTCGGCTTGCGCGATCGACGTGAGTGCAGGTGAAAACGTTTCGTACGCACTTCCGCAGAAGATCGATAAAAACATATCGGGGAACGTGAAACTGTTTTTCCGCGTCACCAACACCTTCCGCAATTGTACGATCAAAGTGACGTCGGGCGATCGAGTGTTGCTTAGCAGAAAAAAACAAATTTGCGTGCCGGGCGAAATGGAAACGCTGTTGTTGGCAGAACAAAAATTGCAAGAAATAGACGGAAATATCGTTGTTTCGTTGGAAAATGAGGTGAACGTATGAAAAAAACACTGACTTGTATCGAGTGTCCCATCGGTTGCACGATCGAAGTGGAATTTGAAGGCGAACAGGTGCTTTCCGTGAAAGGAAACGCTTGTTTGCGCGGAAAAGCGTACGCGTCTTCGGAAGTCGTTTGTCCCAAACGAGTGTTGACAAGTACCGTTCGCGCGGAAAACGGGGGGCTTGTGCCTGTGAAAACCAGCGAGCCGATCCCGAAAGATCAGTTGTTTGCCGTTATGGAGAAAATCAACGCGGTTGTCTGTAAATTACCTGTGAAGATCGGGGACGTGATCGTGGAAAATATTTGCGACGGCGCGGATCTGATCGCGACGAACAGCGAAGAATAAAAAACAACGAAGCAAACGAGGAAAAAAGAATGGTCGATTATTTTGGAAAAAATGCCGACGTGTTGGCGAAAAAGAAGTTGTTTTTGTTCGATATGGACGGTACAGTGTATTTAGACGAAACGCTGTTTGACGGCGTGCCGCAATTGTTGCAAAAAATAGAAAACGAGGGGGGCAGGTATGTGTTCATCACCAACAATGCTTCCCGTTCGGTGAAAGATTACGTTGCAAAAATGCACCGTTTGGGTTTAACCCATATCCGCGAAGAACATTTTTTTACGTCTGCGCAAGCGGCGTTTGATATTTTGAAAGAAAAGTTTGCCAACGATTTGATCTACGTGCAAGCGACGCGTTCGCTGGTGGAAGAATATAAGGCGTTGGGGTTGCGCGTCACCACCGAGTATACGGACGAAGCGAACGCCATTCTTGTTGGATTCGATCCCGAATTTACGGGCGATAAAATTTATACAACGTGCAAAATGTTGACCAAGCACGATCTTCCCTATTATGCCACCAATCCCGATTGGGTTTGCCCTGTGGAGTTCGGCTATATTCCCGATTGCGGTTCGATGTGTCAAAGTCTTGAACGGGCTACGGGCAAAAAACCTATTTTTATCGGAAAGCCGCAGCCGCAAATGATTTACACCGTGATGAAAAAATTCGGGTTTACCGCGGCGGAAACGGTAGTGATTGGCGACAGACTGTATACGGATATTGCGTCGGGCAACAATGCGGGGGTGGACACCGTATGTGTGTTAAGCGGCGAAGTAACGCTGGCGGAAATTGAAAAGGCGACGGGCAGCGAAGTGCCGACGTTTGTATTGGAAAGCGTGAAAAATATGTTGGATTGTTAAAAGTGAAAAAATAACGGCTCGGTTGTGGAAATTCCATAACCGAGCCGTTTTACTGTGTATCAGCCATAAATTAAAATAAACCCAAACTCAAACAGTGAATAAAATAAATGATATTATACAACGCTCCGCCGATCGAAAAAGCAGTCATAAACCCTTTAATTTGGTGATTAATGTTGTTTTTTATTTGGTATTTGATTGCAAGATCGTTGAAAAGTTTTTGAAGGATCACTTGAATTGTAATACCGCCGATGATGATAAAACCGCCGATGATCCAACTCCCCCAAGGCTTTTCTCCAATGACGACGTAGATGTTTAACAGCACGCAAGCTATGGAAATAATGCCGCATATTAAAGAAACGAGCATATAGCAAGTGTTTGCCCATTCAAAAGAGGTTTGTTTGCCTGTTTTTAAGTCGTATTTTTCCATTTCCTTTTCCGTCTTTTTTAATAAATAGGGAATATAGGCTATGGAAACGATAGCCGTGGCGATCGAAAGCAACGTTAATAAAATAAACGGCAACATAAGCGTTCCTCCATTGTAATTAAAACAAACCTAAACTCAAACAGTGAATAAAATAAATGATATTATACAACGCTCCGCCGATAATCAAACTTGATGCAGTGCCACCAAAAAGATAGTGCGTTGTGTTAAACTCCACTTGGTGTTGTTTGGTTAAACGTTGAAAGGCTTTCATTAAGGGGATATGAAGGCATGGTCCGCCGACGATGATAAAAGCAGGGAAAAACCAACCTGCCCAAAACGTTTCTTTCATAACGACAGAAACATTTAGCACCACGCTACCCAATGAAATGATGAGGCAAATCAGCGAAACAGTTGAATAGCAAGAAAATGCCCATCGTAATGCCTCTGCTTTGCTTGTTGTTGAATCGTATCTTTCCGTTTCTTTTGAGGTTTTCTTCAATAGATATGGAAGATATGCCAAAAAAGCGATAGCCGTGGCGATCGAAAGCAACGTTAATAAAATAAACGGCAACATAAGCGTTCCTCCATTGTAATTAAAACAAACCTAAAACGAAACAGCGAATAAAATAGATGATATTGTATAACGCTCCGCCGACGGATATAACGATGAAAAAGATGGGGTATTTGCTGCGTATAAAAAACGTAGTTTTATGTCCTATTTGGTGTTTTTTAAAAAATATTTTATTCCGCCAATAGATAAAGACAAATTCTACGATGAGCCCAATTATGAGGAATACTCCCATAATCCAACCGCACCAAACTTTTTCTTCGATACGTGTTGTAAATAAAAAGGAGGCAAGCAACGAACCTAATCCGACAAGAAAGGATATGTAGAAGAAAGAGGAATAGCCGACGGAGAATTTTTTTTCTTTTTCTTCGGGGGTATCTTCGGAGAATTCAACGTAATTTAGCAATGGCAAAAGTTTGGCGAAAATTGCCCATACGCCAACCGCTGCGCAGAAAATAGAAATAACAGTTAATAAAAAAGGTATCGCCATAAAACACCTTTAAAATAAATTAAAATAAACCTAAAATTAAACAGCGGACGAAATAGATGATATTGTATATTACGCCGCCGAAAGAAACGATAATACACATAATGGGGTTGAGTTTCTCGAACGAAACTTCCAAAGTATGTAAATTTTTATTCGCTAATAAATTAGAGATTTTATGTGAAATGGTAAAACCTAAAATCGCTCCGAGGACAATAAATGCAAGAAGTATCCACTTACCCCACAGTTGTTTTTCGACGAGATAGGAATTAAGGACTATGATACTAACAGAAATCACGCCGAGGGTAGAACAGATTAAACAAAAAGAACGGTAAGAATGATTAACCATTCGTTGTTTTTTTTCGAGTGGTTCATTGTCATCGGTTATATTAGCGACATATGCCAGCAACGGGAGAAGTTTGTTAAAAATCGCCCAAATGCCTATAACAGCGCAAACAATGGAAACTGACAACAATAAAATAGAAATAACCATTAAATCGCCTCCAATGAAACCCCTAATGTGTCACGTCTTGAGGGCCACCAACAACCAGAAACTTTTACGCCGCTTCCAAAATGAATAGTAGTATATAGTGTGATGAAACAATCTAAATAGGAAGGTAAAATTAAGTCGCATATAATTTTAAATGCTGTCATAAAAATACAACCTTTTGAAATTGAGTTTAAGACTTTATTAATTATATCGGCTATCTGATAATAAGCTTCAGCATTGACGCCTACATTAAAATTTATTACTTCCCAAAAGATTTCATCATTGATATTACTGCAAATATCAGAATAGATATAATAATTAGCATTTTGTAACAGGTTTTGAACTTCAAAAGAGTTTGAATAAATTGTTAGCATATCTGTAACAGAGTGTGTTAATAATGAAGTTCCAAGTTTTACGGCGAGAAAAAGGGTGCTAATTGCCGTGGCATAGTCATTATCGTAACAATATAAAGTTGCTTTTCTCCAAGTAAGCTTAAAGGCAAGACTGCGACTTTTTGCTAATTGATAAAAACTGTTGGATTCTTCATCAAAAACAAATTCGAAATCTTCATTTATGTACCCTAATCCTAAATCTGCTAATTCATTCATTGCTTGTATATTCTTTTCAACGGCTTCAACAGCTTCTACGTCGGCAACAGAATAAGCCTCGCCAGTGTCAAGGACTAAATGATCATAGTCGTCGAATGAGATGCAATTTTTTACGGCTCTTAAGTAACTAAAATTTTTTTCATCAACACTGGATTCGGATTCATTATTAGTATATAAAGAAGAAACTTCTTCAACGGTATATTCCGATTGCCAGTCGTAATCGTCTGCCAATGCCGTTTTATATGTAAAAGGCGTAAGGCTGACGAAAGCCAACATAAACAGGCATAAAGCCATTGCTAAAATGTGAAACTTGTTTTTTTTGAAATACTGTAACATATATTTCTCCTTTAAAAAATTTTATTATTTTATGCTTTAAAATACAACGGGAATTATGATACCACATTTTGTAAAAAATGTCAACGGTTTGCCGACGTTTATTATGCAAAATAAAAAATATCAAAACATAAAAACAGAGCCCCTTAAAACCACAGTGTTAAGGGGCTCTGTAATCGATCGAAAGGTCGGTTTTACTTTTGTTTTGACGGCTTTTCGGTTTCCGCGCTGTAAGAGGGAATCTTCATAGAAACCAAGAAGAAGATCAGTCCCAACCCAAATAAAATGGGCAACGGAATCAAGCTGACGTTGATCCAAGTGCCTTCCGAAAGGGGGAAGATCGCGCTGAGCAACGAAATCAACCCCACGCCGACGATTGCGGCGCTCTTGCCGAAAATATCGTAGATACCGAAAAACTCACCCGATTTTTCGGCGGGAATAATTTTGGTGAAGTAGGAGCGGGACATGGCTTGAATACCGCCTTGGAACATTCCGACGCCCACCGCCATTGCCCAAAATTGCCATTCTTGCCGCAGGAAAACGGCGAGGACGCCGATTGCCATATACGCGCAAATACAAACGATCAGTAGGCTGTTCGAGCGGTATTTGGAAGACAGTTTTCCAAATAAGATGGCAAACGGGAAAGCGACGATCTGCGTTACAAACAGGGCGATCACCAATTTCACCGTGCCGAAATTTTCAAATTGCAAGTCGTTGCCGATGCTCATTGCCATTTTGATGATGGTATGCACACCGTCGATATAGAAGAAGTATGCGATGAGGAAAAACAACGCTTTTTTGTTTTTTGCCAATTCTTTAAAGATCGAACCCAATCTTGTAAACGTTTCTTTGATGGGGTGTTTGGGTTTGGGTAAGAAGTGTTTTTGCTGATAACTGCCGACGAGGGGCATCGTGAAGATGATCCACCAGATCGCCGTGATCATACAGCAAAGGGAAAATGCCAAGCCCAAATACGGTTTGTTGACGACTTCGCCGCCCACTTTTTCCACCAACACCATATCACCGAGAACGTAAACGATCAAACAAAGAATGAAGGGGATACAACTGCCGATATAACCCCAAGCGTAACCGTTTGCCGACACTTTATGCATATTTTTATCCGTCGTGACGTCGGACAACATCGAATCGTAAAACACATTTGCGGACGTATAACAAACTTCGGTGATGATATATACGATCAAGAACAGGATACCGGCATATTTCCACGTGGAAATTGCGCCGAAGATAGACAGCGCCGCACAACCGATAAATCCGATTTGCGCAAACATTAGAAAAATGCCGCCTTTTTTACTGAAATCGGCATACGTACCCATGATCGGGCAAAGAATGACGGCGATGATAGTGACGATGACGTTTGTCAAGCCCCATACGGACGTAAGGCTTTCCGAAGGGGAAAGAAAATCGAAATAGAAGGCAAGCAACGCCGTCGCCAACAACGTATAGGCAGAATTTGCCACGTCGTACAAGATCCAATTTTTTTCCGTCTTTGTAAATCCGTTTGTTTTTTTGCTTTTTCTCATATTGTTTTTCCTCCGTTTTTCCTCGTTGGCGTTATACTTCTACGCCGCTGTAATTATAACGGAAACATTCGTAAGCAATTTTGTTGTCCGCTACGAAACGGTCGATGTCTTCAAAATAATCACGGATCAACAGAGCGGCAACGTTGATTGCCGAATTAAACGATTGCGACAGGTTTTTATTGATCTTTTTGCAACGTTTGTCGTCTTTTTTATGTACGAACATATCTCCCAATTTTCTATTTTTGCCCACAAGAGTCAGCGCCGTATGGCAAAAACCGTGGACAAAGCCGCATTTGTGCGAAAACAGGCGATTGATCTTATACATTGATTTCATCGCTTTTTTCATGCTTTTTTCGGGGACGTTTAAAGCTTTTGCGCTCGTTTTTTTCGCCGTTTCGTTGGGATAGAACAGTTTCGCCGTGTTAAAACCGCGCAACGTTGCGTTGGGATCGAATTTTTTAAATTGGAATTTATCGAATTCCGATTCGATCTTCGCGTGCGTCAAACCGTTTACCGAACATTCGTCGATATAGGGATGACAGGTGGAATCCAACGTAAAGTGGCATAAAAAGCCGATGATATACGCCGCTTCTGCGGTGTTGGGGGTGAAATAGCCCAAATCGTTGCGGTTTTCATCGTCTACCGCAAGGCGTTTCGCCGCGTTTAAAAAGAAAAGTTCGGGAGAATCCGCGTGCAGATCCCAGCCCTTTTTCCGAACGGGATTTTTTGCTTTTTTCTTCATGATCTTGTGGTAAAACAGCGGATCGGGTCCCTGCGTGCCAAGATAAAAGGCTTCGGGGTATTTGCCCTTCACCTCGCGAAAAGCGGGGGGCAACATTTCCAAAACTTCTTCGCCGAATTCGACGTGCGTATAGATTGCAGGCATAAAACCTCCTGTAAATACCTTTCGGTATGGTTTTGATTTTTATTATTATACCATATATTTTTCAAAAAAGATAGTATATGAGGAAAAAAAGAGGGAAAAAAGTTTTTATATAGGGAAATTTTTTCACGAATAAAGCAAAGTTTTTTCTCTTATACTAAATAAAAATGCAGCACCCATGTACGCGGCGAAAAGTAAACGTGGCGGGCATGTACGCGATGAATTTCAAAAAAACCAAACAAAAGCGATTGGCGCGGCTAGACAGCGGCTTATATAAAAACGAGGGAGCATATGTTGAACAAACGGGAAAACGAGGTGATGAATGCGGTGTATGGGCTTTGCCATGAAAAGGGGGTATGTTTGATATCCCCTGCCGAACTTCTTGCGTTGTTTCCCGTGCGAAAGAAATACACGGAAGAAAGTTTGGAGGCGATTTTAAACGCATTGGCGTTAGACGATTATTTCGAATTGCTGTCTTCCGAACGCAAAGGAGAAAAAATGTACGTCATTTCTTTGCGGGCGAACGGGTATGCGTTTAAACGGTGCTATACGCAAATGCGCCGTAACGTAGCGTTGAAGTTGGTTTGGGCGATCGCATCGGCGGTGATCGCCTTTCTCGTCGGGCTGTTGCTGAAACGCATATTTTAAAAAAGTTGCGTTCATACGGTTTACTTTTTTTATCAAGTGTGTTATAATATTGGCAAACATTTGTTTATTTGTGCGATTGCGAGATGAGGTAGGGGGAGAAGGCGCAACGCAAAAGCGAGAGGATAAAAATGGACTTTAAATTACACGCGCCGTTTGTGCCGACGGGGGATCAACCGCAGGCGATTGAGCGGTTGACGGAAGGAATACAAGACGGAATGCGGACGCAAGTGTTGGTGGGGGTGACGGGCAGCGGTAAAACGTTTACGATGGCGAACGTCATCAAAAACGTCAACCGCCCGACGTTGGTCATCGCTCACAATAAAACGCTTGCGGCGCAGCTTTGCAACGAATTTCGCGAATTTTTTCCCGAAAACCGCGTTGAATATTTCGTTTCGTATTACGATTATTATCAGCCGGAAAGTTATATTCCATCAACAGATACGTATATTGAAAAAGATTTAAGCATGAACGACGAGATCGATAAATTGCGCAACAGTGCGACGGGCTCGCTGATGGAACGCAAAGACGTGTTGGTGGTGGCGTCCGTTTCGTGTATTTACGGGCTGGGCGCGCCGGAGGAATATTTCCGCTTGTCCCTGTCTTTACGCCCCGGTATGGAGTGGGAACGCAACGCGTTGATGCGGAAATTGATCGAACTGCAATATGCGCGCAACGATATGGATTTTAAGCGTTCCACTTTCCGTGTGCGCGGCGACGCGTTGGAAATTTTTCCCGCATCCAATTCGGAAGTGGCGATCCGTTTGGAATTTTGGGGAGATGAAATCGAAAAAATTTACGAAGTAGAAGCGTTGACGGGCAACAAACTGAACGAATTGTCGCACGTGGCGATTTTTCCTGCCAGCCAATATGCGGTGGGGACGGAGAAATTGAAAGGTGCGCTTGCTATGATCGAAGAAGATCTTCGGGGGGAAGTGCGCGCTTTTGAGGAAGAAGGAAAAATTTTAGAAGCGCAGCGTTTGAAGCAACGCACCGAACACGATTTGGAAATGATGCGTGAGATCGGTTATTGCAGCGGCATTGAAAATTACAGCCGCTATTTCGACGGCAGGCAACCGGGGCAACCGTCCTTTACGTTGCTCGATTATTTCCCTTCGGGGGAATTTTTGGTGTTCATCGACGAAAGCCATATGACCATTCCGCAAATCCGCGCGATGTATCACGGGGACTTATCGAGAAAGAAAAATTTGGTCGATTACGGATTTCGTATGCGCGCGGCGTACGATAACCGACCTTTGACGTTTGACGAATTTGACGCGCGCGTGCCGCAGTTGGTGTGCGTGTCCGCTACGCCTGCGCCGTACGAGTTGGAACAGGCCGGGCAAAAAGTGGAGCAGTTGATCCGTCCGACGGGGTTGCTCGATCCGCAAATCACGGTGAAACCGACGAAAGGACAGATCGACGATCTGTTGTCGGAAATACACACCGTCATCAACGACGGGGGCAGGGTGTTGATCACGACGCTCACCAAACGTATGGCGGAGGAGCTGACCGACTTTTTAAAAGAACACGCCGTAAAAGTGAAATATATGCACAGCGACGTAGACACGTTAGAGCGTATCGATATCGTCAACGGATTGCGATTGGGAGAATTCGACGTATTGTGCGGCATCAATCTTTTGCGGGAGGGGCTCGACCTTCCCGAAGTGAAATTGGTGGCGATTTTAGACGCGGACAAAGAGGGATTTTTGCGCAGTGACACGGCGTTGATTCAAACGATCGGGCGTGCGGCGCGAAACAGCGAAGGGCGCGTAGTGATGTATGCGGACGTGATGACGGACAGTATGAAACGGGCGATCGGGGAAACCAACCGCCGTCGGCAGATACAGGACGAATATAATAAAGCGCACGGCATCGTGCCGAAAACGATCATCAAAGAAGTGCGTTCCACGTTAAATATCACCAAGAAAAAGACGGATGATGATATCAAGATGCAGGACATTCCCGATGAAATAGAAAAATTGAAAGCATTGATGAAAGTGGCCAGCGGGCAGCTTGATTTCGAGCGAGCGATCGAAATAAGGGAAAAAATAGCCGAATTGAAAATGAAATTACGAAAGGCGCAAAAATCATCATAAACGGCATAACGCCGTACCCAGGTATGCGTTGAGATAAAAAAAGGTAAAAAAATATGAAAGAAGACATCGTTATTAAAGGCGCGAAAGAGAACAATTTAAAAAACGTAAATCTTACCATTCCCCGCAACAAATTGACGGTGTTTACGGGTTTGTCGGGCAGTGGAAAATCGACGTTGGCGTTTGACACTATTTTTGCGGAAGGACAAAGAAGATACGTGGAAAGTTTGTCGTCATACGCGCGGCAATTTTTAGGACAAATGGAAAAGCCGGACGTGGAAAGTATCGAAGGATTGTCCCCCGCTATTTCCATCGATCAAAAAACGACGTCGCGCAACCCTCGTTCGACGGTGGGGACGGTGACGGAAATTTACGATTATTTCCGTTTGTTGTTTGCGCGTATCGGCGTGCCGCATTGTCCCAAATGCGGCAGAGAGATACGCCGTCAAACCGTGGACGAGATCTGCGATAAAATTATGGAACTGCCCGAAGGCAGTAAGATCCTTGTCACTGCGCCCGTTGTGCGCGGCAGAAAAGGGGAATACGTAAAAGAACTCGCCGGGTTTAAAAAGAGTGGTTACGGCAGAGTGAAAATCGACGGGATCGTGTACGATCTGCAAGAGGAGATCAAGCTCGAAAAAAATATAAAACACAACATTTCGGTGGTAGTCGATCGGCTGGTGGTGAAGCCCACCGTGCAAAAGCGTTTGACGGACAGTCTGGAAGCGGCGTTGAAATTGGCGGAAGGACTTGTCGTGATCGATCGCGAAGGCGATGAAGATTTGTATTCGATCAATTACGCCTGTCCCGAGTGCGGCGTTTCCTTGGAGGAAGTTGAACCGAGAATGTTTTCGTTTAACACGGTGTACGGCGCGTGTCCCACCTGTTCGGGGTTGGGCTTTAAACAATTTGTCGATCCCGATTTGGTTTGCCCCGATAAAAATAAGACCTTGCGCGAAGGCGCGATGAAGGTGACGGGTTGGAGTTTGGGTTCTAATTCGATGGCATTGATGGAATTGTCGGCGCTGTCGAAAGCGTACGGTTTTTCGTTGGATGTACCCGTAAAAGATCTTCCCGAGGGGATCTACGAAATTTTGATGTACGGCAGCAACGAAAAAGTGAGTATGTCCTATCAAACCCGTTCGTTTTCGGGCAGTTTTAAAAAGACGTGGGAAGGTTACGTCAACAACTTGCAACGGAGATACGGCACGTCCACGTCGGACGGCGTAAAAGGGGAGATCGAGCGTTTGATGCGCAACGCGCCTTGCGACGGTTGCGGTGGAAAACGTTTGAAAAAGGAAGCGCTTTCCGTGTTGGTCGGCGGAAAAAATATTTGGGAAGTCTGCGAAATGTCCGTGGATAAATTGTGCGATTTTATGGACGATTTAAGCACGCAATTGACGCGCACCCAGCATTTGATCGCGGACGCTATCATCAAAGAGATCAACAACCGTTTGGGCTTTTTGCGAAACGTCGGTTTAAATTATTTAACGTTGACGCGGACGGCGGTGACGTTATCGGGCGGTGAAAGTCAGCGTATTCGTTTGGCAACGCAGATCGGCAGTGCATTGACGGGCGTTTTGTATATTTTGGACGAACCGAGCATTGGTTTGCATCAACGGGATAATGAAAAATTATTAAATTCTTTGAAAGGTTTGCGAGATCTGGGCAATACTCTGATCGTAGTGGAACACGACGAAGACACGATGCGCGCGGCGGATTATATCGTGGATATCGGACCCAAAGCGGGGGTACACGGCGGCGAAGTGGTGGCTTGCGGCACACAAGAAACGATTATGGCAGAGCCCCGTTCGATCACGGGCGATTATCTGGCGGGCAGACGGAAGATCGAAACGCCGATCGTCCGCGCAACGCCGTCGGATAAATGGCTGAAACTGTACGGTTGCAAGCAAAACAATTTGAAAAACGTAGACGTGAAAGTGCCTGTGGGGCTGATCACTGCCGTGACGGGCGTATCGGGCAGCGGTAAATCGAGTTTCGTCAACGAGATCGTATATCCTTTGCTTGCCAATACGCATAACGGCGCGAAACATAAACTCGGCAATTATGAAAAAGCGGAAGGAGTGGAATATTTTGATAAAGTGATCGCCATCGATCAATCGCCGATCGGCAGAACGCCGCGCAGTAATCCCGCTACGTATACGGGAGTGTTTAATGCGATACGCGATCTGTTTGCGATGACGCCCGACGCCAAGGAACGCGGATATAAGGCAGGCAGATTTTCCTTTAATATTTCAGGGGGGAGATGCGAACATTGTTTCGGGGACGGGATCATCAAGATCGAAATGCATTTCTTGCCCGATATTTTCGTCCCGTGCGAAATTTGCGGAGGAAGACGGTATAACCGCGAAACGCTGGAAGTGAAGTACAAAGGCAAAAGCATTTCCGACGTGCTGGATATGACGGTGGAAGAAGCGTGCGAATTTTTTGCGCCCGTACCGACGATCTATAATAAGATAAAGACGTTGAACGACGTTGGGCTGGGGTATATCAAGCTGGGGCAGAGCTCTACAACGTTATCGGGCGGCGAGGCGCAACGTGTGAAGTTGGCGACGGAGCTGTCTAAACGTTCGACGGGAAAAACGATGTATATTTTGGATGAACCGACAACAGGTTTGCACAGTTACGACGTAGACAAACTGATCAAAATTTTGTTGCAACTTCGGGAGGGGGGCAACACGGTGCTTGTTATCGAGCATAATTTAGACGTCATCAAAACGGCGGATCATATTATCGATTTAGGGCCGGAAGGAGGCAACGGCGGCGGTACGATCGTTTGTGAGGGCTCGCCGGAGGAAGTGGCGCAGGTGGAAGAAAGTTACACAGGACAATTTTTGAAAAAAGTGCTGTAAAAGCGACAGATCAATAAAAAGAACTCGCCAAAAGCGAGTTCTTTTTTCACAACCGTTTGATTTTTACGTTGCCGCACAGCACGTCCGAATAAGAATAGGCTGTTTTTCCTAAAAACCCCTCGTCGTCGGGTTTCACGGTAAACAGGGCGGGATAAATCCCCGATAATATTCCCGAATAGCTCATTGTTTTGTTTCTGCCAAGATTCACTTTCACCGCTACGTGTTGTGCCGAACAATCTTTTACCATTTGTTTAACGTCTTTGATGTTTTTGGTTGGTTTAATCATACGATAAGTATGCTCCCAAATTTTGGTTTTTATACCTTTCTTTGCGTTTGATTGGTCTATTTTGCGAAAACGCATCATAGGATAGATAGGCAAATAAAACGGAAAAGGAGAATAAAATGTCAATAAAACCGCATTATGAAACTTATCGTTACATAGGGGAAGTGTGCCGTTTGCGCAGTCAATCGATCGTGGAATGTCGTTTGCCCGGCAGTGAGATCAGTGGTATTTTGGCGGTGTATGCCAAAGCGATTCCCGCCGATTGCGTTTGCGCCGACGGTGAGGTGACGTATAACGGCAAAGTGTTGTTAAGCGTTGTGTACGAGGATGGTGAAAAGAAAATATGTCGAGCGGAACGGGGCGCGGAATTTTTTCACAAAGCGGAGGGCAACGCCGTAACGCCCGCCTCTTTTGCAAAGGCGGCGCTGTCCGTAGAAAACGTCACGTATCGCAGAGAAGGTTCGGGGTTGTATATTTCTGTCATTGTAGACGCCGCTTTAACGGTGTACGGCAGTAAACAAATCGAATATTTATTGGGCGGCGATGGGATCACGGTCGATCGAAAACCGATGACGGTTTGTAAAACGTTGTGTATTTCCGGCGAAACGGAAGGGGAAGACGAATTCGAAACAGAATACGTCGGGGATATTTTGTTGCACAGCGAAACCGCCGTCGTCAATCACGTTTCGGCGGGCGCAGGGCAGATCCACGTAGAGGGGGAACTCAACCTCAATATTTGCGTGTTACGCAGCGACGAATCGGTGTGTTCGTACGAACGCTTGATTCCCTTCCAATTGCAGATCCCCAGCGACGAAGCATTTGGACGGATCACGGTGGGGGCGAAAGTAAACGTGAAATCGGCGCATCTGTCCGCAGGAACGGACGAGGAAAAAGGAAAGAGTAAAATCGTCTTTTCCTATTGCCTTTCGGCGGAGTGTTTCCTGTCTATGCAGGAAGAATTTCCCGTTGTCAACGACGCCTATTCCACCTTGTCGGAATTGCAGTTGAAAAAGTCAAACGACGGGGGCAGGTATTTGACGAAGCACGTAAAATGTACCGAACGGGTGAGCGGAGTTGCGGCGTTATCTCCCGCGATCGAAGGGGATTACGTGTTGCAGGCGTCGGTGTTGCCGCGCGCGGAAATCACCTGTCGAAAAGGGGAACGCGGAATGGAAGCGGAAGGCGCGGTGCTGGCAGAGGTGATCATGCGCGGCGCGGATGGCGGATACCGTTCGACAAGTCTTTCGTTGCCTTTTTTGTTTCCTCTGGAAATCGACGGGGACGTGGCGGAAGTCGATTGTGCGGTTTGCGGCTTGAACGTACGCAAAAAACAGAGCGGCGAAACGGAAGCGGAGGCAACGTTGAAACTGTGCGTGCGCGTTTACGAAGAACGGACTTGGGAATATGTCAGCGAAGTGACGGAAGGGGAGGCGTATCCCGAAAATGACAGCGCATTTTCCGTGTTTATTCCGCGCGCAGGGGAAGATCTTTGGCAGGTTGCGAAACGCTTGCGCTGTACGCCCGAAGAATTGCAAAACAGTAATCCTGAGTTGGAATTTCCGTTGAAAGAGGGAAAAAAATTGTATATTTATCGGCAAATTAAATAAATTTCACAAAAAATACAAGAAGAAATATGGCAAAACGGCTGTAAAATATTGAATTTTTGGGAAAAATATGCTACAATAAAATAAGAACGAGCGCGGCGAGGCTGTTCCTCGCCGTTTTTCGATGAAATGAAGCGGCGAAGCGACGGGAAGATGAATACAGTAAAAGTAAGATCTTATGCAAAAGTGAATTTAACGTTAGAGATCAACGGTGCAGAAAACGGATATCATCAGCTCGATTCGTTAGTGACAAGCGTCGATCTGTTCGATCTGATCGCACTGAAAAAGCGGAAAGATCGGTTAAGCAGTATTACAATGCACGGAATGGACAGCGAAAGTATTCCGCCCGAAAAAAACAATGCGTTGAAAGCGGCGGAGCGTTTTTCCGAAAGATTCGGCGTCAACGGCGCGCAGATCACGATTTATAAAAATATTCCCATCGGAGCGGGCTTGGGCGGTTCGTCGGCGGATATTTGCGGCGTGTTAAACGGTATGGCGAAGCTGTACGGGATCACGGATAAAGCGGCACTGAAAGGGCTTGCGGACGAGCTTGGAAGCGATACGGGCTATATGCTGACGGGCGGGTTTGCCCGTATGCAAGGCAGAGGAGAGCAAGTGACGCTTATTCCAACCGATGTCAAGTTACATTTTTTGTTGTTGTGTCCGCAATCGGAAATATCGGCAGGGGCTTGTTATCGGGCGTACGACGAACTGCAAAAACGGGAAAACGCATCTAAAAAACAGGAAAGCGCAACGGAGAACTGCATATCCGCATTGTTGCAAAAAAGCGAAAAGGACGTAGGCAGGTATTTGATGAACGATCTTTTTTTGCCTGCAACGACGTTGAACGACGACGTAAAAACGGCGATGAAAGAAGCGTTGGAATTTTCTCCTTTGGGCGCGGTGATGACAGGTTCGGGCAGTTGCGTTTTGGCGATGTTCGAAACAAAAGAATTATGTCAATGGGCGCAGAGCCGTTATCGTGGGAAATTTCGCGCTTTCGTGGTGGAAACGGTGAACCCCGATCGGGAACAGCGTATTTGGCACAATCCGTTTGCATTGAAAACGGACGGCGGTGAGGAATAACGAGGAATAACAAGGTTGGGCAATCAGGAAAAATGAAAAAATCGCGCATAACCGCGCGGAGATAAGGATATAACAATACGGGAGAAAAGGCATGGAAGAAAGAATTATCGACGATGAAATCGGCAGAGGCGTACGTTTGAAAAAGACCAAAGACGGTTACGTGGACGTGACGGACGAATTGACGGGCGGCGCGGAAGATGCGGAAAACGTTGATGGCGACGGGGAAGAAATTTCGTTTGAATTTCCTGTTTACGAGGACGAAACGGACGAAGATCTAATCGGACTCGATCCGGAAGAAGCGGCGAAAAAGAAGAGAGAAAAGGAAGAAGCGATCGCGCGCAGAAAAGCCGATTGCGAACAGTTCTGCGTTGAGGGGGAAGAACTCTTGGTGACGGGCAGTTTCAAGGCGGCGCAATTAAAATTTGAAAAAGCGTTGTCGTTTGTCGATCCTGCAAAAGACGACGAAACGTGGAACGCGTTGGTGGGGCGTTGTCGCGTAGGGGAAAGCCGCGCAAAAACTGCGGATTTCACCGATCCCGACGCATTTGTAGAACAGTATGTGGAAGAAGGCGTTGAAAGCTTTGAATACGATATGGGATACGTTGCGATGGAAGAGATCAAACAAACCTATCACGACGTATTTGCAAAACGTTTGGCGGAGTTGACGGCGGAGGAAACGCCGCTTGCGGACGAGGTGGAAAGCAAGCAACAAAAGCGCCGTGTTTATTTAAAAGAACGTTTAAAAACCAGCGCGATCGTATTTGGCGTAGTCACGTTGTTATTGGTTGCGGCGCTGGGCGTGACGGTGCATTTCATTTTGCAAAATTTCAAAACGCCCGACAATCGTTATATGATCCCGACGATAATTTGCGGAGCGGCGTCGTTGGCGGTGTTTATCGTGTTTGCCGTGTTCACCAACAAATTGATCAACGCATTCCGTATATATCGCGCCAATGAGGACCTCGAATCGACGGAAAACGGCGAACGTTTGGTGGAAATTCGCGGATACAAAGAATTGTACGAATATTTGTTGGAAGATTACGTGGAAAAGGAAGAAACCGAGGTTGCCGAGGATCAAACCGAAGGACAAACCAAGGCGAAAGAAGAATAAACGTAAAACTTGGGGCAGAGCGTCGCTTTGTCCCTTTTTTATGCCGATTTTCGGCGTTGTTTTGAAATCTCTTTTATAATAAGGAAGTGTTTTTTGTTGCCTTTTCGGCGTTTGGCGTGGTATAATAAATCGATATGAAAAAAATTCTCACTTATTTTAAACCGTATAAATGGCAGAGCTTCTTAGGCCCGCTGTTTAAATTGTTGGAGGCTACGTTCGAGCTGTTGGTGCCGTTCGTGGTCAGTTTGATCGTGGATAAAGGCTTGGGGGCGCGGATCGACGGCGGATACCCCAACGCTGACAGACCGTACATTGTATGGATGTGCGTTGTGCTTGCGGGGTTTGGTTTGGTCGGCTTGTTGTTTGCGGTGGTGGCGCAATATTTTGCGGCGCGGACGGCGACGGGCGTTTCGGCTGGGATTCGGCGTGACCTGTTTAAAAAATTGCAATCGCTCAGTTATAAAGACGTGGATAAAATGGGCGCGTCCACGATGTTGACGCGTATGACCAGCGACGTCGATCGGTTGCAAGCGGGAATCAATTTATTTTTGCGTTTGTTGTTGCGTTCGCCCTTTATCGTATTCGGGGCGATGGTTACGGCGTGCTTGATCGATCCCAATTCGTTTGGGGTATTTATGGGGGCGATCGCCGCGCTTGCCGTGGTGGTGTTTGCGGTTATGTTCATTTGTATGCCGCTGTATAAAAAAACGCAGGCAAAATTGGATAAAGTTCTGTTATCCACACGTGAAAATTTAACGGGCGCAAGAGTGTTGCGCGCTTTTTGCCAAGAGGAAGAAGAACGCGCTTTGTTTGACAGTCGTAACGAAGCGTTGACCAAGGAAAAGAAATTTGTCGGCGGCGTAGCGGCGATCACCAATCCGCTCACCTACGTGCTTATCAACCTTGCCATCATTGTTTTGCTGTGGACGGGCGCGATCCGCGTGGATCACGGCAATCTTTCGCAAGGCAGTGTGTTGGCTTTGTATAATTTGATGGGACAAATTTTGATCGAGCTTGTCAAGCTTGCCAATCTCATCGTGACGGTGACGAAAGCGGCGGCGTGCGGCAGCCGTATCGAAGCGGTTTTAAAAATGCAACCGTCGCTGATCGTGGAAAAAGACGGCAATTGTTCGCAACCCAGCCAATCGAAAGCGTTTATCCTTTTCGACAACGTATCCGTTCGTTACGTGGAGGGCGCAGAAGAAGCGTTGGAAAATATTTCCTTCACGGCGGAGCGAGGAGAAACGGTCGGGGTGATCGGCGGAACGGGTTCGGGAAAGACGACGCTTGTCAATCTAATTCCGCATTTTTACGACGTAAGTGGGGGGCAGGTATGCGTTGACGGCAAGGACGTGCGCTGTGAAAGCATACAAAACAGTTTGCGAAAACGCATCGGGATCGTGCCGCAAAAAGCGATTTTATTTAAAGGAACGGTGCGTGAAAATTTGCAGTGGGGCAAATCGGACGCCTCGGACGAAGAACTTTGGGCGGCGTTGCGTGTTGCGCAAGCGGACGATTTTATTTTAGAAAAAGGCGGCTTGGACGCGCCCGTAGAACAGGGCGGTAAAAACTTTTCAGGCGGACAAAAACAACGTCTTACCATTGCGCGCGCAGTGGTGCGGCAACCGGAAATCCTGATTTTGGACGATTCATCGTCTGCGCTCGATTACGCAACGGACGCGGCGCTTCGCAGCGCGATAAAGGAATTGAAAACGACGGTGTTTGTGGTGTCCCAACGCGCGTCTTCGGTGCGGGATGCGGACAAGATCATTGTGCTAGACGACGGCAAAGCGGTGGGGATCGGCACGCACGATCGGTTGATGGAAACGTGCGAAGTGTATCGTGAAATTTATTATTCTCAATATGAAACGGAAGGAGGTGCGGCAGTATGAGCGCGAAAAAGAACGGTTTCGCAACCACCTCTCCAAACAAGAACGGAACGTTAAAACGTATTTTGCGTTACGTCGGGCGGTATCCGATGTCGTTGATCGGCACGCTGTTATGTTCTGTCGTGACGGTGGCGGCGAGTTTATGCGTTCCCGTATTTTTCGGTGATGCGATCGATTGTATCGTGGAAAGCGGCGTCGATTTTACGTCGCTCACTGCTATTTTTGCCAAAACGGGCGTTGCGGTGGCGATCGCGGCGATCAGTCAATGGTTGCTCAGCCTTTGCAACAATCGCATTTCCTGCAACGTCGTACGCGATTTGCGAAAGGACGCGTTTGATAAGTTGGGCTCGTTGCCTTTGCAATACGTTGACACTCATTCGCATGGGGATACGGTCAGCCGTATCATAGCGGACGCCGATCAATTTTCCGAAGGTTTGTTGATGGGGTTTACGCAATTTTTCACGGGCTTGATGACGATTTTGGGTACGATCGCGTTTATGCTTGTCACCAATTGGAAAATCGGGCTGATCGTGGTAGTGGTAACGCCTGCGTCCTTGTTTGTGGCAAGATTTGTCGCAACGCATACGCATCGGTTCTTCCAAGAACAAACACGTGTGCGCGGCGAGCAGACCGCTTTTACCGAAGAAGCGTTGACGGGTTTGAAAACGACGCAAGCCTTTTCACACGAGGAAGAAAACGAACGGCGGTTCAACGAAATCAACGCTCGGCTGGAAAAGGCTTCGATGAACGCTACGTTTTATTCCTCTCTTACCAATCCGTCCACTCGGTTTATCAACAATCTCGTATACGCGTTGGTGGCGCTTGTCGGGGCGTTTGACGTGGCAAGCGGCGCATTCACCGTTGGCGGTTTGACGAAGTTTTTGTCCTATGCCAATCAGTACACCAAACCGTTTAACGAAATTTCGGGCGTTATCACCGAATTAAAGAGCGCGTTTGCATGCGCGGCGCGGATATTTGAATTGATCGACGAGCAAGAAGAAATATCCGATCGGCAAAATAAACCGTTGCAAAACGTAACGGGCAACGTTTGTTTAAACGGCGTAGCGTTTTCGTATACAAAGGAGAAAAAATTGATCGAAAACCTGTCGTTGCAGGTTTCGGAAGGGCAACGAATAGCCATTGTCGGAAGAACGGGATCGGGCAAAACGACGTTGATCAATTTGTTGATGCGTTTTTACGACGTGGACGAGGGCGCAGTGTTGGTTGAAGGGCAAGACGTACGTTCGGTTACGAGAAACTCGCTTCGGAAGCATTACGGCATGGTGTTGCAAGAAACGTGGTTAAAGTGCGGCACAGTGCGCGAAAATTTAAAAATGGGCAAACCCGATTGTTCGGACGAGGAGATGATTGCGGCGGCGAAAGCGGCGCACGCGCATGGCTTTATCAAGCGTATGGAAAAGGGATACGATACGTTGCTTTCGGAGGATGGCGGCAATCTTTCGGAAGGGCAAAAACAGTTGTTGTGCATCACTCGTATCATGTTGACGAAGCCGCCTATGCTGATCTTGGACGAGGCTACGTCTTCCATCGATACCCGAACGGAACTTAAAATCAGCGACGCATTCCATACGTTGATGGAAGGCAGAACGTCCTTTATCGTAGCGCACCGTTTGTCCACCATCATCGGCGCAGACTGTATTTTGGTGATGGAAGGGGGCAGAGTGGTGGAAAAGGGCACGCACGCGCAGTTGTTGAAACAAAAGGGCGCATACGCGCGTTTGTACAACGGTCAGTTCGCATAAAAACAAATTTATCGCAAACGATAGGATAATGTAAAAAACATTAGCCATACCCATGTCTGCGATGAATTTATATTTTTGCAATAAAAATCCGTAAAAAATAAACTCGTACACGGTAGGCTTGTTTTTTCTGTTTTTAACTTTCAACGCGTACACGGTGTCGGTCATTTATTTGCGGTTGTAGGCTGTCATATTATAACGGCGGATCGCATATATTGTTTTTGGAGGAAAAACGGATATATGCGGCTGTATGACGAAATTTTTAAAGACACGGACGGCGTGGCGTTTGCGCGGTGCAGTATCATTCCGCGGGGCGGCGGTTATTTTGAAAACGTGAAAGCGGTGGAAGAATTTTCCGACGAACGGATATCCTTATGTTTTCCTCACGATCGGCTGGTGGTGGAAGGGGAGAACTTATCGATAAAAAAATATTGCGACGGCGATTTACAGATTGCGGGAAATATTTTTTCGCTATCGGTGGAAACGGATCAACGCGCGGAAAACGGAAAGGACGAACAAAATCGCGCCCGTTCCTCTAACGCCCGTTCCCAAAAGAGGTGAGTCGTGTCGCTTTTTACTTCATTCGATCGTTTTTTATTGGAAGGGATTATGCCCGAACGCGCTCTGTTGCGCTTTAAACGGGAAGGAATTGCCGTCTATCACGCAAAAAAAGTGAAAAAAAATCAAATACTTTTCAGTGTAAGCCGAAAAGATAGTGAAAAAGTTTTTGCAATTTATCCAAATGTGTGTTATAATATATCCGTATACCATCCGTTTACGGTGAAAAAAGTGGGCAGTTCGGGTATTGCCACCTGTTTCGATTTTTTAAAACGTCGATTGGGTTTGTTGCTTGGCGGTTTGCTGTTTGCCGTGTTATTGCTTTTTTCCGATATGTGGATTTTTTCCGTCGATCATATCGGTACGGATATCTATCGCAGGGAAACGCTTGCGGCGTTGGAAGAAAGCGGCATAACGCCTTTTTGCGTTTATCGGAAAGGGAAAGAGGACGAAGTGTGCGCCCGTATCCTTGCTTTGGACGGCGTAGAATTTTGTTCCTTGCAAAAAAGCGGTCACCGTTTGTTGGTAGAGGTGCGTTTAAGCCCTTTTGCGCTGTATCGGGTAGACAAGGAAAATATGGTGGCGAAACATTCGGGAACGTTGTTGTCGATCACGGCTTTGAAGGGAACGCCATTGAAAAAAGCGGGGGAGGAAGTTCGTTGCGGCGAAACGTTGGTGGAAAACCGTTTTTATACGGAAGACGGGGGGCAGGTATGCGTTGAACCTATTGCGCGGGCGTCGATCGCTTGCGTTTTGGAAGAAACGTTTGAGGCGGAAACCGCCGAAGAAGCATTTGCCGCCGCTTATTTAAAATTGCAGCTTTCCGATCGGGATCGGATCACGGAAAGTTCGATTATCGGCGAAAACGGTTTATTTCAGGTGAAAATCGGGTATACGGTAATAGAGACGATCAATTTAACCAATTAGACGGCGAGCAAATGTATCGCCGTAACATATACGCGTGCGCGTGCTATGCGCGTTCGCGTGAGAGCGTAAGCGCGCATTATGCGCGCAGATACGCGGGCGCAAAGACGGGCGCAAGGAGGAGAATACAATTGTCAACGTACGAACGGACAACGGAAACGATCGACGCAGGCTCGGTAGACAAGCTGGCGAAAATTTTGGGCGCGTTTGATGAAAATCTTAATTTCCTTTCGCGGGAATTGGGCGTCGTTGCCTACGTGGAAGGGGTGAAGATCCGTTTGGAGGGAAACGGCGAAGTCGTAAAACTCGGCGGACAAGTGTTGTCGTCGCTGGTGCGGCTTGTCGAGGAAAACGAGGAGATCGACAAGGGCAGAATGGCGTATTGTATCGAGCTCGCAAGGGAAGGCAGAGCCGGTGAGATCGCTTCTTTAACGGGTGGCGTGGTGGCGATCACGGCGCGCGGAAAGCAGATCAAATGCAAAACGGTGGGACAAAAGGCGTACGTAGACGCGATCAAGAAAGATACGGTGACGTTCGGTGTCGGACCTGCCGGAACAGGCAAAACGTATCTTGCCGTGTGTATGGCGGTGTCGGCGTTTAAAAGCAAACAAGTGGAAAAGATCATTCTCACCCGTCCTGCGGTGGAAGCGGGCGAAAAATTGGGTTTTTTACCGGGCGATCTGCACGAGAAAGTCGATCCCTATTTACGGCCGTTGTATGACGCTTTGCAAGAATTGTTGGGCTTGGAAACGTATGCAAAATTGCTCGAGCGGGGCAGTATTGAGGTCGCGCCGCTCGCCTATATGCGCGGACGAACGCTGTCGAATGCGTTTATCATTTTGGATGAAGCGCAAAACACCACGAAAGAGCAAATGAAAATGTTTCTCACCCGTATGGGCGAAGGCAGTAAGATGGTGGTAACGGGGGACGTTACGCAGATCGATTTAGACGGCAAAGCCAGCGGTTTGGTACACGCCACCGATATCTTAGAGGGCGTGGAAGGAATTTCGGTGTGTCGGTTGACGGCGAAAGACGTTGTGCGTCATCCGTTGGTAATGCGGATCATTCGCGCGTACGAAAAAGACGCGGAAACGCGATCGGAAAAAGAACGACGAAAAGAACAAAAGCCCAAAGACGGGATAAAAAAGATGAGATCGGAAGATAAAAGCCGCAAATTGAGCTTGGAAGGAGAGTAACCGAAGATGAATGTGAAAAAATATAGCATCGCGTGGACAAAACAGGAAACGTTGAAAAGTATTTTGCTGTTTTTCCTGCATTTCGTTCTATTGTCGGGCATTGCCGCATTGTTGTTGTTATACGATAAATTCGGCAATCTCGGTCAGCATATGGAACAGCACGGCGCGAATTATTTATACGCTTTGTTTTGCACCTTTTTGCTGACGACGATCATGTACTTTTATTTCTTGTTTGAAAACAAGGAAATTATTTCCAGCGGTAAAAATATCACGCTGATCTTTTTCGTGTTGGATCTGTACTTGATCATGTCCTATTTATTAGAACAGAAAATCGATATTTACGCGCGCCCCGTGGCGTTTGTAGCGTTGATGATCTTTGTATTGGTGGGACGCCGAGAAGCGATCTTTCTCAACATTATCAGCGCTTTGCTGATGTTTATTATCGATACGTTCGTTGCGCCGGGAACAGAGATCAGAAACGAATATTATTCGTCGTTGATCATTTCCTTTTCGGCGGGAATGATCGCCATTTTCTTCTGCGACAAAGCGAAAACTCGTTTCCGCGTCGTGGGGATCGGGGTACTGATCGTGATCCCGATCGATTTGATCATTTTCTTGCTCGAACTTTCCACGCTCGTCAACCGAGGCGAAGTGTTGGTCGGGGAAATGCCTGCGTTTGAAGGGATATTGACGCGTATGGGCTACGGATTGTTCGGCGGCGTGATGTCCACGGTGTTTTTCTTGGCGATCTTGCCCATTTTCGAAAGCGCGTTTAATTGTTTGACGGTGTTCCGTTTGCGGGAACTCACCAGCTCGGACGCAAAAATATTGAAAAAGTTAAAAGACGAAGCGCCGGGGACGTACAACCATTCGATGATGGTGGCGCAGTTGGCGGAGGCGAGCGCGGCGGCGTTGTATCACGACGTCGGGAAATTGCACGAGCCGGAGCATTTCACCGAAAACCAAGGGGCGTACAATCTGCACGACGAACTGACGCCCGAACTGTCGGCGGATATCATTCGTTCGCACGCCAAAGACGGGTATATGTTGATTAAAAACAGTCATTTGCCCGATTTTCTCGCAGACGTAGCCATTCAACATCACGGCACGATGCCCATTCGTTATTTCTATGCGAAAGCATTGAAGATGACGGACGGCGAATTGAATATAGAAGACTTTTCCTATCTCGGACCGAAGCCGCAGACGAAAGTGGCGGCGATCATAATGATTGCGGACGCGGCGGAAGCGGCGGTGCGCGCCACCAATTCACGCAAGCCCGAAGACGCCGAACGCGCGATCCGCGCCGTTATCGAAGAACGTATGGATTTGGAACAATTTGCCGAATGTGATATTACGATCGGGGATCTGACGAAGATACGAATGGCGCTGGTGAACACGTTGACGGGGGTATATCATCACAGAATTAAATATCCCAACATCAAATACAAGCGCAATGAAGACGGCAGTACAAAGGGAGAAAACGTATAATGAATATGTTTCGTATCGATTGCGACGGGGAAGAATTTCCCGCCGAAAAGATTTCCGCTTTGGAAAAGGCGATGGAAGGGTTTGTGCAAACGGATACGCCGCTCGTCATCGAATTTATCTTTGTGGACGGAGAGGAGATCCGTCGTTTAAACCGCGAGCAACGCTCGATCGATAAAGTGACGGACGTATTGAGTTTTCCTGCGTTAGACGGAATCAAAGACGAGGCGATCCGCGCGGACGAGCATCCGTTTGAAATGGACGAAGATGGCAATTTGTTGCTGGGATCGGTTGCGGTTTGTTGCGATCGCGCCAAAGAACAGGCGGAAGAATACGGTCATTCGTACGAAAGGGAATTGCATTATTTGCTTGTACACGGCATTATGCATTGTCTTGGGTACGATCATATGACGGACGAAGAAAAAAGCGAAATGCGCGCAAAGGAAGAATATATCCTTGCGAAACTGGGGATCACTCGTGAAAATTAAGGAGAAAAACAATGAGAAGTGGATACGTTGCCGTGATCGGCAGAGCAAACGCAGGAAAAAGTACGCTTATCAACGTAATGGTGGGGGAAAAGGTGTCGATCGTTTCGCCTAAGCCTCAAACCACGCGCGATCGCATTTTGGGCGTGTTGACGGAGGACGATTATCAAATCGTATTTGTGGACACACCGGGGATCTACAAAGCGCGCAACGCTTTGACGGATATGATGATGCGTACGACGGAAACCAGCGCTCGTTCGGTTGATTTCATTTTATACGTTTTGGACGGTCACGATGGGATCGGGGAGGAAGATTTTTCTCTGATCGCCAAATACAAAGCGTTGAATATTCCGATGGCGGTTGCGTATACGAAGATCGACATTATGCCCAAGGAAAATATTCCTTTGGACATGGCGAAATTTTCCGATTCGGGGCTGGACATCGACGTGTTCCCCGTATCTGCGCGCAAGGGGAAAAACGTCCGCGCTTTGAAAGAGTTTCTTGTGAAGCAAATGCCCGAAGGGGACAAGGTGTTTGAAGAAGACATCGTTTCGGACAAGAGCGAACGGTTTATGATTTCGGAAATTATGCGGGAAAAGATTTTGTTGAAATTCGACAAAGAAATTCCGCACGGCATCGCCATTGTCATCAACACGTTTCAGCAAAACGACAGGGGCGTGTACGAGGTGAACTTGGATATCGTGTGCGAACGGGCGAATCACAAAGCGATCTTGATCGGCAAACAGGGCAAGGCGATCAAAGAAGTTTCGTCCTTTGCACGGCAGGATATGGAAAAGTTCCTTGGCGCGAAAGTTTTTCTCACGACGTACGTCAAAGTGAAAGAGGATTGGCGGGATCGCCCCAATATGTTGCGCGAATACGGTTATGAAGATCTGCGCGACGATCGCAATTGACGTAGGCGGGACTGTTGAACAGATGCAAAGGATCGTGCGTTGGGTGGCGGACGGATAAACCGTTGACAGAGCGCGGTCGGCGTATAAAACCTTTCGTCTTTTCGCAAACTGTGGAAAAGAGGAGAAGGGTGTATGCGGGACAAGCACGAGGAAAACGGAGCGGCAAAAATGGCGTGGAAATTGTTTGAAAAAACAGGCAATATCAGCTATTATATGCTCTATCACGATCTGATGCGAAAGAAGTGAGGCAAACGAAGCCAAACGAGAAAAGGCGAAAAAACGAAAGAGGTTTTGGTATGGACGTAAAAACGGAGGCGATCGTGTTGCAATCGATCGATTATAAAGATAACGATAAATTGCTGACGTTGTTTTCTCCGTCGCTCGGCAAAATTACCGCCGGGATCCGCGGTGTTAAAAAGCCCAAAGCCAAACTTGCGTTTTCCGCGCAACCCTTTTGCTTTGCCGAATACGTCTTGGCGGAAAAAGGGGGCAGGTACACCGTGACGGGGGCGTATCTGCACGAAAGTTTTTTTGAACTCCGTTACGATCTGCTTCGGTTTTACGCGGCGTGCGCGGCGGCGGAAGTGTGTCGGTGTATCCTACCCGAAGACGCCGGTTACGACGGCTTGTTTATCGGGCTTATCGAATGTTTAAAGGCGCTTTCTCTTGCAGAAGAGGACGTTGCCGAACCTTTGATCGCTTTTATGTTGATTGCCCTGCGTGAAAGCGGTTATCCCCTCGATTTGGGGTATTATGAAGAATGTGACGGCGATATCGGGGAGCAATTATGGTTCGATTTTGCCGACGGTCGTTTCGCGACGGCAGAACGTTGTTCGCGGGGGGAACGGGCAAGTGTGTCCACCTATTACACCTTACGCAAATGCGAAGGTCTTGCGTACGAGGAGGACAAGCTGAGCGGTGGAAAGAAACGCGCGTTGCGGTTGTTGAAAGCCTTTCTCACCGACAAAACGGACGAGCAGTTCGACAATTTAGGCGAATTGATCCGTCTGTACGAAGAAAATTAAGAAAAAGGAAGATTACGTATGGCAAGAAATGCAAAAAAAGAAACGGTTGCGCCGACGATCACGCGCGCAGAGAAAAAGGACGCAACCAAAAATATCATTCGGGAAGTGTTGGCGGTGAAACCGTATAAACATAACGAATTGATCGATGAAACGGCAAGATTGTACACCGAACGTTTCGGTGGAGAAGACACGGATAATATCAACGACGTAAAAGGGCGCGTGGGCTCGGTGTTGGATATTATGAAAAAGGAGAGCGACGTGGCGTACGAGGGGGGCATGTATGCGTTGAAGGCTCGTTTGCCCGTTGCGGCGGAAGTGGAAACGATGCAGACGGAAGAGCCGAAAAAGCCTGTAAAGAAAACGGCAAAAAAGACCGAAAAAACAGAAAAGTCTGTCGAAAAGAAGACGACGCGCGCGAAGGCGAAAAAGGAAGAAGTGAAGGCGGACGCGGCGAAGGAAAACGTTTCCGAAGAAAAAGAGGAACTCGCCGCAGTAAAAAAAGCGACGAAAAAAACGGTGAAAGCCAATAAAGAAACGGAAAAGAAGGCTAAAACGGATAAGGCAGAACCTTTGCCTGCCGCACCGTTGCAACCTATTGCGCCCGTTGCGCCCGTAACGCCTGAAAATGCGCCCGAACCGTTGCCTGAAACGCCCGAAAAAACGGAAGAAAAGCCTGCGCCTAAGAAACGGGGTAGAAAGACAAAGGCGGAAACGCAAGAAACAAAAGTTGTCGAAACGGCGGGAAAAACCGTTGAAAGCGAGAAAGAACAGGCGGCGGTCGAAACGTTTGCAACGGTCGAAAATGCGGAAACGGTTTCCGAGGTCGTAAAAGGTAAAAATACGGGAAACGGTACACCCATGGTTGCGTTGAAAGAAGAAAACGCGGTGGAAACAGCGGTGGAAAAACCTGTGGAAACCACAGAAGAAAATGTTGAAAAAACGCCTGTTGTCAACAATCCTCCCGCAGTGAAAGAAAAGGGCGAGGTCGCGAAAAAAGGCGTTGTGATGGATATGAGCTTTTTGTTTGGCGACGTTAAGCCGAAAACGGAAAAAACTGCGCTCAAAGCGGAAGAAAAATCGGTTGCGCCTGCGGTGGCGGTAACGGAAACGCCGACGGGTACGCCTCTTGAAACACCGACGGAACAGGCGGCGATCAAAGAGGAAACGAAAGTTGCCGAGGCGGTGGAAAAATCTGCGGAAGAAAGGGCGAATAAGCAAGAAAAGCCGCAAGAAAAAGCGTTGAAAACGGAAAAAAGACCCGAACAAAGAGAAGTAAAAGACGGGAAAGAAACGTTAAAAAATGAAACTGTAAAAAAAGTATCGCCCATGCGCGAACGGTTGAGTGTGAAGACGGTGCGAAGCGTACAGCCGAAGGTGATGACGGCGGATGAAAAATTGCGCGAGGCATTTTTAAAGAAGATGCGGACGTTGGGCGGCGATTATTTTGAATATTATTCGGTATATTTATTGGAAAGGTATTCGATGCGTAATGGCAGGCGTTTGGAAGGGTTAAAGATTTCCGGCGGCGACCACGACGGGGGGATTGACGGAGAAATTGAGCTGACAGACGGCATGGGATTTAGAGAAACCATCTACATACAGTCGAAAAACTGGGATCCCGACAAGGGAGATGAAAAGTTGTGGGTGGTAGGCGAAACGCTGTTGCAGCAATTTATCGGAGCGTGTGTGTATCGGCAGACGAAGGAAGGCAAGCAGCATTGCCGAGGGATTTTTATCACGACGTCGCGATTTACGCCCGACGCAAAGCGGTTGTTGGAAGATATGTCGGACAAGATCGTGGGATATGACGGAAACGACCTGTACGAAACGGCGAAAGAATGTCAATTCGGCGTTATTTATGAAAACGGGAATTGGAAATTAGACGAAAAGCTGTTGTCTGGCACAAAAGCCTTTTTCCGTATGTACTAATGCGATGAGGTGTTTTAAAAGATAATTAAATAAGGACAAAAAAATTCCACGTTATGCGGCGTGGAATTTTTCATATAAATTTTTATAAAGTTTGCGATTAAAATGTCGATAAGGAGGAGTTTGCTTAAAAAAATACGAAAAATTTTTACATTTTTACGAAAAAATCACAAAAAAAGCCCGTCAAAGACTTGATATTTCTTTTAAATTATATTAAAATAAAATAGTTAAAATTGAAAAAACAGTTTTCTCACGCCGAACAATCGTCGGCGCGAGCGTTTTTGCGGTTTATAGTTAAAAGTGCAGTTTTATCTGCAAACGAAACACAAAAAAGGAAAAAAATCATTTTGGAGGAAATAAATTATGGCTAAAAAGTATTGCTATCTCTTCACCGAAGGCAACGCAAAAATGCGTGAAATTCTCGGCGGCAAGGGCGCAAACCTTGCGGAAATGACCAACATCGGTCTTCCCGTACCCCAAGGCTTCACCATTTCGACGGAAGCTTGCACCCAGTATTATGAAGACGGCAGAAAGATCAATGAAGGCATTCAAGCAGAAATCATGGAATACATCGAAAAGATGGAAAACATCTGCGGTATGAAGTTCGGCGACAAGGAAAATCCTTTGCTTGTATCCGTACGTTCGGGCGCGCGCGCTTCCATGCCCGGGATGATGGACACCATTCTCAACCTCGGTTTAAACGAAGAAGTGGTAAACACCATCGCGACAAAATCGGGCAACCCCCGTTGGGCTTGGGACTGTTATCGTCGTTTCATTCAAATGTTCTCCGACGTCGTTATGGAAGTCGGCAAGAAGTATTTTGAAAAACTCATTGACGAAATGAAAGAAAAGAAGGGCGTTACGCAAGACGTAGAGCTCGACGCAGACGACTTGAAAGAATTGGCAAATCAGTTTAAGGCTGAATACAAAAAGCAATTGGGTAAAGACTTCCCCAACGATCCGAAAGAACAACTTTTCGAAGCGGTTAAGGCAGTGTTCCGTTCTTGGGACAACCCCCGTGCAAACATCTATCGTATGGACCACGATATCCCTTACAGCTGGGGTACGGCAGTAAACGTACAAATGATGGCGTTTGGTAACATGGGCGAAACTTCCGGTACGGGCGTTGCGTTTACGCGTAACCCTGCAACGGGTGAAAAAGGGCTTATGGGTGAATTCCTCACCAACGCGCAAGGCGAAGACGTTGTTGCAGGTGTTCGTACGCCGATGCCCATCGCACAAATGAAAGAAGTGTTCCCCGAAGTTTACGAACAATTCTTGAAAGTTTGCGAAATCCTCGAAAACCATTATCGCGATATGCAAGATATGGAATTCACCATTCAAGATCGCAAATTGTATATGCTTCAAACCCGTAACGGTAAGAGAACGGCGGCAGCTGCTATTAAGATCGCTTGCGATTTGATCGACGAAGGTATGATCACCGAACAAGAAGCACTTATGCAGATCGACGCAAAGAGCCTTGATATGCTCCTTCACCCTCAATTCGATGCGAAAGCATTGAAAGACGCTGACAAGAACAACGTTGTCGGTAAGGGTATCGCAGCATCTCCCGGTGCGGCGGCGGGTAAAATCGTGTTCACGGCAGAAGACGCGGTTGTGGAAGGCAAGAAGGGCGAAAACGTAATTCTTGTTCGTTTGGAAACTTCTCCCGAAGATATCGAAGGTATGAAATATGCGCAAGGTATTTTGACGGTACGTGGCGGTCAAACGTCGCACGCAGCCGTTGTTGCGCGCGGTATGGGTACGTGCTGTGTATCCGGTTGCGGCGACATCAAGATGCACGAAGAAGAAAAGTGGTTCGAACTTGCAGGCAAAATTTTCAAGGAAGGCGACGTGCTTTCGCTTGACGGTTCGACGGGTACGATCTACGATTGCTTGATCAAAACTGTTCCCGCAGACCCTAACTCCGGTTACTTCGGACGTATTATGGAACT